>CAZXRQ010000054.1:0-12762 GCA_964642795.1 uncultured Oscillospiraceae bacterium | reverse complement strand
CTTCTCCAAACCGTGCAAATCCGAACCCGACACCGATAGGTGAGGGGTTCGGATTTGTTGTTTGTTTCAACACTGTCTAGAAACAATAAAACGAATGGTAACGAAACGGGCAGAACGAAGATCAACAAAGCGAAAATTCGACGGTATGGGAGCAAACTGCTTGCGTACATGAAGGAGTACAATCAAGACCTCTATACGGAATTGCTTTTCTCGGACGGGTTGGAGGGTTGGAAGGATTTGTTGCCAAAACCATTCCTGCATTTACTTGGGCTGTTTTCCACTGCAAAGGTGCAATACCACCCACGCTGTTAGACATAAACTCAGAAATCTTCTCGGAATAGCTTCCTGCGCTAAATGAACGCGAGTTTGCCGCAGGCTGCTGCGTGGAAATGTACCGCGATCCCACAAAATACCTGAAGGGAACAAACGACGCAAACTATTATTGCGAGCCATGGATTCCCGTGCACCCACGACCGTTTGGGTCGTTTCCAGCATATAAGAATGCTATATTGATGCTGTGAGTGCCAACATCAGCTATCTTTTATTCACCGGAAAAGCTTGTGCTTACGGGCGGTTTAGCGCTGCTTGAGCTGTTTGACGGCGCCGGTCTGACTTTGAACAACTGCGTTTTTCTCCTAATCGACGCCGTCAGATACATCTGCATTTTCGATCACCCCAAAAACATGAACACACTTATGGCCTCGCGACTGTTCCGATAACAGGTGAATTATCACCGAGCAGCGCGGCAAAATTGTCGTTTTCAAACAAACGCTGATGCTCGGGGCGAATGACTTCTACAAATTTTGAATCAAGGACCATTGGTTATCAGGCGCGTGGGAAATGTGAAATTATGGACAAAGATAGAATACAGCTGTGTGTAAGCGTAGCTCGGATAAAAAGGCTGGCGGTGTTTTTGGCAATGGTGCTGCTGCTGGACTGTGCGCTGCCGCTGCTTGCTTCGCAGCCGGCGCGCGCTGGCACCGTTGACCAGTTCAACATCAACTTGTCACCTATAAACAGCTATTGGGCGGTAAGCGGCGCGTCTCAAAGCGGAAGCCAGTTTAATTTTGCTTCCGCGGAGGGCGAGGCGTCCGTGGTGCTGCAGCTTCAGGACAATGATCTGTTGGCCGCAATAGATCTGGGCAACGTAACGCTGTCCTCCTCCGCCCAGCTTGCGGTAGCGAATGTGGGCGATCAGACGGAAAACGCGAGCGCGACGGGCATATTATCCGTACACTTTGGCGCCAGCGTGTCGGCAGCGGTCAACGCGGCTGCGGCTGCATCCGATAGCCACACGAGTACGCAGGCGGAGACCTCGCAGCTTGCCGTGGATGGCGTGAGCGTTCCCGTGGGGACGCGCTGGCTGCTGGTGAGCCTTAATGTGATAATAAGCGATACCGAGGCATTAAGCGCCAGCATTTCCAACGTAAGCAGCATAATCGGCGATACGACCGCGCCGACGCTGACGGCCGATTATGACAGCGACTGGACCAACGAGGCCGTGAGCGTTACCGTTACGGCGGATGATGCGGTAGGCGTGAAGGCCATTTACAACGGCGACGACATACTTGTGGCTACGGGCAGCAGCTATACTTTTTCCGTTTCCTCGGAGGGTAGCAACAGCTATACCTTCTATGCGCAGGATTATGCAGGCAACAACTCCTCTGAGCTGTCATTTACAGTAAGCAATTACGATGCTACCGCCCCATCGGATATAGTTATGCCCGGCTACGCGACGGACTGGGTAAGCGAGGACGGCAGCGTTACGGTGGACGTAACGGGGAACGATTCGGACATCGATTCCGATACGGTGCTGAACTTGAACACGGCTGAACGCAACAATGGCACGCTGAGGGTGACGGCGGTATCCGCATCGCCCACGAACGGCACGGCGGTGGTAACAACGGACAATAAGATAAAATACACTCCGCGCGCCAACTGGTACGGTACGGACAGCTTCGAGTATACGATAGCCAACAGCGACGGCAATACCGCGACTGCTACCGTGCTTGTGACGGTGGAAGAGGTCAACGACGTGCCGGTCGCAGGCCCGGACAGCGCAACGACTGCCGAGGACACGCCGGTTACGTTCCAAATATTTGCAAATGACAGTGATGTGGACACCGATAATTCCGGAGCCGAGCAGGATACGATATATATTGTGCCGAATAGCTTTAACGGACTGTTTACCGACGGAACGCTGAGCAGTACGGTAGAATACGCATCCAATACGGGCTTGCTAACCTATACGCCGGCTGCGAACTTCAACGGCGTGGATGTATTCAGCTATTTGCTTACAGACGGCGAGGCGACAGCCACAGGCTACGTGACCGTGACCGTGACCCCGGTAAACGATATGCCTGAGGCAACCGATACATCCCTGAATATGAACGAGGACGGTCCGGCTATGCAGGTGGATATCGCAGCGCTGGCCACGGACGCCGACCTTGCGCGCGGCGAGGATGAAACGCTTACTTTTGTTATTACCGGCGCTTCTGACGCCACCAGTACGGATTTTAATGCGCAGACGAACTGTTTGACCTACACGCCAAAGGCGAATTGGAACGGCACATATACGGTCAATTACAAGGTCACGGATAATAGCGGGGCATTTGATACCGGCACGATTACCATAGAGGTAGCTCAGGTAAACGATGCGCCGGTAGCGGTGACAGACGAGGCTCAAACGCTGCAGGATGAGGCGGTACAGCTGCCGCTCATGGCAAACGACTACGATGTGGATATGGACGAAACGCTGAACGCAACGACTACGGGGCTTACGATAACATTTGTAGAAGGCAGTATTTCCGGTAACGAAGCCAGCAGTACCGCAATATATGAGCAGGATTCGGACATGCTTACCTATACTCCGGCCGCAGGGTTCTATGGCACGGATACATTTACATACCGCATAACGGACGGCACGGCAACGGCCGAGGGTACCGTGGAGATAACGGTAATAGCTGCGGATTATACCATAGCGGCTTCTCCGAGTACGCTTTCGTTTGGCTCCGTCGCTGCGGATTATGCCACTCCTTCGGATTATCAGACTATCACGATATCCAACCTTGGCAATAAGCCCGTGACCATACAAAGCCTTAGCCTGGATGATTTCGAGATCGATGCTGCGCTTCCTCTTACCATTTTAGCACTGAACAGCGCAGTTGTGCGCATCAAGCCCAATGCCGCGCTTGCGGTCGGCACATATGAGCGCACGCTTACCATAACGACCGCCGAAGGCACCAGCGCGCAGGCAGACGTAGCGTTTACCGTGAACGACCAGTATACCATCACGGCTGCGGCGGGCAGCGGCGGCACGATTTCCCCGGAAGGCGGCGTATTTGATACGGGCAGCGACGTGACGTTTGCCATAACGGCAAGCAACGGATATAGGATTGCTTCCGTCAAGGTAGATGGGGTGTCCATCGGAGCCGTCAACCAGTATACCTTCGAGGATTTGGCTGCAACGCATACCATAGAGGCGAGCTTTGCCAGACGGGCGTCCGAGGCGGAGCCTACGCCTTCACCTACGCCAGGCAGGACTTCAAGGCCGCATACTACGCATACTCCCTCGGCCACCGAAACGCCAGATGAAACGCCGTACGTAACCGCAGAGGCGGAAGGTGAGGGGATCCCCCCTGCCGTAACGGATGCGCAAGCACCGATGGAAACCGACGGTTCGACTGCGGCGTCCGGCGCTCCGGCAGAGGAAGCAAAGGCGTGCTTCTGGCATTGGCTTACGGCGCTGGCGGGCGTACTGGCGCTGCTATGCCTGCTCTTGCTGCGCAAAAGGGGCATCGCATTGCGTATCGCGGCATTCGTTGCGTTATCGCTGCTGATGCTGTTATTCGCGCTGCGCGGCTTCTGCAGGCTGGATTGGCCGTTTTTCATGGTGACGGAATTGCTCTTGCTGCTGGTGCTGCTGATGCCGGGACATAGAGCCGATGATGCGGACGCGAAGAAATAGAACGTATTTATAACACCTGCAAACAGGGCGGCGGTAGTATACGCCGCCTTTGGTTTTGCAATGCCGGTTTTACTTGTGCCAGCTGGTTGGGGCGTATTATAATCAAGTGTACGGTGTTGTGCCGCTTACCGGAAATGCGAGGTAATGCTATGCAAAAAGTTTTATACAAAAAGCAGATCAGCGAATACTCTGAATATTTGGATGAGGATATAATAGAATACCTCGGCCGCGAGCTTACCGAATCCTTCGAGGGCTTCAGCGACCACGATCTGATGGCGTTTCAATGGTATGACGTCAGCACGGAGGAAACGGCTGTATCGCAGATCATGATATACATAGATCGCGAGGACCTTTTCTTTTTCTGCGAGGACGAGCGGTCACACGACAAATGCTGTGAGCTGCTTACCGAGACAAAGACGAACGAGAGGACGCTTTACCTGTTTTTTGTGGCGCTGCTGTCAAAGGACGCAAAGCTGCTTGAGCAGTACGAGACCATGATAACCAATGCGGAGGACGCAGTGCTGCAGAACTCGCGCAGCGATTACCTTGACAGCATCCGCGATTTCCGCAAGGAGCTTTTGCGGCTAAAACGCTACTACGAAGAGCTGGACACTATCACAGATCACCTTGGCGCAAACGATAACGAGCTTTTTACTAAGGAAGGAGTTCGACTTTTCAATATCGTGAACAACCGCGCGGCGCATTTTTGCAGCAATGTAATGAGCCTGCGCGATTATGTTACGCAGATGCGCGAGGCCTGCCAAAGCCAAATAGACATCGAGCAAAACAAGCTGATGAAGATTTTTACGGTAGTTGCGGCAATTTTCCTGCCGCTGACGCTGATAACGGGCTGGTACGGTATGAATTTCAAATTTATGCCGGAGCTTTTATGGCGCTATGGCTATTTTGGAGTAATACTGCTGTCGGTTGCTGTGGGCATAGGGCTTATCATTTGGTTCAAGCGAAAAAAGTGGTTGTGAGTAAAAAACGTGTTATGCAAAAGGCGGCAGGATGACCTGCCGCCTTTAGTTTAGCTTAGGTTGTTAAGCTATTACGCCTCGGGCTGTGTATAACCGAAGAAGTAGTATCCCAGCGGGGTGTAATACATGCCGGTGAAGCCCTGATGCATGTTCTTGTTGGTGTAGAAGTAGATAGCCGCATGGACAACATCCTCGCCCATGAGGATATCCTCAGCCTGGTGCATGAGGCTCATGCGCTCGGCGGGATCAGAGGTGGATTTCGCAGCCTGGATAAGGGCGTCGTACTCGGGATTGGAGTACTGGGCGTCGTTGTTGCCGCCGCCGGTCAGCCACATATCAAGGAAGCTCATGGGATCGTTGTAGTCAGCTATCCAGCCGTTACGGGCGATGGAATAACCGCCGTCCTTACGGGTCTGGAGGAAGACTGCCCAATCCTGGTTGGTGAGGTTGACGGTAACGCCAAGCTGGGTCTGCCACATGTTCTGCAGCGCCTCGCCGATAGCCTTGTGGTTATCGCTGGTGTTGTACAGATATTCAACAACGGGGAAGCCTACGCCATCAGCATAGCCAGCCTCGGCCAGCAGTGTGCGTGCTTCTTGGCAGTTGGCTTCATAGGCCGCTGCGCTGACATCCATGTAATCGCCGCCCGCGGTGCGGAAGTCGTCGCCGGAAGCGCCAGCGGCGTCATTGATGCCGGCGGGCACGAAGCCGGTTGCAGGAACCTGACCGGTCTGGGTGATCTGCTCAACGATGTAGTTGCGGTCTATAACAAGGCTGAAGGCCTTGCGGACGCGGGCATCGTCAAACGGAGCCAGCTGGGTGTTGAAGCATACATAGTAGGTGCCGATGTACGGGTCGATGTTCAGCTCGCCGGAAGCCAGCAGAGCTGCGATCTCGTTTACGGGCACTTCTTCGATGAAGTTGAGCTCGCCGCTCTGATAGGCGGCATAGATGGCGTTGGCGTCATCCATCAGCGCGAAGGTGATGGAATCGGGGCCAAGGTTCGCATAATCGTAATAGGTCTCGGAAGGAACCAGCACGATGGATGCGTTGTGCTCCCAGGACTCCATCTTGTAGGGGCCGTTGCCAATGTAGGTGGCGGTATCAAAGGTCCACTGGTCGCTAGCGGCTTCGATTATGTCCTGACGGACAGGCATCAAGGCGGGGAACGCCATGATCTCTTCGAAGTACGGGCAAGCGGTGTGCAGCTTAACTTCGAGGGTCTTGTCATCAAGCGCCGTAACGCCGAGCTGGTCGGGGGTCATTTCGTCGGCCATGATCTCGTTGGCGTTGAGCAGGATGTCAGCCATGTAGTTGTAATCCGCCGCAGTTGCGGGGGTTACGAGGCGCTGCCAAGAGTATACGAAGTCGGCAGCCACAACAGGCTGGCCATCGCTCCACATAGCATCGTCACGCAGGGTAAAGGTGTAGGTGAGGCCGTCATCGCTCTTTTCAACGGAAGCAGCCTGGCCCAGCGCCAGCGTAGCATTGCCTTGGCCGTCGTCAACCCACTTGTACAGACCTTCGAACATGTGGTTGATCATAACGGCGCCGTCAACAGCGCTGTTGAGGGCGGGGTCAATGGTCTGGGGCTCTGAAGCAAAGTTGACGTTCAGATTGAACGGCTCAGATTCGGTAGCTTCCTCGGTGGTTCCCTCGGTGGTGGTTCCACCCTCGGTGGTAGCTTCATTGGTGGTGCCGCAGCCGGCGACCAGCGCTGCTACCATTACCAGCGCAAGCAGGATTGCCAGAAATTTCTTCATTCTATTCTCCTCCAGTTTTTTTCGTTCCATATTGGAACCTATATATTATAAAGCCGCATGTTGAAATCGTCAAGTATAACGGGTCTACATGTGGCTTTATTACGGTGATTGTTCGCGTCAAACTATGTGGCAGGCACAATAGTGTCCGGGGGATAGCTCACGCATTTCCGGCGCCTTTTCGGAGCACTCGGGCTTTGCGTACGGGCAGCGCGTGTGGAAGCGGCAGCCGGACGGAGGATCGATAGGGCTGGGGACGTCGCCCTGAAGCACTATGCGCTTTTTCTCGCGGCTTACCCTGGGGTCAGGCACGGGTACGGCGGAGAGCAGCGTCTGCGTGTACGGGTGGATGGGATGCTTGTTAAGCTCGTAGCTGTCCGCAAGCTCCACGAGGCTGCCAAGGTACATGACGCCGATGCGGTTGGATATATGCCGCACAACGGATATATCGTGCGCTATGAAAAGGTAAGTAAGCCCAAGCTCGCTCTGCATATCCTCAAGCATATTGACTATCTGGCTCTGTATGGATACATCCAGCGCGCTTATGGGCTCGTCACATACGATGAACTCGGGTTGAACCGCCAGCGCGCGCGCTATACCAATGCGCTGCTGCTGGCAGCCGGAAAACTCATGCGGGTAGCGGTTGGAGTGCTCTGAGTTAAGGCCGACCTGCTCCAGCAGGCCTTCGATCATATCGGAACGCTCGGATTTGCTGGAGGCGAGGCTGTGGATGTCTATTGCCTCACCGACTATCTCGCCAACCGTCATACGGGGATCGAGAGATGCCGAAGGATCCTGGAATATGATCTGCATTTTGCGGCGGTAGGGCAGCATATTTACTTCGGTAATGTCCACACCGTCATAGATAATACGGCCGGCGGTGGGTTCATACAGGCGCAGTATGGTACGGCCCAGCGTGGTCTTGCCGCAGCCGGATTCGCCCACCAGCCCCAGCGTTTCGCCGCGCTTTATTTCAAGCGAAACATTTTCCACCGCCTGAACGTATTTTTTAGTAAACATTCCGGTTTTTACCGGGAAAAACTTGCGCAGGGATTCGACCTGAACGAGCGCGTTGTTTTCACTCATCTTCAGCGGCCTCCTTGTCTTCCATATTAAGCAGCCAGCAGGCGGCCCTGTGGCCCTCGCTTACGGTAATATCGGGCGGAGCCTGCCTGAGGCATATCTTCATGCAATGCTCACACCGGGGGCCGAAGGGGCAGCCGTTGGGAGGATTGAGCATATCCACGGGCGTGCCCTCGATGGGGATAAGACGCTCGTACTGTTCCGCATCCACGCGGGGCATACTGCGGAGCAGGCCGCGGGTATAAGGATGGGAGGGGGAGTAGAATATCTCGTCTACCGGTCCCTGCTCCACGATCTTGCCGGCGTACATGACGGATATACGGTCGCAAATGTCCGCGACTACGCCGAGGTTGTGGGTGATGAAGATTATAGCCATACCGGTTTTTTCCTTTATATTCTTCATCAGCTCGAGTATTTGCGCCTGTATGGTCACGTCCAGCGCGGTGGTAGGCTCATCCGCAATCAGTATCTTTGGGTTGCAGATAAGGCCCATGGCGATCATAACGCGCTGACGCATACCGCCGGAAAGCTCATGCGGATACTGCTTCATGCGGCGCTCGGATTCGTGTATGCCGACCAGCTCCAGCATTTCAACGGCACGCTTGTGCGCTTCGGACTTGGAAACGTCCTTATTGTGGCATTGCAGCGCTTCGATAAGCTGGTTGCCTATCGTATATACCGGGTTTAAGCATGTCATGGGGTTTTGGAATATCATGCTTATCTCGTTGCCGCGAAAATGCTCCATTCTGGATTTGTCGTAATCAAGAACGTTTTCGCCCTGGAATTTGATAGTGCCGCCGATGACCTTGCCCGGGCTTTGCAGCAAGCCTATGATGGAAAACGCTTCCACGCTCTTGCCGGAGCCGGACTCGCCGACTATGCCCATCACCTCGCCGTCGTCCAGGTCGTAGGAAATGCCGCCAACGGCTTTGACCTCGCCTGCGGGGGTGAAAAACGATACCCTTAGATCCTTTACTTCAAGGAGTTTGTTTTTTTGCTCCATATTGCGCCCCCTTATTTCTTCAGGCGCGGATCAAGCGCATCGCGCAGGCCGTCGCCAAACAGGTTGAAGGACAGTATCATAAGGCTTAGCACCACAGCGGGCACTATAAGCCTGTATGTGTACGAGTATATGCCGCAAAGCCCCTCCGCTGCCATGGAACCAAGGCTGGTAAGCGGCGCGGAAACGCCCATACCCAGGAAGGACAGGAAGGATTCGAGGAATATGGCCGAGGGGATCTGCAGGCAGGTGGTAACGACTATTTGGCCTATGCAGTTGGGCAGCAGGTGCTTTTTAATGATGCGGTTTGAGGAAGCGCCCAGCGCTCTTGCCGCCGTAACGTATTCCTGCTGCTTGAGCATAAGCACCTGACCGCGGATTATGCGGCACATGCCTACCCAGTAAATTATTGCAAATGTGATGAATATACCTATGAGGTTGCCTCCCAGCGTATTTAGGAAAGTAGCCCATGCGCTGGTATGGGTATTGATGTATTCCGTCATGCTCTGCTTCATTGCGGTGCTTAGCAGAAGCACTATCAATACATCCGGGACGGAGTATATCACCTCCGTTATACGCATTATCACAACGTCCACCGCGCCGCCGGCATAGCCCGCAATGGAGCCGACCGTCGCGCCGATTATCAGTACTATGGCGGAGGCGACGAGGCCTATCACCATGGATATGCGGGTACCGTACATTATTCGAGTGAGGTTGTCGCGGCCAAGGTTATCGGTACCGAGGATGTGGGTCCAGCGGCTGTATTCTATGCCGTTTGACTCCGCCTTGGCGATAAAGCTCTCATCCGCATTGCTCCATACCGGCGGCCAGTTCTCCTCGCCGCGCATCTGGGTGGAGTAGTCGTACGGCATAAACAGCGGCCCGATGAAGGCAAAAAGGAACAGCAGTATTATAACCACCAGCGCGATCATAGCCACGGTGTTCTTCTTGAGCCTGCGCCAAGCGTCGGCCCAGTAGGATACCGATTTGGCACGGGGTATGAAGCCGGCTTTTTCCTCCGCGGTGGCAGGCTCGTAGTCGTCAGGTTGGGAGACGTACGGCTCGTTCATCTTGAGGATGGGCTCTACGTCCACGTGCAGCAGAGAGCCTTTTGCTTTACTTGTCATCAGTTGTCACCTCCGCTGGTAAGGCTGATGCGTGGATCGACCACCCTGTACAGCAGGTCGACCACAAGGTTCATCATTATGACGAACGCGGAAAGGAATATCGTAGTGCCCATGATTATCGGGTAGTCGCGGTTCATGATGCTTTGCACGAAGTATCGGCCAAGCCCTGGGATACTGAACACGGTCTCCACAACGAAGCCGCCGGTAAGTATGTACGCGGTGAGCGGCCCAAGGTAGGTGATGACCGGAATAAGCGAGTTTCTGAGCGCATGTTTGAATATTATGGAGCGGGTTGGCAGGCCCTTGGCGCGGGCGGTGCGCACATAGTCCGCGTTGATGGCGTCCAGCAGGCTGGAGCGCATTAACCGGCCGATGTAGCACATCGGATAAAACGATAACGCGAAGCAGGGCATAATATAGTTTTGCCATGAACTTAGCCCTGTGCCGGGAAGAAGCTGCAATTTAACGTTGAGCACCACCAGCAGCACCGTAGCAACGACGAAGCCGGGTATAGATATTCCAATGGTCATCACCACACGCAGTATGCTGTCAATAAGCTTGCCGCGGTTGTAGGCGGCTATGCAGCCGATGGGTATTCCGATGATGATTGCATTGATGAGCGCGATTACGCCGATTTTTACCGATGTGGGGAACATTTCTTTAATTATAGTCACGACCGGCCTGTTTTTCTGCATTTTGAAGGATACGCCGAGGTCTCCCTTGAGCAGATCCTTTAAGTAGTTTACAAGCTGTGTGCCAAGAGGCTTATCCAGCCCATACTTAGCCTCAAGCGCAGCTAAAACCTCCGGTGAGGGCGATTTTTCCGAAAGAAACGGGCCGCCCGGCACCATGTTCATGACCAAAAACGTTATGCACGCAATTACAAGCAATGCAAGCACGGCCATGAGCACTCTTTTAACGATATAACCTGCCATTTCTTCACTTCCTGTCTGATTTTGTATGAAAGAGTAAAAAACCATACGATGACTTAATACCAAGTCTAATTTATTATAACCGATTATGACGTTGCGTCAAGTGGCGACGTGTGAGAATATACTATCTCTTTGTGCTTGTGCGGCATCTTTCATCAGCCTTGACAAAAGCAAAAAAAAGATGTATATTCCGTTTCCGAATACTCGAATAAAGGAAAGGAAGTATCGGCATGCAGTTGTTTGTATATATAAGCAATAATACGGATACGATGTCGCCCATACTGGCTCGGCTTATGGAGGCAAATATAAGCGGCGCAACCACCGTGGATTGCAAGGGAATGCTTACCGCGCTGAATGAATCGGATATCGAGGCGCCACCAATATTCGGCTCATTGCGTATGTTCCTAAATCCCCAGCACGAGTCGGGCAAGATGCTCTTTATAGTGCTGAAGGATGAGGATGTGGCAAAGGTAAAGGATGTTATACACGAAGTCTGCGGCAGCCTCAATCTGCCCAACACAGGCATTTTGTTTACGGTGCCTGTAATGAATTGGGAAGGGGTATCGCACAGATAAGCGATAGATAATCTGATTAATATGAATGAATTATTTTATGTGGCGGTTGCAATGGCGGCGGGGCTGCTGCTGACGCGCCTGGCTAAGCTTGTGAAGCTGCCCAACGTAACGGGCTATCTTGTGGCCGGACTCTTAATCGGACCGTACTGCTTTAACCTGGTGAACGCTGACGCGCTGGAGGGGTTGAACATTATAACCACTATGGCGCTGGGATTTATTGCATTTTCCATCGGCGCAGAGTTCAAGCTGTCCTCTATAAAGAAAATAGGCACGAGCATCATCGTGATAACGCTGTTTCAGGCGTTGCTTGCGGTGGCTTTGGTAGATGCTGTGCTGTGCCTGTGCGGGTTTGATATGTCGGAAGCGCTCGTTTTGGGCGCCATAGCTACGGCAACCGCGCCTGCTGCTACGCTTATGGTAGTGCGCCAGTACAGGGCCAAAGGCCAGCTTACAAATACCCTGCTGCCGGTTGTCGCAATGGACGACGCCGTGGGGCTAATAGTATTTTCCATATCGTTGTCAGTTGTGCAGGCAATATCGGCAGGCGGCGTGCCGACGGTAGAGGCGATGGTGTTTAAGCCGTTGCTTGAGATCCTGCTGTCGCTGCTTGTAGGCGCTGCGCTTGGCTTTATTTGCACGCTGGTAATGCGGTTTTTCCACTCCAAAGCCAACAGGCTGTGCATATGTATCGCCGCGGTATTCGCGGGTGTAGCGATAGCGGACAGGTTCAATCTGTCAGACCTGCTGCTGTGCATGAGCATAGGCGCGATGCTGGCCAATCTGCGCAGCGACGCCGAGGAGGTATTCGAGACGGCAGATGCATGGACTCCGCCGCTGTTTATGCTGTTTTTTGTTATTTCGGGAGCGGAGCTGGATCTTGCTATACTCCCCACCGTAGGGCTGCTGGGCGTAGCATATATTCTGCTTAGGAGTATAGGCAAATATTCGGGAGCCTGGCTGGGCGCCACAGTGGTAAAGGCGCCGGACAGCGTGCGCAAGTATTTGGGAATAACGCTGTTGCCGCAGGCGGGCGTAGCCATAGGTATGGCACAGATAGCCGTAACGGCGTTGCCGGAGCATGGCGCACAGATACAGGCCGTAGTACTGTGTGCGACGCTGGTGTACGAGCTTGTCGGACCTGTTGCAACAAAGCTCGCGCTTATCAAGGCGGGGGAGATACCGCCGCAGGAGAAGCACAAAAAAAGGTAAAGGCTGCCTGATAATATTATATGTACCCGCAGGGCGTCCGCTTCTATCGGACGCCCTGAGACTGTCGATAAACTCCGGGATTATTAAGGGCCGACGCCCTTAATGTTAAATCCGGTCTGGCGACCCGCG
>CAZXRQ010000053.1:0-13003 GCA_964642795.1 uncultured Oscillospiraceae bacterium | reverse complement strand
CCGATACGGGGCCTTTTATATTTGTGTGCAACCCCCCGGGGATTCGAAGGGAACGGCCGCCGCAGCGGCAAAAAACAATCCGGTGAATTGTTTTTTAGTTCCCTGGGCTGGCGGCGGCGCTGCCCCAGCGCCGCCGGGCGAATCCCCTCGTCTCCACCATAAATATAAAAGGCTCCGATACGGGGCCTTTTATATTTGTGTGCAACCCCCCGGGGATTCGAAGGGAACGACCGCCGCAGCGGCAAAAAACAATCCGGTGAATTGTTTTTTAGTTCCCCGGGCTGGCGGCGGCGCTGCCCCAGCGCCGCCGGGCGAATCCCTTAGTCTCCACCATGTAAGGACGCAGTTTTTGATACGATAGTTGATAAAACCGTGTTCCTATTTTATAATTTGAATCGAACTACAAGTGGAGATTATTTATATTTTGCGACTAATCGATAAATCGGAATATATGGAGGTGCTGACATGAAATGTCCATACTGCGGTAAAGAAATGGAAAAGGGCACAATCAGGAGCAGAGGCGGAGTGTATTTCTTGCCTGACGGAGAAACCATGCCAAAGTTGTATTCAGAAAGGGAAATGAGTAAACATCGGGCGATCTCCTTGCCCCCCTATTTGCTTCAAACGATCCCCGAGTTTCCGACTGCTTATGCATGCAGAGAATGTGCGAAAATGATTGTGGACCTTGATTGCGATTGATAGTTTCCCGTTTGCTTGGTGGATTATGAGCATTTTCTGTACCGATTTTGCCGCTCGTCGAATACGAAATCAGAGGGTGTGCACGAAGCACACGGAATAAATGGGAACGGCGCTACCGGGCGCGTTTTGTATTTGAACGGTGCTATCCTCCAAACCGTGTAAATCCGAACCCGGCACCGATATGCGAGGGGTTCGGATTTGCCGTTTATTTACCCGAATTCCTTTAAATCCGGGTATTTCTATTGGAGCAATGCTATGCACTGCTTACGCATAACGGCTTTCAGCACTTCTAATAACAAAACACAAGCAGGCAGAAAACATGAGCAGACTGGAAGCAAGCGAAGGACGCACCGGACGGTACAGGTGCAAACTGCTTGCGTACCTGAAGAGGATTGGCTTGCGGAACAGAACGAGATATGTGAGAAACGGATATGGGAGTAACCATGCAAATTGTCAAAGCGCAGGGCATTACGTAAAAGCTGAAAGCGAACGGCCAAATGGCGTGGGTGGGCGCGACGAGCGTGATAATAGCGCAAATGGAAGAAATCATAATCTGAAATACTGGAATAATGGTCAGCGGACGGGGTCGAAAAGCCTTGTCCGTTTTACATTGATTTAACAGCAACTCTCTTTTTCATTTAACCTTGCGGTTTTATTCTGGAAATATGAAGAAGCTAAAGACGAGAAATGAAAAGGAGAGAAAAGAAATGAAAAAGATTATCAGTTTAGTAATCGCGGCTATGCTGGCGGTCATGGCATTTACAGGCTGCGGGGCAAAGACTACTGGCGGCACGGTGTCTACCGACGGCTCGACCTCCATGGAAAAGGTCATCGGCGCTCTGGGCGAGAAATTCATGTTGGACAACTCCGGCGTGACCTTCACCTATAATCCTACGGGCAGCGGCAGCGGTATCACGGCTGTGGCCGAGGGACGCTGCGACATCGGGCTTTCGAGCCGCGCGCTGAAGGAGGAGGAAAAGGCGCAGGGTTTGACAGAAACTCTCCTGGCGTATGATGGCATCGCGGTCATCGTCAACCCCGCAAACACGGTCGAGGATCTTACGGTGGAGCAAATAGCCGCCATCTATACTGGCAGCATCGCCAACTGGAGCGAGGTCGGCGGCAGCGACGCGGCAATCGTTCTGATTGGGCGCGAGGCGGGCAGCGGTACGCGGGATGGCTTTGAAAGCATCACGGGCACAAAGGACGCTTGCCAGTATCGGCAGGAGCTTACCAGCACGGGCGACGTGATAGCGACCGTTGCACAGAACCCATACGCCATTGGCTACGCCTCACTCGCCTCCATCAAGGGAACGGTCAAGGTGATCCGCGTGGGCGGCGTCATGCCCTCCGAAGCGACGGTAAGGGACGGAAGCTATGTGGTGCAGCGCCCGTTCATGCTTATCACTAAGACCGGCACGGCACTCTCAGAAACAGCGCAGGCGTTCTATGACTTCATCACCTCGGCAGATGCTTCCGAGATCATATCTGCGGCAGGTGCGGTGTCCGTCTATTGACAAACAAAATGAAAAAGGCGCTTCTCATTGCGGGAGGCGCCACAACAGATTATAGAAGGGAGGTTGACAGGATGAAGAAAACGAACAATACGCGCAAGACGGTGGAAAAGGTAATCCACGGGATATTCCTTGCACTTGGGCTTGTGACCGTGGGCTGTGTACTGCTGATAACCGTGTATCTCATCATATCCGGCATTCCTGCGATAAAAGAAATCGGTCTGATAGATTTCCTCTTTGGTACGGAGTGGGCTTCAACGGCGGCAACACCTGCTTACGGTATCCTGCCGTTCATCCTTACCTCCGTATATGGCACGGCTGGCGCGATACTCTTGGGCGTACCGATCGGTTTTTTGACGGCGGTATATCTATCTAAAGCCGCGCCGAAGCACGTCAAGGAGATCGTTTCAGGCGCGGTGAGTCTGCTTGCCGGTATTCCGTCCGTCGTGTATGGCCTGGTCGGGATGCTGGTGCTCGTTCCGGCTATCCGCAGCCTGTTCCATGTGCCGGACGGCGCAAGTCTGCTGGCGGCTATCATCGTATTGGCTGTAATGATACTGCCCTCTATCGTCAAGGTGTCCATGACGGCGCTTTATGCCGTACCCGAGGAATATGAGCAAGCCTCCCTCGCGCTTGGCGCAACGGACGCCGAAACGTGGTTTCGCGTTTCCGTTCCAGCAGCTAAGAGCGGTATCGCCGCAGCGGTGGTATTGGGGGTGGGTCGCGCAATCGGTGAAGCGATGGCGGTGATGATGGTGTCCGGCAACGTGCCAAATATGCCCGCGCTTTTTCAGAGCGTTCGCTTTCTCACCACGGCGGTGGCAAGTGAAATGTCCTATTCGGCGGGCTTGCAGCGCGAAGCGTTGTTTTCCATCGCTCTAGTATTATTCCTGTTCATCATGCTGATCAATGCCCTTTTGAACCTTGTTCTCAAGGGCGGGAAGGAGCATTGATTATGAAAATGAAATCCTTGTCGGGAAAGCGAAAGGTATATGGGGCGGTAATGCGTATCCTCATGCTTTTGGCAACGGGCCTGACCGTGGCGCTTGTGCTGTTTATGATCGGCTATGTCATGACGCAGGGCTTGCCGAACATCACATGGGAGTTGCTCTCTACCAGCCCAAGCTATCTGTCGGATCGCATCGGCATTTTGCCAGATATTCTGAATACCGTTTACATCGTACTGGCGACGCTTTTTGTGGTGCTTCCCCTCGGGGTGGGTGCGGCGATCTACCTGACGGAATACGCCAAGAATAGGAAGGTTGTAGCCGCCATCGAATATGCGGCGGAAACGCTCTCAGGCATCCCGTCCATCATTTACGGCCTTGTGGGTATGCTATTCTTCTGTCAGTTTCTTGGTATGCAGACCTCGCTGATAGCGGGAGCTATGACGCTGGTTATCATGAATCTGCCCACCGTCATGCGCACTACGCAGGAGAGCCTCAAAACCGTGCCTCAGAGTTACCGTGAGGGTGCGTTCGGTCTCGGCGCGGGGAAGTGGCGGGTCATTTACACGGTGGTACTTCCTGGCTGTGTGGACGGCGTCATTACGGGCTGCATCCTCTCCGTGGGGCGTATCTTGGGAGAATCGGCGGCTCTCCTGTTTACGGCGGGATTTGCACACGCGCTCAACGGCATCGTTACGGGGCTATCGAGTGCGGGCGCAACGCTTACCGTCGCCCTATATGTATACGCCAAGGAGCAGGGCGAATTTGGCGTGGCGTTCGCCATTGCCGCGATACTGATGATTCTCACGCTCACAATCAATCTCGCCGCCACGCTGGTGGGCAAATACTTCCAAAGGAGGAAAAACGTTTGAGCAGCATCATGACAGTCAAAGACCTGAACCTGTGGTATGGACAGACGCAGGCGCTCCGCTCCGTCAGCATGGACATTCCGGAAAAAAGCATCACTGCGCTGATCGGGCCATCGGGCTGCGGCAAGTCCACGTTCCTCAAAACGCTAAACCGTATGAACGATTTGGTGCAAGGAGTGAGGATTACGGGCGAGGTACGCTATCACGGCATGGATATCTATGATGCGTCCGTAGATGTAAGCGAGCTCCGCCGCGATGTGGGCATGGTGTTCCAAAAGCCCACACCGTTCCCCATGAGCGTATACGATAACGTCGCCTACGGGCCGAGAACACACGGCGTCAAATCCAAAGTTAAGCTTGACGACATTGTGGAGAGGGCGCTCACCGACGCCGCTATCTGGGATGAGGTCAAGGACAGATTAAAGAAGTCCGCACTGGGCTTGTCCGGCGGGCAGCAGCAGCGGCTTTGCATCGCAAGGGCGCTTGCCGTCGAACCGCAAGTGCTGCTTATGGATGAACCCACGAGTGCGCTCGACCCCATTTCCACGTCGAAGATCGAAGACCTTGCCGCAGCACTGAAAAACAGATATACTATTATTATTGTAACGCATAATATGCAGCAGGCCGTCCGCATCTCCGACAACACAGCGTTTTTCCTGTTAGGCGAATTGATCGAATATGGTAATACCGAAAAAATGTTCAGCGATCCTGAGGATAAGCGCACAGAGGATTACATTACAGGGAGGTTCGGATAATGCGGAATAAGTTTGACGAACAGCTTGCAGCTTTGAACCGTGAGCTCATCGAAATGGGCGCGCTGTGCGAGGACGTGATTTCGATGGTATCCAAGGCGCTATTGACGGGCGACACGGCGCTTGCGAGCAAGGTTGCGCCGCTCGACGGCGAGATCGACCAGAAGGAACGTACTGTTGAGGCCATGTGCCTGAAGCTGCTGCTGCAGCAGCAGCCGGTGGCGCGTGACTTGCGGCAGATATCCGCCGCACTCAAAATGATCACAGATATGGAGCGCATCGGTGACCAAGCGGAGGACATTTCGGAGATAATCGGATTTTTGAATGGCAGAACCGGACGGGATTGCGCCCCCATCGGCGACATGGCAACGGCGACAAAAAAGATGGTGACGGAGAGCGTGGACGCATTCGTCAAGCGTGACCTTGCGCTTGCCACTTCGGTCGTCGCTTATGACGATGTAGTGGACGAGTTGTTTATCAAGGTGAAATCGTCGCTTATCACGATGATAGCAGGAAATCCTAAGGACGGCGAGTACGCGCTTGACTTGCTGATGATCGCCAAATACTTTGAGCGCATCGGCGACCATGCTGTGAACATCGCCGAATGGGTGGTATTCTCCGTAACGGGCAAACACAAAGGGGAAAATGAAGCATGATCTACTGTGTAGAGGATGACGCAAGCATCCGCGACATCGAAATTTACACCCTGCAATCCGTGGGACTGGAGGCGGTGGGCTTACCCGACGGCGAGGCGTTCTTTTTAGCCGTCGCCGCAGCGTTGCCGGAGCTTGTTATACTTGACGTGATGCTTCCGGGCCAGGACGGCGTGGAGATCTTGAGAAGGCTGAAGGCGGACAGCCGGACGCGGGACCTGCCCGTTATCATGGCGACCGCCAAGGGCGCGGAGTACGACAAGATCCAAAGCCTCGACCTCGGCGCGGACGATTATCTTGTTAAGCCATTCGGCATGATGGAGATGGTCTCCCGCGTCAAGGCGGTACTGCGCAGGAGTGCGCCAAAAATAGAGAAGCAGCTCCTTACGATTGGAGATCTCTCGGTAAATATGACGGAGCATACCGTGACGGTGAGTGGTGAGCGGGTGATATTGACGCTGAAAGAATACGAACTGCTCCATTTGTTTATGGAAAATCCCGGCAGAGTTTATACTCGTGATCAATTGCTCTCGGACATCTGGGGCTTTGATTACGATGGTGAAACGCGCACGGTTGATGTGCATATACGCACCTTGCGCGCTAAACTTGGCAGCGCGGGCAGCCTTATTGAAACCGTACGTGGCGTTGGCTACCGCTTGGAGGCAAAGGCATGAAGAAACGGATATTTTGGTCAATACTGACCGTTGCCCTATCCGTGCTGCTTCTTTGCTTTGCGGTCATCGTTGGCGTGCTGTACAATCATTTTTCCGCCGTGCAAAAAAGCCAGCTGCAAAGCGAGCTTTTTCTTGCCGCGCAAGGTGTGGAAGCGGGCGGCATGGATTGGCTCTCCGGACTGGAGCCCGATACCTACCGGCTGACGCTGGTATCTATGGACGGAACGGTGCTGTATGACAACCAAGCGGACGCCGCCACCATGGAAAACCATGCACAGCGCGAGGAAATACGGGAGGCATTGTCGACGGGTAACGGCGAGAGTGAGCGGATGTCAGCAACGCTGACCGAAAAGACGCTATATCAGGCAATGTGCTTATCTGACGGGAACGTGCTGCGCATTTCGATCACGCAGAACAGTGTGTTTGCATTGCTGCTGGGTATGCTCACCCCGGTCTGTATTGTACTCGCCTGCGCGATCGTACTTTCTGCTATTTTAGCAAGCTTTGTGACCAAGCGTACCGTAGCGCCCATCAACGCGCTTGACCTTGAACACCCGCTGGATAACGATGCCTATCCCGAGCTATCGCAGCTCCTTTTGCGAATTGCACATCAGCAGCGGCAGATTGACGCGCAGATGAGCGTGCTGCGTGAAAAACAGGACGAGTTTGCGTCCATTACGAACCATATGAACGAGGGCTTGGTGCTGCTTAATGAAAAAGGAAGCATTGTCAGCATCAATCCTGCGGCCTATACGCTGTTTGGCACAGATGAAAGTGCTGTGGGCAAGGATTTTCTGACCGTGGAGCGAAGCCGCGAGGTGCAGCAGGCAGTCAACTCAGCAAAAGTAAACGGCCACGGTGACACGACCATCACCCGCAACGCCCGGCAGTATGAGATCGACGCAAGCCGCATTGTGAGCGATGGAGAAACGACGGGAACGGTCATACTGGCATTTGATATTACCGAAAAGGCAATGGCGGAGCGGCAGCGCCGCGAGTTTACGGCGAACGTCTCTCACGAACTAAAAACGCCGCTCCAGTCCATCATGGGCAGCGCAGAGCTTATAGAAAACGGGTTTGTCAAGCCCGGGGATATGCCACGCTTTACGGGGCATATACGCACGGAAGCGGCAAGGCTCGTCACCCTCATCGACGACATCATCCGCCTTTTCGCAGCTTGACGAGGGCGGCGAAATGGAAATGGCGCCAGTCGATCTGTCAGAGGTCGTCAGGGACGCGGCGGCTTCTCTTTCGGATGCTGCGGCAGCAAGGAATGTGACGCTCACTGTGACGGGCGAGCCAACAGCGATTCGTGGGATAAAAACGCTGCTCTACGAAATCGCTTATAATCTCACCGACAACGCCATAAAATACAATCACGAGGGCGGCTATGTGCACGTGAGCGTCGCGGAACAGGGTGAATCCGCCGTACTAACCATCGAGGACAACGGCATCGGCATCCCGAAGGAGCATCAGGCGCGCATCTTTGAACGCTTTTACCGTGTTGACAAAAGTCATTCCAAAGAGACGGGCGGCACGGGACTGGGGCTTTCCATCGTCAAGCACGCGGTGCTGCTGCATCGAGGGGAAATCAGTTTGGATAGCAATATTGGGTGTGGAACCGTCATTACGGTGGCGTTGCCGAAGCAGTCAACGTAAAGAGTCCATCCTAATGGACAGCCTCTTATTATTTGCTACCGTAGATGCAGTATGGCGGCGCCCTCTGCCTCCTCGTGGGCGGTGATGATTACCAGCGGGTACAGCTTGAGTATGCGCCCCATTATGCGGCGGGCAAGCTGCGCGTCCAGTCCCTTCATCGGCTCATCCATAAGCAGCGCATCTCCTTTAAAGTTCAGTGCGCGGGCTATGGCGACACGGCGCTGCATACCTCCGGAAAGCTCGGCTATTGGCTTATCCCGCGCAGACACGTCCAACTCAACCGCATCCAACCATATGTCCGCATCACCTGCCGCGTTGCTTAGCAGTACGTTTTCCCGCACGCCCAGCCAGGGCAGCAATCTGTCCTCCTGAAACACCATGGAGAGTTTTTTGGGTAAACCCGAGACCCCTCCCGACGCAGGCATCAGCAGCCCCGCAAGGCATCTCAGAAGCGTGGTTTTGCCGCAGCCCGACGCGCCGGTTATCGCTATAAGCCCGGTGCTCGGAAGCTGCGCGGAAAGCTCCTTTACAGGGTAGATGCCGTCATAGCCGCAGGTCAGGTCATGAAGCTCTATCATACGCGCCCCCTTATAAGCCAGACAAACACCTTTTCTATAAGCACGCTAAGCAGTATCACCGCTGCCGTCCACGCAAACAGCTGAGGGGTTTCCAGGTACAGCTTACTCTCGTATATGCTGCGCCCGATGGAAAGCCTGGGTGTGGACAGCACCTCCGCCGCCACTCCGGATTTCCACGCGAAGCCCAGCGCGGTCGTGGCGGATGCGATAAACTGCGGCTTTACGCTGGGGATGTACAACAGCTTCAACCGCCGCTTGAGGGGCAACCCGAAAAACTTCGTCATCTCCACAAGCTGACTCGGCACATCCAATATGGCGCGGCGCACCGTGGCAAACACCATCGGAATTACCATAAGGAAGGATATGAGCACCGGCGTAAGCCCGCCGGACAGCCATAGCAGCGCAAGCAGTATAAACGAGCTGACGGGTGTAGCCTTTATCAGCGACAGCGCCGGGGTGATCAGATCCGCTATAAAGCTGCTGGTCACGGACAGCGCCGCAAGCAGCACGCCTGCGATCATACCCATCAAAAAGCCTGCGCATATACGCGCCAGCGTAACGGCTATGGACGCCCAAAAGTAGCCGGTCGCGGCAAGCTTGAAAAAGGTGCGTAATGTAAGAAGCGGGGAGGGGAGCTTAAGCGGGCTGCCCACTAAAAGCGAGGCAGCCTGCCAAAGCGCCGCGTACAGCGCAGCAATTATTATTACCCGTACGGGTTTTGGAAGCTTACTCCACATAAAAGCCTGTCGGGGCGGGAGATCAGTTGCCCGCTATGTAGAAATCGTCGCCGGGCAACGCGCCGCCTACGCTCTTGGGATTGGCGTTGAACAGCACCTTGAGCATACCGCTGGCGGCTGCCTGCGCGTCCTCTCCCTGCATACATACAATGTTGCACTTGGGTATGGCCTGCTTCGCTATGGCGGCAGAGGCCAGTATGCCGTAAGTCTCCATGAGCGTTGCTGCCTCGTCAACGTTGGTATTCACATACTCCGCAGATGCGGCATAGTCGGTCAAGAAGCTCTCCACCGCAGCGGTGTTTGCCTCGTAATAGCTGCGCTTTGCGATTATGCAGCCCTGCACCAGCGCTGTATCGCTGACGCTGTTCCACTCCTCGGTAAGATCCAGCGCAACGTGCACGGCGTCGTTCTTTACCAGCACCGCGGATACGTTGGGCTCGGGCAGCATACCCAGCGTTACGTCGCCGGCGGCCATCAGCGTTGCAAGCTCGCTGTGTTCGGTATAGTACTCCACGGTGACCTGATCCGTCATGCCGTTGGCCTCAAGCAGGTAATTAAGTATGTATTCCGGCGTGGAGCCCTGACCGGTGGCATACAGCGTTTTGCCCGCAAGGTCGGCTAAGCTGTTTACGGTATCGCCTGCCTCAAGCACATACAGCACGCCAAGGGTATTGACCGCAAGCAGCACCACGTCGCCCTCCAGCTTGTTGTACAGCACGGAGGCAAGGTTTATGGGGACTGCGGCTATATCGGTATCGCCGGAGATAAACGCGGCGGTCACCTCATCCGGCGCGGAGGAAAGCGTTATGGAATAATCACCGGCGTATTCCTCCTGCATCAGCATCGCCATACCCATTCCGGTGGGGCCCTTTAATGCGGTGATATTGATGGGGTCTGCGGGGGATGCGCAGGCAGCAAAGCTGAGCACCAGCATTGCAGCAAGAATCAAAGACATCAGTTTCTTCATGGTATGGTTCCTTCTTTCCTTTTACAAAATATATATTGTCTTTCCGTCGCGGCGGAGCCTTTTTGACTGTTCCATATCGTCCAGCGCGCGGTAGAGCGACGCGCGGCTTATACCCAGCGCCGTGGCCAGCTCGCCCATGCCGAGCGGCAGCGTAACGCACCCGTCCACGCTCCTGTGCAGCAGGAAGTTATACAGCTTATCGGCGGCGGTGGTGCAGCCCATGCTCTCGATGCGGCCGGTCAGAAAATGCACCCGTTCGGTAAGGTAGGTAATATAGCGCAACGTAAAATCGAAGTTGGCGCGCATTAGCTCGATAACGTCGGCCTCATCCAGCAGCGCCACCCTGCATACCCGCTTTGCGCGCACCTCTGTGGCGGCGCCCCCGTCGCGCATGAACAGCGTTGCCGCGCCCAGCAGACTGCCCGCCGGCAGTATGCTCATAAGCACCTGACCCTCGCCCGCCGCCTTATACACTGCGGCCTCGCCGGAAACGATTATGCCCAACGCGTGTGCGGACTGCCGCTCCATAAGAACGGCCTCGCCAACGTCAAACCGAACAACGGTCATTCGATCAAGCGCGTCGCGTACAAACATCTCCGGCATATCGCTAAAAAGCCGGTTTGTGCATATCAGCTCCGTTTGTGCGGGTTTAAGAGTCATTTGCTTGCCTTTCTGTCTTATATGAGACGTTTATATAATACCATAGCCCTGCTGCAAGTCAACATCATTCTCACAAATGATACATAGCGGCGCAAAAAAAGCCGTTTCCCGGGAAATAATATCGTATCCGGAAAACGGCCTGTATGGTAACGTGCTGCGTTATGCCAGCGGCTCTATGGAATACACTACGGTCACCGCGGCCTCCACGGTGAGTTCTCCTGTGGAGATCGACGCCGCGCTGCCTGAATCCGCCGCGGCGGACGCTTCAGCCTCCGCTACGTCCGTATTACGGTAGAGCACCGGTTGGTTATAGCTGGTTTCGCTTATGGATACGGGCAGCTCAACGAGCCTGCAGCCAGCTGCTGTGGCAAGCGTCTCCGCCGCGGCTCGCGCATCCTGCATTGCGGCCGTCAACGCCTCCGCATAGGGCACGGAATAGTCCTCCACGCAGAATTCTACCCCGCCCGTACCGGTTGCGCCTGCCGCGACAGCGTCGCTGATAAGATCGCCGAGTATGGATATATCCCGCACTGTAACATCAATGCTGTTATATAGCTCGTAGCCGACTACCTCGGCGGGCGTCTTGTCCCAGTCGTACTGCTCGCTCAGATACAGGTACGACGTGGTGATATCCTCCTCCGCGACGCCGCGGGCGCGAACCGCTTGGAGCACCGCCTCCATGATCAGCGTATTCTGCTCCTGCGCCTCAGTCGCGGTCTCACCCTCGGTACGCACCTCAAACACGATCGTCGCCATGTCCGGCTGCGCGGTGGTGGAGCCGTTGCCGCTTACCGTGATAGTATTCACGGGTTCGGTATAGGTAGTAAGGCTGACGTTGGTGCTGGCGCTCTGCTCTGCCGCCTCCTGCTGCAGCTGCTCCTCGCTTTTGCAGGCACAGCCCAGCAGCGCCACCATTGCAAGCGCCGTTATCAGCGCGATGATCGAAATAATACGCTTATTCATGATTCTCCTCCGTATTGCTCTGGGTATTCCGGGGCGCCTGTGGCGCGGGAGCATACTGACCGTTTCTTGCATATATCATTGCTGCTTTACGCTGGGCGCGCTTTGCGCGGCGCTTCTTGCCGCCTCTTATTATAAAGAACAGGCCTACGCCAATGCCCGCAAGCAGCACGAGTATGGGCAGCGCGCTTACAAGCCATACGAACGCATCCGCAAAGAACGTACCCACGCCGTACAGCGAATCCGTAAAGCCCGCCTTTATGCGCTCACCAACGGTCTTTTCGGCGGCAGGTCCGATATACAGTCGCTCCTCATACAGATTGACGGTAACGGTCGCATAGTCGATAAGCCCGTCGTAGCGGCGAAGCTCGGTCGTAAGCTCCTCTATCTCCAGCGTAACGTCGGCGATCTCCTGCTCCAAGGCAATTATGTCCGCGAGGTTATCGGTATCCACTAATATGGTGGTGAGCCTGTCCAACTGGGTGCGCAGCACGCTCAGCCGGGTATCTATATCGAAGTACTGGCTGGTGATATCCTCCGCATTTTCAGAGTAGCTAATTAGCGTGCCGCAGCCCTGCGCAGCGGCGGCAAACTCATCCACCTTATCCGCCGGTATGCGGAACACAAAATAACCAGTACGTCCGGAATCGTTATAATTCTCGGGCTTACGGCCGTCCACCGTGGAGGATTCCGTATAGCCGCCCAGCTCGGCCACCCGGCCCAGCAGGGACTGCATATCATCGTCAAACGCATCGGTATCGAGGGACATGTAGATGTTCCGTATCACCTTGCGTCCGCCGTAATCCGGCGTTTCAACGCCCCGCGCAGCGGCGTCCGCCACATCCGCAGCCGGTGCCGGCGAACCAGCCCCCTCCACGTCTACCTCTTCCGCTACTTCATATTCTGCGGAGCCATAATAATTGCCGCCGTCATATGCTGTGGATTCCGTGGTTGCGTAGTCACGGCTTGCGCCGCAGCCGGCAAGCAGCATAAGCGCGCACATCGCGGCCGCGATAACTATTAAAAAGCGTCTCATGGTATTTCTACCTCCATACCTTTTTTGATCTTGTTATCATTATAACGCATGAGGTACGTTTTGGGTTGCACGGCTCATATATATTTTTGTCGCACACATAAAAACCTCGTTGCGTGCGGTTGCAAACCGGCCGCCATTGTGATAGAATCATTTCCAACGCCGAAGTGATGGAATTGGCAGACGTGACGGATTCAAAATCCGTTGTTGGCAACAACGTGAGGGTTCGAGTCCCTCCTTCGGCACCAGGCCCGAAAACCCATAGAATATCTAAGGTTTTCGGGCTTTTTTTATCCCTGCG
>CAZXRQ010000052.1:0-13599 GCA_964642795.1 uncultured Oscillospiraceae bacterium | reverse complement strand
AAGCGATCATCAACAAGATGGTGGAAGGCCGTATCGAGAAATACTACAAAGAGGTCTGCCTGCTGGAGCAGCCGTTCGTGAAGGATCCGGATATGACCGTGGCCGAGATGGTCAACGCCGCGATCGCCAAGATCGGAGAGAAGATCAGCATCCGCCGTTTTGTCCGCTACGAGATGGGCGAGGGGCTGGAAAAGCGCCAGGATAACTTCGCTGAAGAAGTCATGGGCCAGATGAAAAAATAATAGAACAAAAAAGAAGGAACACCGCGCGTGTTCCTTTTTGCTATGCTATAATGATGTTAACGATGATTCAGAGGTGAATTATGGCAGAACAACTGAAGTATAAGCGCGTATCTTTAAAACTTTCCGGTGAGGCGCTGGGCGGCGCGGATGTGCTGGACTATGAAAAGATCGAAGGCATAGCCCGTTGCATAGGCGCGCTGCATGAGCTGGGCGTGGAGATAGGCGTTACCTGCGGCGGCGGCAACATCATCCGCGGCGCGCGCAGCGGCCGCGCGCTGGAGCGCAACCGTGCGGACCATATGGGGATGCTGGCTACCACGATTAACTCGCTTGCGCTGTGCGACGCACTGGAAAAGCAAAACGTGCCCTGTACGGTGCTGAGCTCCACCGCCATGCCGCGCTTTTGCGACACATACTCCTCCCGCGCGGCGCTTAGCGCGCTCGCCTCGGGCCGGGTAGTGATATTCGCCGGCGGCAGCGGCTCGCCGTTCGTCACTACGGATACGGCAGCGGCGCTCAAGGCGGCGGAGACCCATGCGGACGCGCTGCTGCTTGCAAAAAACGTGGATGCGGTGTACTCGGCCGATCCCAATGCGGATCCGGGTGCGGTAAGATACACGGAGCTCACCTGCGACGAGGTGATAGCTCAAAAGCTTGCCGCAACCGACCTTACCGCAATAGAGCTTTGCCGTGATAACGACATCCCGATACTGGTGTTCAAGCTGGATGCGGACGCTCTCGTGCGCGCGGTGCGCGGTGAAAATCCGGGTACGCTGATAACAAATTGCACTTGTGCATAAGGGTGTATTCAATTAAAATATAACCGTGGGGCAACATACCGCCATCATCAATCAAGGAGGCAAAACACATGGATGCCATAGACATAGCAAAAGAGAAAATGGGCAAGACTCAGGAAGTGCTCAAGCGCGATCTTGGCAGCTTGCGCGCAGGCCGCGCGAGCGCCCAGGTGCTGGACCGCATATTGGTGGACTACTACGGCACGCCTACCCCGATCAACCAAACCGGCAATATTTCCTCTCCGGAGCCGCGTATGCTGGTGATAACCCCGTACGATCCCAGCACATTAAGCACCATTGAGAAGGCTATACAAAAAAGCGATCTCGGCATAAATCCGTCCAACGACGGCCGTTGCATACGCCTCTTGTTCCCGGAGCTTACCGAGGAGCGCAGAAAAGAGCTTGTTAAAACGGTCCGCAAAAAGGGCGAGGAGGCCAAGGTGGCCGTTCGCGCTATTCGCCGCGACGCCATTGAAAACATCAAAAAGGCCAAAAAGGACGGTGAAATAACCGAAGACGACCAGAAAAAGATGGAGGAGGACGCGCAGAAGGCTACCGACGCCGCCATCAAGAGTGTGGATTCCATAATTGCCGATAAGGAAAAGGAGATAATGGAGGTTTGACACGGGAGCTTCTGGGACTGCCGCTTAATGAGGCGACCCGCAGACTGGACGCGGCCGGCGCGCGCTATACGCTTACTGAAACGTCCAGCCGCAAGGGCAGCGGTGGAGACGACGCCCGCGTGGTAAGGGTAAGACGGGGCGCAGACGGCGTATACGAGCTGGTTTGGGCGCTGTTTGTACGGCTTGACGGGAATCGGAACGAATAAACAAAATATTATAAGGCGGCTTTCGCCGCCTTTTGACTACTGACGAAGGGGCAATGGTATGCGAAAATATACCGATGAACAGCTTGCCGCGATGGGGCTGGACTCTGCGCGGCTGCCGCGCCATATTGGAATAATCATGGATGGGAACGGCCGCTATGCGCAAAGCCGCGGCCTGCCCCGCAGCATGGGGCACCGCGCCGGAGTGGACAGGCTGCGAGGCATAATCCGCATAAGCTCCGACATAGGCATAGAGGCGCTTACGCTGTATGCGTTCTCCAGTGAAAACTGGAAGCGTCCAAAGTCGGAACTGGATGTGCTGTTTTCGCTGCTGGTGGAATACTTTTCCAAGGAGATAGACGAGCTGGACGAAAACGGCGTAAGGATAAGCATACCCGGCGATGTGTCGGAGTTTCCGCCGGCAGTCGTGGCGGCAGTAAACTCGGCATGTGCGCGCACGGCGGAAAATGTGGGGTTAAAACTCAATATTGCGCTCAACTACGGCAGCCGTGCGGAGGCCGCGAGGGCCGCCAGGATGCTCGCGGAAAAGGTGCAAACGGGAGAGCTTTTGCCAATGGATATTGACGAGGCCGCGTTCATGGGCGCGCTGTACACGGCGGGACTGCCGGATATGGACGTTGTGATACGTACCAGCGGCGAGCAGCGGCTATCCAACTTCTTCATGCTGCAGGCCGCGTATGCGGAGCTGATATTTACGGATACCTACTGGCCCGCTTTTACGGACGAACTGTACATCGCGGCCTTGCGGGAGTACCAGCATCGCGACCGCCGCTTTGGCGGGCTGAAATAACGCAAAGGAGGACGCTATGCTAAAACGCATACTCGTGGCTGTGCCGCTTATCGCGTTGTTTGTGCTGGTGCTGATATTTTCCGGCTGGGTGCAGGCGGCGGCGTTCACAATAATGGCGGTGGTTTCCGTATACGAGCTTGGGCGTGCGCTTAAGGCGCGCGGAAGCAGCCCGTTTTTATGGGGAGCGTATGTATTCGCCGCGGGTTACTATGCAGTGTTTCTGCTGCTGGGCGTTGGCTGGACGGCGGCGCTCTTTATGCTGTGTGTGCTGATAACGCTGACTGAGCGCATATTCAACAGCAGGCGGGATACGCTCGACACACTGCTTTCACTGTTTATTTTCATCTATCCGCTGCTGCTTTATGCTATACTTATGTATGCAGCAGCGCAGCCGCACGCGGCGGATAACCGCACGGCGCTGTTTTGCGCGTTTGCGGGGCCGCTTATGGGAGATACGCTTGCGTATTTTACCGGCGTTGCGATAGGAAAACACAAGCTCTGCCCGGCGCTTAGCCCCAAGAAGACTGTGGAGGGCAGCGTGGGCGGTCTGATAGGCGGCATAGCCGGCGGAGCGCTTACATACTTTGCTCAAAGCTGGTGGGGCGGCGCGACGCCGCTTATCCCGCTTTTGCTGATGGGACTTGTGTGCGGCGTGCTGGGGCAGGTGGGCGATCTGTTCGCCTCCGCGATAAAGCGCTGGTCAGGCGTTAAGGACTACGGCTGGATATTCCCCGGACACGGCGGCGTGATGGACAGGCTGGACAGCGTGCTGATGTGCGCGCCGGTGGTGTTCTGCTATTTTTGCTTGATAGGATAGCTGATTGTTGATGAAAAGCGTTACGGTGCTGGGAAGCACAGGCTCGATAGGCGTCCAGACGCTGGACGTGCTTGGGGCGTTCAAAAAAGAATTTAACGTGCGCGCGCTGTGCGCCGGCTCCAATGCGGCGCTGCTCATAGCTCAGGCTAAGGAGTTTTTACCAGAGTATGTGGGCATTGCGGAGGAAAGCTGCGCGTGTCAGGTACGGCTTGCGCTGCCCGGAGTGCGGGTTATAAGCGGCGATAATGCCGCAAGCGAGCTGGCCGCGCTGGATGCGGACAGGGTGGTACACGGCATTAACGGCTTCGCTGGGCTGCGTCCGCTGATAGCGGCGCTGAACGCAGGACGCACGGTCGCTCTTGCAAACAAGGAAAGCGTCGTGTGCGCAATAGACCCGGTGCGGCAGGCGATAAAGACAGGCGGCGGGTGCATACTGCCGGTGGACAGCGAGCAGTCCGCGATATTCCAGTGCCTTAGCTGCGGAGAACATGCCGAGGTGAAGCGGCTTATACTCACAGCGTCGGGCGGGCCGTTTTTTGGCTATGACGAAGCGCGGCTAAACAGCGTTACGGTGGAGGACGCGCTTAGGCATCCCACGTGGAATATGGGAAAAAAGATCACGCTGGACAGCGCTACGCTGTTTAATAAGGGCTTGGAAATAATCGAAGCAAGCCATCTGTTCGATATACCCTGCGAGAGTATAGATGTGCTGGTGCACAGGCAAAGCATAGTGCACTCCATGGTGGAGTTTGTTGACGGCAGCAGCATCGCGCAGCTGAGCAGGCCGGATATGCGGCTTGCCATACAGTATGCGCTGACGTATCCTGCGCGCATGGCGGGGAATTTCGGCGGACTTGCGCTTACGGGCAGCGCGCTCACGTTCGACGCGCCGGACACGGCGCTGTTTCATGCGATACCGCTTGCGTACGAGGCGCTAAAGGCGGGCGGAGCTATGCCGGCGGCATACAATGCCGCAAACGAGGTCGCCGCGCGGCTTTTCTTCGAGCATAAAATAGGCTTTTTGGATATACAGCGCATCGTTGAATACACTATGCAGGGATGCGAAACAGGCGGCATTTCCACGCTGGACGACGTGCTTAAGGCGGATGCGGCGGCACGGCGGAGGGCGGAAGGCTGGCCATATAAGGAGAGATATCAATGAGTACGGTATTATCCGTTATTGCGGCGCTGCTGGTGCTTACGGTATTCGTGGTAGCGCATGAGCTGGGACATTATTCGGTGGGCAGGCTGTTCAACTTCGGCATACTGGAATTTGCCGTGGGTATGGGGCCTGTGCTGTTCAAAAAGACCAAAAACGGCATAGATTATTCGCTGCGCGCGTTCCCGATAGGCGGTATGTGCCGCTTTTACGGCGAGGACGAGGAGCCGAACGATCCGCGCTGCTTCACCGCGCAAAAGGTGTGGAAGCGGATGCTGGTGGTGCTGGCAGGGCCGGTGGTCAACCTGCTGCTGGCGGTGGTTTTAAGCGCGATCATACTCATGAGCTTCGGCGACTATGTGCCCATGGTGGAATCGCTTACTGCGGAGGACTCCCCCGCCGCGGAGGCGGGCGTGCTGCCCGGAGATCTGCTTTTAAGCGTGGACGGGCGGGATATAGTTTACTTCAATCAGGTAAGCTCCGTGGTAAACAAGGCGGACAGCGACAGCGCCACGCTGGTGGTGGAGCGCGACGGCGAGCGGGTGGCGCTGGTGCTGGAGGATATATATAACGCTGAAGAGGGCCGCAATATGCTGGGCGTGATGATAAGCGCGCAGCGCAAGGTGTACGGCTTTTTTGATGCGTTTGGCTACTCCGTCCAGTATGTATGGAGCATAGTATACGAAACGCTGGCCTACTTCGGCGGGCTTATCGTGGGCACGGTACAGATGCAGAGCGGCGACGTGGTGGGCCCCGTGGGCATAGTAACCATGCTTAGCCAGGCGGTGCGCGCAGGGCTTGAGGTCGTGCTGCGCTTTGGAGTGCTTATAAGCGCGAGCCTGGGTCTTATGAACCTGCTTCCGCTGCCGGCTTTGGATGGCGGCAGGTTTGTGTTCATGGTGGTTGAGGTAATACGCGGAAAGCCCGTGCCGCAGAAGGTAGAGGGCATGGTACACTTCGTGGGGATATTGCTGCTGTTCGCGCTGGTGATATTCCTGTCCGTTAGGGACGTAGCGTCGCTTATAGGGGGGTAAACATGGCAAAGCAAACGCATAAAATCAAGGTGGGCGCGCTGTATATAGGCGGCGGCGCACCTGTTACCATACAATCCATGACCAATACACGTACCCAAAACGTCGAAGCCACCGGCGCGCAGATCGCCGCGCTGTGCGAAGCGGGCTGCGATATAGTGCGCGTGTCCGTATACGATATGGCGTGCGCAAAAGCTATATCCGCACTTAAGCAATATGGTACGGCTCCGTTGGTGGCGGATATACATTTTGACTATAAGCTTGCCGTTGCCGCTGTGGAAAACGGCATAGATAAGCTGCGCATAAATCCCGGCAACATCGGCGGCGCGGACAACGTGCGCACGCTTGCGGCCTGTGCAAGGGCGCACGGGGTGCCTATACGCGTGGGCGTTAACTCCGGCAGCGTGGAACGGGAGCTGTTGGCAAAGTACGGCGGCCCTACGCCGGACGCACTTGCGGAAAGCGCGCTGGGGCATGTAAAGCTGCTGGAGGACGCGGGGTTTTCCGATATTGTAATTAGCGCTAAGGCCTCAAATGTGCCGGATACCGTGCGCGTATACAGAAGGCTCAGCGAGGTCTGCGATTACCCGCTGCATCTTGGCGTTACCGAAGCCGGCGGCGGCGATGCGGCGCTGGTCAAGGGCGCCATGGGCATAGGTGCGCTGCTGCTGGACGGAATAGGCGATACCGTGCGCGTATCTATGACGGGCGATCCGGTGCAGGAGGTGTACGCCGCAAGGCGTATACTGGCGGCGGCGGGCGTGCGCAGTCAGGGCGTGAATATAATCAGCTGCCCAACCTGCGGCAGGACGCGCAGCGACGTAGAGGGCATTGCCGCCCGTGTGGAGCGGGAGCTGGAAGACTGCGCACAAAACGGGCATATTACCGTGGCGGTGATGGGCTGCGCGGTAAACGGCCCCGGCGAGGCGCGGGAGGCGGATATTGGCGTGGCGCTGGGTAGGGATAACGGCGTGGTATTCGCGCGGGGGGAAAAGGTGCTTGCTGCGCCTTTGGAGCAGGCGGTGCAGGCGCTTATAACTATGGCAAAGGAAATGCTTAGCTGAACCATGGAGACGGATCCGAGCATCAAACGAATATTGGTCGAGGCGGGCGCTCCCGGGGCGGAGGTGACCGCTGTTACGCTGCACCGCGGAGAAAAAAGGCTTTGCGTGAGTATAGCGTCGCACGAGCTGATACCTCCGCACGGCATGGAGCTGATCGAGCAGGGCTTCAAGCGGCTTGTGCCGGACTGCACATTCGATATAACCTATCAGTTCGACGATATAAACGAGCTTCTGCAACAGGATTTTGACAATACGGCGGAAACGCTCAAGGCGTGCTGGTATGCGTTTAAGCCCACGCTGCGCCCGGCCATAGCCGGCTCAAGGTGGGAGCCGGGTACGGGCGGCGGGGTATGCGTGCATATAGAGTCGCCGCTTTTGCCGCTGGTAAATGCAAACGGCAACGTCAGCGGGTATCTGGCGCGGCTGGAAAAGCTGTACGGCACAGCGCCCGGGCTTACGCTGCTGGGCGATCTGGACGCGCCGGACGGCGGACAAAACGCGCAGGCGCAGCAGATTGAAAACAAGCCGGTGCAGAGTGCGGAAAAGCCAGCGCCCAATGCGTACGACCCCGCCCCGGAAACGAAAAAGCAGCCGGAAGCCAAGGCGCTCATGGGTAAGCTGATACCGCCGGGCCGCGTGATCGCCCAAAGTGAGATCACGGAGCAGATGGGCTCAATCACCATACAGGGCGCGGTACTCAGCATGGACGAGCGGGACAGACGCGAGGGCGGCTGGATTGTTACCGCCGCAATAAGCGACCGCACCGGCAGCACCACCATAAAGCTGTTCATCGACGCAAAGGAAAAAAAGCTGCGTGACGCGCTGCGCTCCTGCGCGGACAGCGGCGGCTGGCTCAGGGTGCGCGGCCGCTACGATATGGATAACTGGCTAAGGCGCATGTGCATGTACCCTAAGGATGTAAACTTAATTCCCGAGGTCAGGCGGGAGGACATAGCGGAATCTAAGCGCGTGGAGCTGCATCTGCATACCAAGATGAGCTCCATGGACGGGCTTACGGATATAGCCGCCGCGGTAAAGACCGCCGCACGCTGGGGGCATCGCGCAATAGCAATTACGGATCACGGCGTGGCACAGGCGTTCCCCGCCGCGGTAAGCACGGCGGACAAGCTGAAAAAGAGCGGCACGGATATAAAGGTGCTGCTGGGTGTGGAGGGCTATCTGCTGCCGGATTGCGAGGCGGCGGACGCTAGGGCAAACGAATATACCGCGCTGGGCATAGCCTGCGAACAGGGCGCGCGGGAGATGAACATATTCGATATATGTGCCATACGCTTCAACGAGGGCGGTGAGCTTTCGCGCCTTGACATACCCGTAAACTGCGGCATGACGCCCAGCCCCGCGCTGATAGCGGAAGCCGGGCTGGATGCGGAGCGGTGCGCGCAGGGCGCTGTGATCAAGGAAGCGCTGACCCGTCTAAAGGAATTTGCATCGGGCAGCATACTGGCATTGCATGGCGCGGACGCGGCGGAGATGCTGTACGCCCGCGCGGAGCGCAGCCATGTAGAGTGGGACGACCGCTGCGTGAATACGGCTATGCTCACGCATTATCTCATGCGGGACGAGGTCGAGGACTACGCCTCACTTGAGGCGGCCGCAAATGCTTGCGGCGTGGAGTACGGCGGCTCTGCGCAGGCGCAGGCGCAGGCGTGCATGGGCGTGGCGCGGCGCTGCTTCGGGTTGATTGTAGAGCGCGGAGTAAGCCTGCCGGTGGCGTATGCAAGGCAAAGGCGCGCAGTCAAGGGCAAACGCTCCAATTATCACATAATATTGATAGCAAAAAACCAGCAGGGACTGAAGAACCTATATGCGCTGGTGTCATATTCGCATCTGGAATACCTAAAAAAGGTGCCGCAGATCCCAAAGAGCCTGCTGCTGATACACAGGCCGGGCATTATAGCTGGCTCGGCATGCGAGGCTGGCGAGGTGTTCCGCGCCGTGCTGGAGGATGCTCCGGAGGAGGAGCTCGACCGCATAGCGGCGCTGTATGATTACTTGGAGATACAGCCCATAGGCAACAACGCCTTTTTGGTGCGCGAGGGCCGCGTGGAAAACGACGATGGCCTGCGCGCGCTGAACCGCCGCATAGTGGAGCTGGCGGAGCGGTTGAATAAGCCCGTGGTGGCCACCGGAGACGTGCATTTTCTGGAGCCGGAGGACGCTATATTCAGAGCGATACTCATGCACGCCCGGGATTTCAAGGACGCGGAGCAGCAGGCGCCGCTGTATTTTAAGACCACGGATGAGATGCTTGCGGAATTTGCGTATCTGGGTGAGGAAAAGGCAAGGCAGGTTGTGGTGGAGGCCCCCAACGCCATAGCGGATATGTGCGAGCGGATGAAGCCCTTCCTGGATGAAAAGCGTACCTATGCACCCACTTTCCCCGGCGCTAACGACGAGCTTTCGGGTATGGCGCTTTCCCGCGCAAGGGAGCTGTACGGCGATCCTCTGCCGGAGCCGGTGCAGGCAAGGCTGGATAAGGAGCTGGGCTCCATAATAGGCAACGGCTATGCGTCGCTCTACCTTATGGCGCAGCGGCTGGTGCATAAATCCATGTCCGACGGCTACCTCGTAGGCTCGAGGGGCTCGGTGGGCTCGTCGCTGGTGGCTACCATGGCTGGCATAACCGAGGTAAACCCGCTGCCCCCGCATTATGTGTGCAAGTGTACGCACAGCGAGTTCGACGTGGACAGCTCCAAATACCATTGCGGCGTAGATATGCCGGATAAGCTATGCCCGGTGTGCGGCGCGCCCATGGACAAGGCGGGCTATGAGATACCGTTTGAGGTTTTTTTGGGCTTCAAGGGGGATAAAACGCCGGATATCGACCTTAACTTCTCCGGTGAATACCAGTCCAAAGCGCATGAGTTTACAGAGGTTATGTTCGGCCGCGGCCATGCGTTCCGCGCCGGCACGATAAGCGGCCTTCAGGAGAAGACCGCCTACGGCTATGTAAAAAAATACTGTGACGAAAACGGCATCACACTAAACCGCGAGGAGACGGACAGACTGGTGGCGGGATGCAGCGGCGTAAAGCGTACCACCGGCCAGCATCCGGGCGGAATAGTGATAGTGCCGGAGGATCACGATATACTGGAGTTTACACCCGTGCAGTACCCGGCGGATAAGTCCGATACGGATACCGTCACTACGCACTTCGACTTCCACGCGCTGGACGACAGACTGGTAAAGCTGGATATACTCGGCCACGACGATCCCACCGCGCTGCGTATGCTGGAGGATATGACCGGCGTGGACCCGCGGGATATCCCGCTGGACGATCCGGATACCATGCGGCTGTTCAGCTCTGCGGAGCCGCTGGGCGTTACGCTGGAGGAGCTGGACTGCGATGTGGGCAGCATAGCGATACCCGAATTCGGCACCGGCTTTGTGCGGCAGATGCTGCACGACACCCGCCCCACCACGATGGAGGAGCTGGTGCGCATAGCCGGCCTTTCCCACGGCACCAACGTGTGGCTGGGCAACGCGCAGGATCTGGTGCTTTCCGGCACGGCTACGCTTCGCGACGTTATCTGCACCCGCGACGATATAATGAACTACCTTATAGCCATGGGCGGAGATCCGTCGCTCTCCTTCAAAACTATGGAAAGCGTCCGTAAGGGGCGCGGCCTCACGCCGGAGATGGAGCGGGCGATGCTGGATATAAACGTGCCGGACTGGTTTGTAGACAGCTGCAAAAAAATAAAATACATGTTCCCGCGGGCGCATGCGGCGGCGTACGTTATGATGGCGTTCCGCGTGGCGTATCACAAGGTGCATAATCCGCTGGAGTTCTATACCGTATACTATACCGTGCGGGCGGATGCGTTTGATATAGCCTATGCGCTGGGCGGCGAAAGCAGGGTGCTTGCAAACATCAAGGCGCTTCAAAAGAAGGGCGCTGATATAGAACCCAAGGAGCAGGATCTGCTCGTGAAACTCGAGGTGGTCTATGAGATGAATCGCCGCGGCATAGAGCTGCTGCCGGTGGATATGGCGCGCTCCGCCGCAACACGCTTTGCGGTGGAAAACGGCGCAATACGTCCGCCGCTGTCCGCGGTGGCGGGCGTGGGAAAAAATGCAGCGGAAAGCATAGCCGCCGCGCGGGATGAGGCGATGTTCATATCCGCAGAGGATCTGCGCATACGCGGCAAGGCCAACACCGCCGTGATCGCGGCGCTGAAAAATGCCGGCTGCATTGAGGATATGCCGGAAAGCAACCAGCTGAGTTTGTTTTGACAAAAACACGCATACCATTTACGGGGCCATCGAAGTATACGATGGCCCCGAGACATATATAGCTTGACTTTGAGCATATGCTGACAATATAATGAAATATACAAATTAGCGCATAATCAATAATGTGCAACCATCCACCGCACAATCTGACGTAAAACGCAAATCCATACGGAATGGAGGGGTATGGCGGTCACGGCCGCAACATTTACCGTGGAAAATCTATCGTTTCATTGACAAAAACTGCATATTAATTAGGAGGAACTATGTTTACAAACGTGATCGTAAGGCGTCCCTGCCGTGCGCTGGTAGACGGCATAACCTCCGCGCCGGAGCTTGGCAAGCCGGACTATGAGCTTGCACTCAAACAGCACGACAAGTATATCGAAGCGCTCAAGGCTTGCGGCGTTGAGGTAACTGTGCTGCAGGCGGATGAGCGCTACCCGGATTCCTGCTTTGTTGAGGATCCGGCCGTGGTAACGCGTTGCTGCGCGATAATCACAAATCCCGGCGCACCCAGCCGCAACGGTGAAAAGGATGAGATAATCGGCGCGATACGCAAATTCTATCCCGAGGACAAAATTGAATACATCAAGGCGCCGGGCACGCTGGAGGGCGGCGACGTAATGATGGTTGGGGATCACTTCTATGTGGGGCGCTCCGCCCGCACCAACGAGGAGGGCATACGCCAGTTTATCGCTATACTGGAAAAATATGGGCTGTCCGGCTCGGAGGTGCCGCTTGAGAAGGTGCTGCACCTGAAGACCGGCGTAAACTACCTTGAAAACAACAATATGCTGGTTGCGGGCGAGTTCGTGGAAAAACCGGATTTTGCACAGTATAACCGTATTGAGATACCCGAGAGCGAGGCGTATGCAGCCAACTGCATATGGATGAACGGCACCGTTATCGTGCCGGAGGGCTATCCTGCGGTGAAGGCGGCGGTGGAGAGCTGCGGCTACGAGGTGCTGCTGGTAGACACCTCCGAGTACCGCAAGCTGGACGGAGGACTCAGCTGCCTGTCGCTGCGTTTCTGACACATATCTGCACGGTCATAACAGATCAAAGGAGGGGAATCTATGAGCGAAAAACATGAAAAGCATCATGCTGATACCGAAATGCGCAGCCTTGGGATGCTGCGCCTTACGGCCTTTGCAATAGGCACTACGCTTGCAAGCGGGATATTCAGCCTGTCCGGCGACTTTGCGGCTAACGGCGCATACCCGCTTGCGGTGATGCTGGGCTGGCTTATTGCCGGCGTAGGCATGTTCTTCCTGTGCATGTGCTTCCATCGTCTGTCCGTGATACGGCCGGAGCTGACCTCCGGCATATACGCCTATTCCGAGCAGGGCTTTGGCAAGTTCATAGGCTATTCGGTGGCGTGGGGTTACTGGATGAGTGCGATACTCGCGAGCGTCACTTTTCTACGCTGCTGTTTGACGCGGTAAGCTACTTTATACCCGCATTTGGATCCGGCAGCAGTCTGCTCAGCATAATAGGCGCGTCCGTGGTGATATGGCTGTTTGCCATACTCGTGCTGCGCGGTGTGAACCAGGCCGCCACGTTAAATGTTGTGATAGTGACGGCGAAGCTCATGCCAATACTGCTGATGGTGTTTGCAATCGCATTCGCGGGCAAGTTTGACGGCGCGCTGTTTATGGAGAACCTGCGCGCGGGGCAGGGGCCGGACGCGATGCCGCTGCTGGATCAGATAACCGCCACAACATATACTACCGTTTGGGTATTCGTAGGTATAGAGAGCGCGGTGGTAATATCCGGCCGCGCAAGGACCACGGTGCTTGCAGGGCGCGCCACGGCGCTGTCGTTTTTGTGCCTGCTTGCGCTGTATGTGGTTATTTCCATAATGTCCATGGGCGTTATGCCGATGGAGCAGCTTGCCGCGCTGGAAAATCCCTCACTGGCCGGTCTTGTTGAATACGTCGTTGGACCGTGAAGCGGCGTGCTCGTTAGCATCGCCGTCATAATAAGCCTGCTTGGCGCGCTGTTCACCTACACCATATTCAATACGGACTGCGCGTACGCACCCGCTACGCACGGCTGCTTCCCCAGGTTCTTCACCAAGGTCAACAAACGCAACGCCCCCGTGACCTCGCTTATAATCAGCACGCTGATTACTCAAATGTTCCTGATTATAGTCTACTTCAGCTCCACCACCTATCAGATGTGCTACACGTTATCCACCAGCGTTATAATGGTGCCGTACCTGCTAAGCGCGCTCTACTGCCTGAAGCTCACCATAAAGGGCGAGGGCATGACGGGCATATCAGGCGGCCAAAAGCTGTGGATATGGATTTTGTCTATAATCGGAACGATATACGGCGCATGGCTGCTGTTCGCAAGCGGCTGGACGTATATACTCATATCCGCGCTGATGTACGGACCCGGCATATTCCTGTGGCTGTATACCCGCAAGGAGCAGGGCAAAAAGATGTTCGAAACCAAAACGGATATCATCGCCTGCATAGTGCTGGCTATAGCGTTCGTAGTATCCATAGTACTGATATCGATGGGGATCTTACAGCCGTTCTGACGCAAACAGTGAGCGGAAACGGGCGCAATGCTGTTTTTTGCGTGTTT
>CAZXRQ010000051.1:0-13632 GCA_964642795.1 uncultured Oscillospiraceae bacterium | reverse complement strand
TAGGCTATGCCGCGCCCGAGCGATACGGCCTTTCCCAGACGGACGTAAGAAGCGATCTGTTTTCGCTGGGAGTGACGCTGTATGAGCTGAAAACAGGCGAATCCTATCATATGGGGGCCACTTGCGGCGGACTGCTGGGAAAGACCATTGCTAAATGTACAGCCTTCGAACCAAGGAAGCGGTTTCGAAACGCCGAACAGCTTTATAAACGGTTGGAAAGCCTGCATTTGCAGCACAGTAGCAAAACAAACGGCCTGCGCGTGCTGATAGCTGCGCTGGGCTGCTTGGTGATTGCAGCTATCGCAGTCACAATATGGTTTGCCGCAAAAACCGCGCGTACGGAAGCGCAGCTTGCGGCCGCTTATGCGGCCATGCAGACAGAGGCGCCTGCGGTTGTATCTGCGGACGTCGGTCAGTCTGATCAGGAATGCACTTGCGAGCTGTTAGACCCGGTGCTTACTGCGGATGACGGACTTATTGTGCCGTTTTACGGGGATGAACCGGTAACGGTATCGCTCAGGGCGGACGGCGAGTTTAGAAGATACGATTGCTACGCAGCGGAGCACATCCAGACGGTTGGACTAGTTGCCTGCTGCATAGATGACAGCTCGATAGGCGCGAGCGCGGAGATTACAGACGACGGAGTGGTGACGATATACGCACAGGGGGTATACATGGTAAGCGGCTTTACGCAGATCGCCGGTGAGACGGGGGATTACATAAAGGCCATACTTATAGCAACGGCGAATCCAGCCGCGTATACGGACTGCGAATGTGTTCTTGATATAGGAAGACAGGCATCGGGCTTGAGTTTATCAAATGGCGGCTCCGGCTCACAAATGCCGTTAGACGGAAGCCAGTTTGTTGCGCAAATGTACATATACACAGTTATCGAGAGCCGTATTTGTGATGCGTCCCAGCATTTAGAGCTTTGGACGATGCATGGCTATGTGGACGGCGCGCCGGAGGGCGCGGACTGCGGCGTAACGGGGGACAACTTCTTCTACACCGATACGCCAGGCATTTACGAGCTGCGCCTGCAGGCGTTTTATGGGGATGAAATAATCAATTTTGGCTGTGAGTATACCGTTGATTAGTATTGAAACGTGCCTTATAACGGTTGAGCGCGGCATAGGCACTTAGGCGTACTTCCATGCTTGACCGATAAACCAATATATTATAATATAAACATATAAAACAAGTTTAAGGCTTTCCCAATCATATTTTATTTGTGAAAGGCATAGCATTATGGAACTTGAAAAAATAGCGGCGGAGATGCAGCCAAAATCCATGGCGGCGCGCGACTGGGTGTTTCAGGTGATACGCACGGCGATCGTGCGCGGCGTTTTGCCCGGCGATATGCCGCTAAGACAGGATGAGATCAGCGCGGCGCTTAGCGTGAGCCATATCCCGGTCAGGGAGGCATTTCGCCAGCTTGAAGCGCAGGGGCTTGTGCGAATACACCCCAACCGCGGCGCAGTGGTGACTAAGCTTTCCCGCCACGAGATGTCCAACGTAATGGATACGCGAATACTGCTTGAGACGGGTGCGCTCAAAAGCGCTTTGCCAGTAATGACGGATGCGGATCTGGATAAAGCCGAGGGTTATCTCGAGAGATATGCTGAATTGCAGGATTACGATCATATGGATGAAATAAATCTCGCACTGCATTTGGCGCTGTATAATCCGTGCGACAATGCGGTGCTGCTGTCGCTTATCGATCAGATGCATGCGAACGTGGATCGCTACATACATCCGTTTTATTCCGAGGAATACGATACGGAGCTGCGCTCGTTGGAGGATCACCGCAATCTGATAGACGCCTGCCGGGAACGCGATCCGGGATTGGCTACCGCGGTGTTGCGTACCCATTTGGAAAAAACCAAAGTGCGTCTGCTTACCTCGCCGCTGCTGTCGTAAGCCGGACTACATATGCAAATTGTGCCTACTTAAGCGACAGAGCGGTTTACCACAGCTGTATTACGCATTTAGCAACATGGCGTACTAAACATAACAGCAACTGCGTTGATTGAAACCCGAATGATCAATACCCGTCCAAGAGAGCTGTTCGCGCTTTCTTAGACGGGTATTTCTGCTTTAAGGTATTTAGGGCCGGATTATGTGTATTTCCTATTCAACTGCCTTGCACAGCATAGTATGACAGCAGCAGATCCACCATCATGCCGTAGCTTTGCACGCCGTCGTCCTGCTGATTTGCGCGCAGATAGCTGTCGTTGAGCTCATCGGTAAATTCCTCCACTGGCCCCTCAAAATACTGCCAATAGGCGTTATAATCGGCAATATCCCGCTTCATGCCGTCGGTATAGGAGGCTGTTAGCGAGGAATAAGCCGCGGAGTCGGCAGCGGCAAGCTTGTTTCCACAGTGTATAAGTGCAAGCATAATTCCGCTGTACTGTATTGCGGGATCGTTGGATGCGCAGCAGGCAAGGTAGGCAAAAAAATTTGCTTCATCCTCGGCGGCAATGCCGCAGGAGTGCGCCATCTCGTGCGCCGCACTGGAAATCAGCAGCAGCGGCGGCTGGTCAACGTTTACGTTCGCTTCCCCGGTAAACGGGAAGTATATTCCGGCGATTCCGGTATAGCTCATATAGTAGGAAAGCTGCACGCTCTTTGCGGGATAGACGGCCTCGTTGATTATTCCGGCGCCGGCGCCCTTGGACAGATGCTCAAACGCCGCAGGCAGTGCGTCAAAATATGTGCGGTAGCCGCTCTGCAACGCAAAAACGCCGTCGCCGTCCTCGTTGAGATCGCCACGCAAAGCGGCTGCGTCCGCTGCAAGACTCTCACACAGCGCGTTCAATTCATCCGTGCTGCGCTCCTGTACCGGCAGCTCCATAAGCTCATACAGCGAGGGGCGGTAATAGTTCAGCCCCCAGCACACATAAAACATATTAAGCAGTATGCCGGCTATTATACCCAGCGTTACTATGCGGTGCAAAAACGCAACGGGCTTTATGCTGCGCATGAACAGCTTGACTATGCCGAATATCAGATAAAGTACGATAAGCAGAACTGCGAGGATGGCCAGTATTTCGGCGACGGAAACCTCCGTGCCGGCGGTCAGCCTGCCCAGCATTGTGCTAATAGGCGGATAAAGCGTTTGTGAATATATGCTTTCAATCTGCTCGGGATAGCGTGCGCAGAAGCCGGACCATAATATGCCAAAAGGTATCAGCAGCAGCCACAGGGCGCGCTTAAACAGACTCTTCCAGCCCTTGCGGTCGTTGCCTTTATCGGGATTACTTTTTTCATTTCGCATCGAATACTGCCTCCACCGGCTGATTATAGCACATCGGGCGGCAGTGAGGCAGCAACGTCACGCAATGTTTACATATCCGGTGCGTATTCATTAAGCAGGGTCTGCGTCCATTCGTCCGGCGGCGGCTGTACGATAACGGTATACTCGCGGTCCTGCTCGTCCTCAGGGAACATGTATATCTTTACTTCGCTGCGCGATTCGCCCGCATATACCTGCACACAAAAAATAGCGTTGGGCAGATAGCCTTGGGCATATACCAGCAGGGTAAGCTCGCCCCAGTCGCGAGATACGGCGGTATCGTATGTGCGTTGAATACGCACGGGAATATGCTCAAGCACCGCGCGTCCGTCAGCACCGGTGATCTCATCCGCGATACCGGGTACTATCACATGCGCATTCTGTACCGGTTCAAGCGTGTATGCGTTTACCACCAGTGGATACAGTTCACCCGTACCGTTATGCGCGGTGATCCAAAACAGCATACACACACCTATTGCCAGGCACAGCACGACTGCCGCAGTGATGAAGAACGCTTTTGGTTTTATTTTCCTCATATTATCACCTCTATCCTTATTAAAAACTATTTATCGTAAGTGCCGCTTATGCCTTGAATATGGTATACTTTAACAAAGTTGATCATGGGAGACATAGATATGCTAAGATATGAAAGCACAGACTGGCGCGAAGCTATGCGCATACGTTTGGATTACAACAACATGATGTCGGACAGCGTAGGATCATACGGCATCACCGATGTGGAGCTGAAGGGCATGGCCTTGCGTGCCGATGCGGCCGCGCAGTATATGATAGATCACCGCGACGGCATGAAATGGCGAGAGCTGCCCTACAATCAAACCGAAATATTAAAAGACATTATCCATACCGCAAAACGCGTGGGCGAGCAATTCGACAACTTCGTAGTGCTGGGCATTGGCGGCAGCGCGCTGGGGCCTATCGCCGTGCAGCAGGCGCTCTCGCATATGCGCTACAACGAGCTTGACCGTGCGCGGCGCGGGGGGCCACGGCTGTATGTTGAGGATAACATCGATCCGGAGCGTATGGCAGGCCTTATGGATGTGCTGGACGTTGAACGTACTATGTTCAACGTGATCACAAAATCCGGCAGCACGTCGGAGACCATGTCGCAGCTGATGTATGCAGTAGATGCGCTGAAGTCCCGGCTGGGAGAAGGCTGGCCTTCCCACATTATTGCCACTACCGATGAGAAAAAGGGCAATCTGATACGCATTGCAAAGCAGTTTGGCATAAAGACCTTCTTTGTACCGGACGGCGTGGGCGGACGTTTCAGCGAGCTGTGCCCGGTAGGCCTGCTGGCGGCGGCGGTATGCGGCATAGACATACGCGAGCTGCTGAGCGGCGCTGCGTATATGGACGCGCTGTGCAGTGAGCAAGACTATATGAATAACCCAGCTTATCTGATGGCAGCGCTTTCCGTGCTGGCCATGGAGAAGGGCGTAAACATAAGCGTGCTGATGCCCTATGCGGATTCGCTCAAATACATGGCGGATTGGTACGCCCAGCTCTGGGCGGAATCGTTGGGCAAGAACGTCGATCTTGACGGCGCGCCGGTGCGCCGCGGCCAGACGCCCGCAAAATCATTGGGCGTAACTGATCAGCATTCGCAGGTGCAGCTGTATACAGAAGGCCCGTTCGACAAGATGGTAACCTTCCTTGCAGTGGACAATTATCGCAGCGAGGTTCCTATCCCGCACGCCTTTGACGATATACCGGACGTTGCGTTTTTGAGCGGCCACACATTTAACGAACTAATATCAGCGGAGCGGTACGCTACCGAGTATGCGCTCACTAAAAGCGGGCACACGAATCAGACCATAACCCTGCCGGAGGTCAACCCGTTCACGGTGGGGCAGCTGCTTTGCCTGTTTGAACTGACCACAGCCTTTGCAGGAGCGCTGCTTAACATCAACGCATTCGATCAGCCGGGGGTGGAGGAGGGTAAAAACGCCACCTATGCGCTGCTTGGCAAGGCCGGCTATGATGAAAAGCGCACGGAGCTTGCCTCCGCGCCAAAAAAGAACGCAATGCGCGTTTTATGAGCTTTTTGTAAACATGGCGCATATAGCAATGACAAGCGGCCCTGTTTGGGCTAAAATCGTTACAACAGGCGTGTGCCTTGGAGGGCGTATGATAAACAGAAAAACATATATTCTGTCGGCGCTGCTTGCGCTTATTATGCTGCTTTGCGCGGGCTGCGGAGGACGTGTCGAGCAGACCGCAGAGCTGGAAAGCGGAGAACCGTTGGCCACGCAGACCGATGCCGACGCTGCCGCAGCTTCTCAGGATAACGGAATAGACCTTATAGGCTTTATAATTGACGATGACGGCAGCGTACAGGCGTATATGTCAATGTACGGCTTTTTGCGCACTGCGCAGACGCTGGGCTATCCGGCAAAGCTGTACCGCGCCAAGACGGGCCAGCCGGCCGCCGACGCCGTACAGCAGGCTGTGCAGGACGGCTGTAAAGGAATTTTGGTAAGCGATCCGGACGGCGCCAACGATACTGCAGTGCAGCTGGCGGTAAGCTCCGGGCTGAAGGTAGTAGTGCCGTACCACGAGTGCAGCGTATCCGGCATCGATTCTAATGTGGTAGCAGATACAGGTGAATATGTCGAGGAGCTTTGCCGCGGGCTTTCCGCGCGGCTTACCGAGCGCAGTCTAAAATCCGGAAGAATACTTGTATATGGCTGGAATACCGCGCAGAGCTATCCGCAGTTTGCCGCGATACTCGCGGAGTATTATCCGCAGTATACCGCCGTGGCCTTTGACCGCACTGCCGTGGACGACGAGGCCGCAATAGATGAGCTTGCACAGTTTATCCTTTATAACCGTGATATAAAGGGGATGTATGTAGTAGACAGCGATCTCGCGCTTATATCCGTAAGAGCTAGAAAGCGCGCGCAGATAACATTCAATAACGACGGCGCGCCCAGCCCTACGCCCACGCCGGATAATTTGGCCACCGATACAACCGTTACGCCAAACCAAAACCTGCTTAAAACCATATCCATTACGATATTTGCAAGCGGGCTTTCCGATGAGAACTATGAGCTTTTTAACGATAGCGATATATATGCTTTGTGCATAGAGCCATACTATGAAGCGTGTACCCAGGCCACTATGTACCTCGACAAGCTGCTCAATGGCGACGAGATAGCCGCCGTCACTCGCATAAACCGGCCTATTGCGTATGCCGATACCATAGAGAAGTACGCCGCCATATTTACTCAGGCAAAGAAGATGTTCGGCCTATTGGACGAAACGGAGTAATTTCCCCGTATGTTTGATCTGAAGCTGCTAAAAAAGATAGACTGGCTGACTATTCTGCTGGTGCTTGCGCTGCTTGGCATAGGCCTTGTAAGCATCTCCAGCATAATGGCCACGCCTTACGACGGCACCGAGAAGGGCGTAAGCGACTATCTTGCAAAGCTGAACCTTGTATATGTTAAGCGGCAGATAATCAATTTCATGGTAGGGGTAGCTGCGTTCATCATCATGATAATCGTGGACTACAAGGTATACAAGTTCGTAATCAAATACGCCTATGCGCTGTTTTTGGGACTGTTGCTGCTGCTGTTTGCAATGGATAAGGTGCGCGGAATACAGGGATGGTTCATAATCGGCGGCGACAGGGCGATCCAGCCCGGAGAGCTATGCAAAATTGTAATAATCATCATGCTTGCCAAGATAGTATCGGAATCAATAGAAAAATATGGCTATCTAAAGGACTTTAAAAGCATAGTCAAGGCGGTGGTGCTGTGTGCCGTGCCAACAGTGCTGGTAATGCTGCAGCCGGACTTCGGCACTGCTTTTGTGTATATATGTATACTTATAGCTATATTTTTCATCGCAAAGATAAGCTGGGTATATATTGGAGCGGCCGCCGGCGCTGCTGCGGCGGGACTGCCGCTTGCCTATTTATATCTGATGAACGACGAGCAGCAAAAGCGTATAGACGTCTTTCTCGACCCCGCGCTGGATCCGCTGGACAAGGGCTATAATGTATCCCAGTCAAAGATAGCGATAGGTTCAGGTCAAATCTGGGGCAAGGGCTTCTTTTCCACCGGTACGCTTGCACAGCTGCGCTTTGTGCCTGAACGGCATACGGATTTTATATTTGCCGGCATTGTCGAGGGCATAGGCTTTGCTGGCGGCACGGTAATAATACTGCTTTACTTCTTTCTGATATTCCGCTGGCTGTATATGGCATATAAGGTAAACGAGCCGTTTGGCACCTGCCTCATAATAGGCGTTATGGGAATGATGCTGGCGCATGTATTCGAGAATATCGGCATGACGATAGGACTTATGCCGGTTACGGGGATACCGCTGCCGTTTATCAGCTATGGGGGGTCCAACCTGCTAACGAATATGCTGAGTGTAGGCGTAGTAGAAAACGTATGGATGCGACGACAGAGTAAACGGTAGCTGGTTTAGGCGGGCGCGGCCCCGCCTATTTCATTCAAAACTTGAATCCCAAGCCATCTGACGACATATGCTTAAGTAAGCTAATATGCGGGGGAGGGCTTATAAATATGCCGGTAACACGCGCCAGAGTGGATGGCTTTACAACGGAAAAATACACGGCTTCAAAAAAACGCCTGCCGGTGGAGCATACAAGTATGCTTGTAAAGCTTGGCACATGCTTTGCCGCTTTTGCAGTAGTGTTGTTTATATCTACCGTAAACGGGCAGGATAGCGCGCCGGTGTACGGCGAGGACGGAACATACGGCTCAGAAGCAGAGGAGGATGACTCGCTGGGTCGACTTAAATTTGTGGAGCTGCCCGGCATAATAGATATTTTGGGCGGAGATACAATGCGTCTCGGATTGGAGTACAGCCACATTACGCTGCTGGATGCCGATACCGTGCTTTGCATTTTCGGCTGTGCCAATATGCAGCCGGTTCCCAGTCCGGTAAATGGAAGGGTCAAATACATCTCTAACGATACCGGGGAGTATTTTGCAGTAAGCATTGCTGCGGACGACGATATGGAGGTCGTATACACCGGCCTTGCGTCTTCCGGCGTAGAGATTGGCCAAAGCGTGTTGGAGGGCGATACGTTGGGGCTGTGCGGCGGCCATGCGCTTACCGTGCAGGTATACATAAACGGAGTACCGCAGGAGCCGGCGCAGTTGTTTGGCATAGAGGGAAGCATGTGAGACTGTTTGAGCTAGGCGGCGTAAGCATAAGGTGTAATCCGCTTACGCTGCTGCTTGCGCTGTATGTTGCGCTAAATGGTGAAGGCGGGACGCTTGCGCTTGTATTTGCTTCGCTTTGCTTGCATGAAGCGTGTCACGCGGGCGCGGCGCGCTGCCTTGGCTACGGAGTCCGCGCCATAGAGCTGCATCCGTTTGGGTTTGCAGCGGATCTGGACGCAGCTCATGCCGATGCGTGGGACGAGCTTATAATCGCGGCGGCTGGGCCGCTGTTTTCTGCGCTGGTATGGCTTGTATGCACGGCAGCCTTATCAAAAAATGGCGCTCTGGGCGAAAGAATGCAGTTTTGCGCCAATATAAACCTTGGCATTGCCTGCGTTAACCTGTTGCCCGCGTTGCCGTTAGACGGCGGGCGTATTTTGAAAGCGGCGCTGTCGCAAAGTCTGGGACATTCCTGTGCCGTCAGGATCGCATCGTGGGCGGGAGTGGGCATATCGTGCGTTTTGGCCGCGCTGTTTTTGCTGACCTGCGCCCGGCACATTCCCAATTGGACATTGGCAGTGTTTTCGATATTCCTATTGCTGGGCGCGCTTGGCGAACTAAAAAAGCTTACCTTGTATTCCGGCATGTCAAAATCCGAGGCCGCCGCAATGCTTAACCGGCGCGGTAGTCTGCCGGTTCACTCCATCTGCGTCAAATGCGGCGCTTCGCTGACCGACGTGTTGAAGCTGATGGGGCGCGGCCGCTATAACGTTGTATATGTGGTGGATAACGGTATGCGCACGCTGTATACACTAAGCGAATCGGAGCTTATGCGCATAGTTTCTACATCGGGCGCAGGAGGCAGGCTTACGGATAAATATATATGATTGCGTCAGAAATTGACCCGCGCACCGAATAATGCTAAACTGTAATAAACTGATATGGAGGCGCATGTTTGAGTACTGTGGAAATTGAAAGCCTGCTGTGCGATGTGGAACGTCCGGCAAGGTATTTTGGCGGCGAGCTTAATATGATCAAAAAAACCGACGCGCGGCTGTGGTTTGCGTTGTGTTTTCCGGATATATACGAAATAGGCATGTCTCATCTGGGCTCGAGGATACTGTATAACGTGCTGAATTCGCAATCCGACATAGCCTGTGAGAGGGCGTTTGCGCCATGGCCGGATATGGAACGGCGTATGCGGGAGACCGGTACGCCGATGTTTTCGCTGGAAAGCAGGAAGCCGCTTGCCGAATTCGACGTTTTGGGATTTTCCCTGCTGTATGAGATGTGCTATACCAACATATTCACTATGCTGCAGCTTGCGGGAATTCCGTTTTATTCCAGAGACAGGGGAGAGGACGCTCCGCTGATAATAGCAGGAGGCCCCTGCGCCTGTAACCCGGAGCCGTTGGCGCCCATACTCGATGCGGTTCTGATAGGCGACGGCGAGGAGCTTATACTCGATGTTTCAAACTGCATAATGCAGCAGAAGGAGACAGGCGCGGATAAGCGCAGTACGCTTATTGCACTGTCTCAAATACCGGGAGTATACGTTCCCGCGTTCTACGGGCCGGCGTATGATGCAGACGGTGCGTTTTTGCGCATGGACAAGCTTGAGCCCGCCGCGCCAGACCGGGTTCAGCGCCGCATACTCAAGCGCTTGGAGGGGGCGGAATACATAGGAAAGCCCATATTGCCGTATCTTCCAATTGTACACGACCGCGTGGCGTTGGAGCTGTTTCGCGGCTGCACGCGGGGCTGCCGGTTTTGCCAAGCCGGCTTTATCTACCGCCCGGTGCGCGAGCGCAGCGTTGATACGCTGATGCAGCAGGCGGATAAGCTGCTGGCCTGTACAGGTTATGACGAGATATCCCTGTTTTCGCTGAGCTCAGGCGATTACTCACACATACACGAGCTCGTGCCGGAAATTATAAAGCGCTACGGCGGCCGCCGGGTATCGGTATCGCTGCCGTCGTTGAGGATAGATTCCTTTATAAAGGACGATCTTGAATCCATGCAGACCGTTCGCAAGGCCGGTTTGACCTTTGCGCCGGAGGCCGGCACGCAGCGCCTGCGCGACGTAATCAACAAGGGTGTTACGGAGGATGATCTTCTGCGCAGTGTGACCGATGCTTTTACGTCTGGATGGAGCAGCGTAAAGCTGTATTTTATGATAGGCCTGCCTACTGAGACCGACGAGGACATACTCGGCATAGCCGAGCTTGCGAGAAAGGTTTCGGCGGCGTTCTATACCATGCCAAAGAATATGCGCGGCAAAGGCCTTAGGCTTGCGGTAAGCGCCTCCAGCTTTGTTCCCAAGCCGTTTACGCCGTTTCAATGGGCGGCGCAGGACACAAAAGAGGAATTGATCCGCAAGCAGCAGCTGCTGCGCGGCGCGCTTAAGGGCATCCGCGGCGTAGAGTTTTCTTACCACGCACCGGATATCAGCGTGCTGGAAGCGGTGTTTGCGCGCGGCGACAGGCGGCTTGCTGGAGTATTGGTGCATGCGTATGAACACGGCGCACGTTTTGATTCCTGGGACGAGCATTATAAGCCGGAGGTATGGCGTGCAGCACTTGAGGAGTGCGATGTGAAACCGGAATACTATGCCCACCGGCAGCGCAGCACCGACGAAGCGCTCCCATGGGAGCACATAGATATGATAGTTACGCGCGAGTATCTGCTGAAGGAGCGGGAAAACTCTATGCAGGCGCTCGTTACAAAGGATTGCAGGCAGGGCTGCAACGGTTGCTTTGGAGAGAAGTATGCGGATTATTGCAAGGCTTGAAAAACGGGAAAATGTAAGATTTACATCGCATTTAGATGTGCAAAGGCTGGCACAGCGCGCATTTCGCAGGGCGGATATACCCATGGCATATTCAAACGGCTTTAATCCGCATCCGCAGCTGTCCTTTGCGACTGCGCTGCCGCTCGGATATACAAGCTCGGCCGAATGGCTTGATGTTAAGCTCGAACGCGAGTTGAGCTGCAACGATTTCGTATCGGCTGTAAACGACGTATTGCCAGAGGGCTTTTCGGTACTTCAGTGCCTTAGCGTTGAGGATCGCGAGCCTACGCTCGCTTCGCAGCTAATGGGTGCAAAGCACATAGTAAAGCTATTCGGTGCTGACGGTGAAACCGTGTCCGGCGCGATAGCCGCGCTGCTCGAAGCGCCTATAATAGTGGAAAAACACAGCAAAGCAGGGCTGAAGCAAGTGGATCTGCGGCCCATGATTAAGCGTGTGGACATAATACCCGAAGACGGCTGCGTGCATCTGGATATTCAGGGGCGGCTCGACGCTTCCGGCGGGTTGAATATCGATTTGCTAATGGGTACACTGAAGGCAGACGAGCTATGCATAAGGTATACCGTTCACCGCAGCGCGCTGTACTTTTTGCCGGATGGTGAAACGTCGCCGACCGTGTTTTGAACACAACGGGCTTTGCCCGCTGAATATATTTTTGGAGTGGTGAGCGTGGAAAAGGAGATAGCCGTAGATGTAAACCCGTATCAGACGCGGGTGGTACTGCTTGAGGATGGCGCGCCCAGCGAGATATATATCGAGCGCCGTGGGCACGAACGTCTTGTGGGAAATATCTATTTGGGCAAGGTTCAAAACGTGCTGCCGGGTATGCAGGCTGCGTTTGTGGATATAGGCCTTGAACGCAACGCTTTTTTGTATGCGGGCGATATACTTTTGGATAAGGCTGATTTCATATTCCCCGGCGGCGGCTCAAATATCCGTATAGACACGCCAAACATACAGGATATGGTAAGGCCCGGGCAGCAGATAATGGTGCAGATATTAAAAGAGCCTGTTTGCACAAAGGGAGCGCGTATCACCACCCACATTACTTTACCGGGGCGTACGCTTGTATTGATGCCCACCGTTAATTATGTGGGGGTATCACGCTGCATCGAGGACGACACGGAACGCGATAGACTAAGGGCCATAGTTGATGCGCTCAAGCCGGACGGCATGGGTGCGATAGTGCGCACGGCGGCAGAGGGAAAAAACAGCGAAGAATTCGAGTCCGACTTCAGATTCCTGCAACGACTTTGGGAGCGTATAGTAAACAAGAGCCGCCTGCTGACAGCGCCGCATCTGCTTCATGCTGAGGAGCCGCTGGCTTTTAGGACCATACGCGATCTGCTTACCAAGGATATTGACCGTCTGCTGGTAAACGACCGCGAATTTTACGAGCGTATGCAGATAGTTGCAGGCATCGTATCGCCGCAGCTAAAGGAGCGCGTGGAGCTGTATTCGCAGGATGACGATCTGTTTGAATCCTTGGGATTGGATCGGGCAATCGATAAGGCGCTCTCCCGAAAGGTGTGGATGAAGAACGGCGGCTTCATCGTTATAGACCAGACCGAGGCGCTTACTACAATAGATGTTAACACCGGAAAATATGTTGGCAGCGACAATCTGCGTGAAACCATAACCAATACCAACTGCGAGGCCGCAAGGGAGATAGCGCATCAGCTCAGACTGCGCGATATCAGCGGCATAATCATTATAGACTTTATCGATATGGAGGAGCTGGCCGATAAGGAGCAGGTGCTTGAAACCCTGCGCGAGGAGCTGAAAAACGACCGCACCAAATCCAACGTGCTCGGTATAACGCAGCTTGGGCTTGTGGAGATGACGCGTAAGAAGACACGCCATTCAATAAGCTATACCTTGCAGACCGCCTGCCCATACTGCGGAGGTGGAGGCAAGGTGCTTTCCAATGAAAGTGTGGTCCTAAAGCTTATGAAGGCTCTGAATAAGCAGCTTCGTGACAGTACGTGCAGCTCATTCAGCGTTAAAGTACATCCCGACGTAGCCGATATGATAAACAGCAGCCTTGACGAGCATATACTTAACATCATGGGGGGTACGGAAGCAAAAACGGTATACCTGCATGCCTCGCCGTACATACATATAGAGGAATTCAGCATTGAACCGCTATGTGACAAGGCGGCGATAAAGCATGCGCAGGAGACTTCGCGCGCATATGTTTTCGGCAGCGTACGAGAGTAATACGACATCATAAAATATTCGGCAAATATGGTTGACATTCATTTGGAAATGGGTTATATTATTTAGCGTCGCGTAAAGCGGATGCTGCGGGGTGTAGCGCAGTCCGGTAGCGCACGTGCTTTGGGAGCATGGGGCCGGGGGT
>CAZXRQ010000050.1:0-14051 GCA_964642795.1 uncultured Oscillospiraceae bacterium | reverse complement strand
ACAATCGTCATGCTTCGCATTTAGCGTATGTCCACTATTATCACGTCGTCACCTATTTGCGTTATGCGCTCATACGGTATAACCAGCTCCTCGTCGCCGCGCAGCAGGCCAAAGCACTTTTGTGGGCCCGGTACTACGATGGAGCATATCCTGCCCGTGCAGGTATCTATCTCCAGATCGCATATGCAGCCCAGCTTAGTGCCGTTGCACAGATTTATTACTTCCTTTCGCTTCAACTCGCAAAAGCTCGCCAATGCCATATCATTCACCCCCGACCATATGATATGCTCCGCGGGCACAAAAAAGGCCCGGTATATACCGAGCCTGATTCATCGATGTTCAATTTGGCAGTTGACTCTGCGTTCTCATCCAAGCCTTGCGCTCAATACTTGCGCTTCCTGGCCGCTTCGGCCTTCTTCTTGCGCTTGACGCTGGGCTTTTCATAATGCTCACGCCTGCGTACCTCAGCGAGGACGCCGGAGCGTGCACACTTGCGTTTGAACCGCTTTAGAGCACTTTCCAGGGACTCGTTTTCGCCAACTCGAATTTCCATCACATTTCCCTCCCCTCTGATGCAGCATGGCCTTTTGGCCAGCTACAGACATAGGACTGCCAAAACACAATGTGTATTATACTTAATCCATCGCCACAAGTCAACAAAAAAACGCCGCTTCGTTTGACAGCTTCGTTTGATGTAGTCTTTCAACCCGCGGGCCACCCGAACACGCGCCCGCCCATAAGATGCAGATGCAGATGCTCAACACTCTGCCCGCCGTCCTTGCCTGTGTTTATGACCAGACGGAAGCCGTCGTCCGCCAAACCGTTTTGCTTGGCAAGAAGATTGGCCACCTCTACCATGTGCGCTATTGTGCAGCAATCCTCCTTTTGTATGTCCATCACACTGTTAAAGTGCTTTTTGGGCACTATGAGTATATGTACCGGCGCCTGCGGTTCGATATCGTGAAAAGCGTACACTACGTCGTCTTCATATGCCTTGTTAGATGGTATTTCTCCGGCGATTATCTTGCAGAATAAGCAGTCTTCCATAATTGTATGCTCCTTGTTTATTGTATTATATCTCCAACGAGAAACAGCTCTCCCCGTTTCCCGCCGATATCGTTTATATATGCACGTTGTATGCTTCCCGGAGTGCCGTTTTTTGCGTGTACCCGCATGTACGTGCCGGTATACCCTTGCGCTATACCGTCGGCGCTCTCCTCAAACAGCACCTCCTGCACGCTGCCTATGTGCGCGCCGAGGAACGCTCGCTCCAGTTCTCCATTAAGCGCAATAAGCTCCGCGGTGCGGCGCAGCTTTTCCGCGCGCGGCAGCTGGTCGGGCATATCCGCTGCCACGGTCCCCTTGCGCCGCGAGTATGGAAACGCATGTATTCGTGCAAGCCCCATACGCTTTGCAAACGCGAGCGTTTGATCAAACTCCGCCTCGGTTTCCCCGGGAAACCCCGCGATGATATCCGTCGTTATGGCACAATCCGGCATGAATTTTCTGAGCCGCTGTACGCACTGCGCATATTCCTCCGCAGTATAGCGGCGGTTCATGCGTTTTAACACCGCATCGCTCCCGCTTTGCAGCGAAAGATGGAAATGCCTGCACAGCTTGCCGTTTTCCGCAAGCCGTGATACAAACCTGTCGTCGGTAAGCTGGGGCTCCAGCGAGCCCAATCGTACGCGATCCAGCCCAGGTATATCCCGTGCCAGATCTATTGCATCCAGCAGCGTCGTACCGTCTGACATATCCAGCCCGTAGGACATCAGATGTATGCCGGTAAGCACGACCTCGCGGTATCCCGCGCCCACAAGGCGTACAAGCTCATCCTGCACGCTGTCAAGCGGTCTGGACCGCAGCGGCCCGCGCGCATAGGGTATTATGCAGTATGTGCAGTAGCGGTTGCAGCCTTCCTGTATTTTTAGTTGAGCACGCGTTTTTCCGGCATTAAGCGCTGTCAAGGGTTCGAAGACGGTCTCATCCTTAAGCGCGCTAACCTCGGAGCTTGGATCTCCTGCATCCAGCGTCTCAAGCAGCTCCACTACATGCAGCCGTTCCTTTGTGCCCAGTACCAGCGAAACGCCGGGCAAAGCAAGCGCCTCCTCCGGCGCACGCTGTGAATAGCACCCCGTCACCACTATACGCGCATCGGGATTTTTCGTATGTGCGCGCGCTATCATCTGACGGGATTTTTTATCGCTTACCGCAGTCACCGTGCAGGTGTTTATCAGGTAAACATCCGCAGTATCTTCAAACCCCACACATTCATAGCCCGCGCGCTCGAACAGCTCGCGCATAGCCTGTGTATCATATTGGTTAACCTTGCAGCCCAATGTACAAAATGCAGCCCGCATATTGTCAGCCCTCATACTCATACAGTATCATTGCAAGCGCCGCCATGCCCGCAGTCTCTGTGCGCAGTATGCGGCGTCCCAGCGTTACAGGCTCTGCGCCGCGGCCTGCAAGCTCCGCAGCCTCCGCGTCGCCCAGCCCGCCTTCAGGGCCGATTATCACAGCGATATTCTCAGCGGCCGGTGCGTCCTTCAACGCCCGCTTTAATGCTTTTTCGTGCTCCAGCTCATACGGCATCAGCACAATATCAAATTCATCCAACGGCAGCTCGGATGGCACACCCAGCCGGCCTACGTACGGTACGCGCCCGCGCCCGCACTGCTTCGCCGCCTCATACGCCACGCGTTGAAACCTTTCGCGCCGTTTTTCAAACTCCGCCGGCGTAAGCCGTGCCACGCTGCGCTCCATTAGCACCGGCATAACGGCGTATACGCCCAGCTCTACGCATTTCTGTATTATCAGCTCCAGCTTGCCGGCCTTGGGAAGCCCTTGAAACAGCGTGATGCGTCTTTCCGGCTCCGCCGCACAGGGGTGCGCCTCCAGTATGTCCAGCAGCACCTCGTCACGGGTAAGTCCGCTTATTCGCGCAGTATAGTCGGTGTTTTCGCCGTCGCACAGCACAAGCGTATCACCCGGCTGCATACGCAGCACCCTTACTGCGTGTTTGGCGTCTTCGCCGCTCAACCGCGCCGTATCGCCAATATCGGATCCTTTAACGAAAAATCTGTTCATTTTGCCCTCAGCAGCAGCGCGTTCCAGTCCTCGCCGCGCCCGGAATCCGCAGCATACAGGCCGTTGGCGTTCAGCTCCGCAACAACCTCGTCCCGTCGTTCATCAATTATGCCTGAGGCTATTACAACGCCGTCATCGGCAAGCAGGTCTTTATACAGCGGTGCAAGCATCACTATCACGTTAGCTGCGATATTTGAGCATATCACATTGTATTTCTTACTGGCCAAACGCGCATAAAGCGCCTCGTCACTAATGATATCGCCGGTATAAAGCGTATACACGTCTTCGGTTATGCCGTTGAGCGCAGCGTTTTGACGTGCGATATCCGGCGAAAGCGGGTCTATATCCACTCCCGTTGCATGCTCTGCTCCCAGCAGCAAGCCTGCGATTGACAGTATGCCGCTTCCACAGCCTATATCCAGCAGCTCCTTACAGCTGCACGCATACTTCTCCAAGAACTCCAGACAAAGCCGTGTGGTATGGTGGGAGCCTGTGCCAAATGCCATACCGGGATCCATATTTATCGCAATGCGCCCGCTTTGTTCAACACTCTCCCATGTGGGGCAAATAAGCAGTTTTTTGCCTATTTCTATGGGCTTATAGTATGCTTTCCAGTTGTTTGCCCAATCCTCGTCAGCTACGGTTTGTACCGATACCGCAAGCGAACCCAGATCCAAACCAACATCCTGTTCTTTAAGCTCCTCGAATGAGTGCCGTATTAGCGCGACGGTTTCGGCGTCGTCGGCCGCGGTATACGCTTTTACGCAGGGCGTATCGCTGTGAACCAGTTCGTTTACATCGGCATAATCCCAGTATTTTGCATCGCGCTGCAAAAACGCCTCTATGCCAGCGGCGCCCTGCTCAACCGTCACGTTAGTTATTCCCAGCATATCCAGCCTGCCGCATACTGCGCTAAGCCCTTGTTCAGTGGTTGCAATGGTGATTTCTATCCAGTCCATACTACACCTCAAAGTTTATATGTATCCATAATAGTACATTTTCGCTTTTCGGGCAACAAAAAGGGGCCGCAGTACAGCCCCGGATAAATTACTTTTTAAATATGCTGCGCTTGCTCACCTTTACCTCGCCCACCCGGTCTCCCATAGAGTCTGCCAGCTTCGCAAACAGCGTGCGTTGTTCCTCGGTAAGCCGTTTGGGTATCTGCACATTGGCCTTAATCAGCAGATCGCCCTTGGCATTGGAGTGCAGCCGCTGCACGCCCTGCTCCCTAAGGCGGAAAACCGTACCCGGCTGCGTACCCTCGGGTATTGTATACTTCACAACGCCTTTTAGCGTAGGCACCTGAATTTCACCGCCCAGCACAGCTACCGTCACCGGCACATCCATATCGAGATGCAGGTCGTAGCCATCACGGGTAAACAGCTTGTGCGGCTTCACGCGGATGGATATGAACAAATCCCCGCTGGGGCCGCCGCGCAAGCCTGCCTCCCCTTCGCCGCGCATACTAAGCGTCTGGCCATCGTCTATCCCGGCAGGTACGTTTACCACGATGCGGTTGGATTTGTTTACACGTCCTTTGCCCCGGCATTCCGGACAGGGCTCCTTGATGATCTTACCGGTGCCGTTGCAGGCGTCGCAGGTGCGTACCGTTGCAAACGAACCGAACATAGTGCTTTGCTGCACCCGCACCTGACCCGAACCGCCGCAAGCGGAGCATTTTACAGGCTGTGTGCCGGCTTTTGCGCCGCTTCCGTCGCATACGGGACAGTTTTCCTCGCGCGGTACAAGTATCTCCTTGCGGGTACCGAACGCAGCTTCCTCAAAGGTTATGGTAAGGTTGTAGCGAAGGTCGTTTCCGGCCACCGGGCCACTGCGCGTGCCGCCGCCAAAGCCCCCGCCAAACCCGCTTCCGCCGCCGAATATTGTGCTGAATATATCTCCAAAGCCATCGAATCCCGCGCTGCTGTAACTCGCGCCGCCGCCGGCGGACGGGTCAAACGCGGCATGGCCGAACTGGTCGTATTTAGCGCGCTTCTGCGGATCCGAAAGCACCGCATAAGCCTCGTTTACATCCTTGAATTTAGCTTCGGACTCCGTATCGTCCGGATGCAGATCTGGGTGGTATTGCTTGGCCAGCTTTCTAAATGCGCTCTTGATCTCATCGTCGCTCGCACTTTTATTTATGCCGAGTATTTCATAGTAGTCGGTCTTCGCCAAATCCCCATCACTCCTTTTTAACTCCCGGATAGCCGGAGCAGCTGAGTGCCACGGCTATCCGGCTTCAAACTACATTTGTTTTAGATGCGCGGTTTATTTTTTATCGTCGTCCACTACCTCATATTCGGCGTCGACCACGTTGTCGTCGCCATGCTGAGGTTCTCCCGTGCCTTCCGCGCCGCCCGCCGCCTGACTGGGGTCAAAGCCCGCGCCCGGGTTCTGCTGCGCCGTCTGCTGGTATATCTTGCCGAATACATCGTAGGATACGTCGGTAAGCTTCTCGGTGGCGGCCTTCAGCGTTTCGCTGTCGGTGCCCTCCATAGCCTTGCGCACATTGGCGATTTCGTCCTCTATGCGAGTCTTGTCATCGGCGGGGATCTTATCGCCCAGCTCCTTGAGCGTCTTTTCGGTGGAATAAATCATACTGTCGGCATGGTTTTTCAGCTCCACTTCCTCCTTGCGCAGCTTATCCTCGCTGGCGTACTGCTCCGCGTCGTTTACAGCCTTCTTTATCTCGTCCTCGTTGAGGTTGGTGCTCGCGGTTATCGTGACCTTCTGCTCGTTGCCGGTACCCAAATCCTTGGCCGAAACGCCCACAATACCGTTTGCGTCGATATCAAACGTTACCTCTATCTGAGGCACTCCGCGCGGGGCGGGAGCTATGCCTGCAAGCTGGAAGCGGCCAAGGGTCTTGTTGTACTGTGCAAACTCACGCTCGCCCTGCAGCACATGCACCTCAACGCTGGTCTGTCCGTCCGCCGCCGTGGAGAAGATCTGGCTCTTCTTGGTGGGGATGGTAGTATTGCGATCGATCAGTCTGGTGAATACGCCGCCTACGGTCTCAATTCCGAGCGAAAGCGGAGTGACGTCCAGCAGCAGTATATCCTTGACTTCGCCGCCAAGCACGCCGCCCTGTATCGCAGCGCCCAACGCCACGCACTCGTCGGGGTTGATGCCCTTGAAGGGCTCCTTGCCGGTAACGGTCTTAACCTGCTCCTGAACGGCGGGTACACGGGTGGAGCCGCCTACGAGTATTACCTTATCTATCTGCGCGTTGGTAAGGCCTGCGTCCTTCATGGCTATGTGCATGCAGTCCTTGGTCTTGGCAACGAGATCTGCGGTAAGCTCGTTAAACTTAGCGCGGGTAAGCGTCATGTCAAGATGCTTGGGGCCGGAGCTGTCCGCAGTTATGAAGGGCAGGTTGATGTTTGTCTGCACCATGCTGGAAAGCTCTATCTTGGCCTTTTCGGAAGCCTCTTTAAGTCTCTGCATAGCCATACGGTCCTGCGACAGATCTATGCCCGTGTCCTTCTTGAACTGCGCAACTATGTGATCCATTATGCGCTTATCAAAATCGTCGCCGCCCAAACGGTTGTTGCCGTTGGTGGCCAGCACCTCGAACACGCCGTCGCCTATCTCCAGTATGGAAACGTCGAACGTGCCGCCGCCCAGATCGTACACGAGTATCTTCTGATTCTTTTCCTTATCCATGCCATATGCAAGCGCCGCCGCCGTAGGCTCGTTGATTATGCGCAGCACCTCCAGGCCGGCGATGCGCCCGGCATCCTTGGTCGCCTGACGCTGACTGTCCGAGAAGTACGCAGGTACGGTGATAACGGCCTGAGTAACGGTCTCGCCCAGATACGCCTCTGCATCCTTTTTGAGCTTTTGGAGTATCATCGCGGATATCTCCTGGGGGGTATAGTCCTTGCCGTCTATATTCTTTTTGTAGGACGAGCCCATCTCACGCTTGATGGACGACACAGTCCTGTCCGGATTGGTGATGGCCTGCCGCTTTGCGACCTCGCCCACCATGCGTTCATTTCCCTTAAACGCTACCACGCTCGGCGTAGTGCGCGCGCCTTCAGCGTTGGGTATCACGACGGGCTCGCCGCCTTCGAGTACGGCGACGCAGCTGTTTGTAGTTCCCAAATCAATGCCTATGATCTTTGCCATAATCCATATCCTCCAAATCGTTTGATATAATAGTATTGCCTTTATTTATTTCGCTACCTTCACCATACTATGGCGAATTATGCGATCCTTGACCTTATAGCCTTTTTGCAGGACTTCGGCAACGTCGCCCTCGTCCTTGCCCTCTACCTCCTCCTGCATCACGGCCTGATGCAGCTCGGGATCGAATTTGCCGTCTGCGCAGATCTCGCTGAGTCCGGCCTTGGTAAGCACATCCATAAGCTGCTTATGCACCAGCTTTATGCCGTCGCGCCATGCTTCGTCCACGGGACCCTCTGCGTTGAGCGCCCGGTCAAAGTTATCCAGCACCGGAAGCATCTCGCGTATAAGGGTGCGCGCACCCTCATCCAAGCTCTCGATGTGCACAGAAGCGTTTCGCCTGCGGAAGTTGTCAAAATCCGCCTGCAGCCGCTGGGCCGTATCCACAAGCTCGCCACGCTCCTTCTGCAGCTTATCGATATGCTGGCGTACCTCAAAAAACTCATCGCGGGTCAGCGTAATGCTTTCCGGTAGTTCGTCCTGCGCCGTCTGTGCAGCTTTATCATCCTTTATTTCAGCCTGAGCGGGTTCCGCCTGTTCCGGCTGCTTATCTTCATTGTTTACGGCCGATCCCTTTACGGTGTTTTCGTCCTTGTTCCTGCTCAAAGTCAATTCCTCTCCTCTTCAAACATATTTGTAAGCAATCCGCTCATACTCTTGCCAATAAACCCAAGCAACGCCAGTACTCGGCTATAATCCATCCGTGTAGGACCTATAACGCCCATTGAGCCAACAGGCCGGTCGCCAACCTTATATGTGGCGGTTACCACACTGCAGTCCTTCATATCGGTTATACCGTTTTCACTGCCAATGGTTATTGTAAACTCCACCTTGGCGGCGTCGCTCAGCAGCCTGTACAGCGCATCCTGCTCCTCCAGCACGGTGAGGAAGCCCTTCGCCTTGTCGATATCGCTGTACTCCGGGTAGTTGAATATGTTGGTTTTGCCGCTCAACTCCACGCTGTTCTGTTTGGTGTTCATACCTGATTGTATCTTGTCCAGCGTGTCGTTGATAAAATCGCGGTGTGCCCCCAGCTGCGCATAAATCTCCGGTATAAGCTCGGCGCTCACCCTGTCCAGACGGCTGTTTGCCAGTTTGGCTGTAAGCAGGTGGCTCATGCGCTCCAGTTGATCCGTCGTGATATCCCGTGGGATGCGTATTATCGCATCGCGGGTAACGCCTGCATCGGTCACAAGTATAAGCAGCGCCCTTCCCTCGCTTACCGGTACAAGCTGCACATGGCGCAGTTTTACTTCGCCCATCTGCGGCCTGAGCACCATCGAGGTGTAGTTGGTCATGCTGGATATCATCCATGCCGTCTGCCGCACTATGTCTTCCACTTCGTCGATGGTGCTGCTGAAGTGCTTTTTAACATAGCTGATTTCGGCATTGGACAGGCTGGATCGCTGCATTATATCGTCAACATACAGCCTGTATGCCTTATCCGACGGTATGCGCCCTGCGGAGGTGTGAGGCTGCTCAAGGTAACCCATCTCCTCAAGGTCGCTCATCTCGTTGCGGATCGTCGCTGAGGACAGCGCAATATCCGAGTGCTTGGATACCGTACGCGAGCCCACAGGGGAGGCCGTAAGTATATAGTCGTCGATTATCGCCTGCAGAATACACAGCTTGCGCTTATCGAGTGCCACAATACTCACCTCCGTTTCTGCATCCTGACCTTCTATTAGCACTCGTTCGTATCGAGTGCTAACCAACACGAATAAGATAACACCGGGCGGTTGCCTTGTCAAGCGCGCCTGTGCACGCCAATGTGACAAAACGGAAACATTACGATGTTTTTGTTTGAATCAGTCAATAAAGTGCAAAAGCGCTTCATTTTGCATGTCCAATCCCGCGTCAGTAAGGCGTGCAAAGCCGGCGTCCAAGCGCAGCCAGCCTATGTCGATTAGCTCGCGTACCGCTTTGGGATATACGGCGGCCAGCTCCACGCCGAACCTATCTGTAAAATCGCACAGCGGAAGCCCTGCCGTCTTTCTAAGGCCCAGCATTACGCACTCGAACATCTCCTCGCTATGCGGTATAGCGTTAAGCTCGCAAGTGGGCAGTTTGTCTTTTTGCAGCGCCACAGTATATTCATCCAGTGACGCCGTATTAGCGCCGCGCATCCATTTTTCTCCCTCTCTCCATGCAGAATGCGCCGCCACGCCGACGCCTATGTATTCGCCGTTATTCCAATAATTCAAATTATGCCGGCATTCAAAGCCTCTCTGCGCATAGTTGGATATCTCGTAGCGCGAATAGCCCAATTTGGGCAGCAGCTCGATGGTCTGCCTGTGCAGCTCATATGTCTCGTCCTCATCCGGCAAACGCAGCTTACCCGTATGCACACTATCGAAAAGTGGCGTGCCTTCTTCCAGTATAAGAGAATAGGCGGATATATGCTCAGCGCCTAACGCCGCAGCGCTCTCCAAGGCTGCGCGGTGCTGTGTGGACGTCTGTCCAGGCAGGCCATACATCAGATCTACGTTTATGTTGGTGAAACCGGCGCTTTGCGCATCCTTGACGGCTCTCCGGGCCTGCTCCGCCGTATGTATGCGGCCGATGGTTTTAAGCAGCGCGTCATCAAGGCTTTGCACGCCTATGGACAGGCGGTTCACCCCCGCGTTCAAATAGCCGTCAAATGCAGCGGCGTCCGCAGTTCCCGGATTGCACTCCATGCTTATCTCGGCATCGATTCCGATATTGAAACAGCTCCGCGCTGTATTCAACAATGCCAAAATAACGTTGGGCGGCAGCACGCTTGGCGTACCGCCGCCTATAAATACAGAATCTATAGTTTTATCCTGTGCGCGTAAACGCATTTCCTCGCGCAGTGCGCCAATGTATTCAGAAATACGCTCACGGCAGGTATATGAAACGAAATCGCAGTAATCACACTTTTTTATGCAGAAGGGTATGTGTATGTACAGCCCCGCCACGTCAGTTTATCCTCAGTACACTCATAAACGCCTCGCTCGGCAGCGACACCGTGCCTATCTGACGCATACGCTTTTTGCCTTCCTTCTGCTTTTCCAGCAGCTTCTTCTTTCGCGTTATATCGCCGCCGTAGCACTTTGCAAGCACGTCCTTACGCACGGCGCGCACGGTCTCGCGCGCAATTATCTTGCCGCCGATAGCAGCCTGTATGGGTATTTCAAACTGCTGGCGCGGTATTACCTCCTGCAGCTTCTCCGCGACCGCTCGGCCCTTGGCATAAGCCTTATCCTTGTGTACTATGGTGCTTAGCGCATCGCACATATCGCCATTTAATAGAAAATCCAGCTTTACCAGCTCGCTGCGCTGATATCCCTGCAGCTCATAATCAAACGAGGCATAGCCGCGGCTCCTGCTTTTTAGCTGGTCAAAAAAATCGTAGATTATCTCATTGAGCGGCAGCGTGTATTTTATGTTTACGCGGCTCTCCTCTATATACGTCATGTCGTCAAACACACCGCGCTTATCCTGGCACAGCTCCATTATGGTGCCAACATATTCGCTGGGAGCGATTATATGCGCTTGCACCATGGGTTCTTCCATATACGCTATCTCCGCCATGGACGGCAGGTTGGAGGGGTTATCTATTGTAAGCCCCGTCCCGTCGGTTTTTACAACCTTATAAATAACGCTGGGCGCGGTTGTCACAAGGTCTAGATCGAACTCGCGCTCCAACCGCTCTTGAATTATCTCCATATGCAGCAGCCCCAAGAAGCCGCAGCGGAAGCCAAAGCCAAGCGCGCTGGAGGTCTCCGGCTCATATGATACCGAAGCGTCGTTTAGCACCAGCTTGTCCAGCGCATCGCGCAGGTTTTCATAATCCGCGCCGTCCGCAGGATATATGCCGCAGAAAACCATCGGGCTGGCCTGCTTATAGCCGGGCAGCGCTTCCTTGGCCGGGTTGTCCGCATCGGTTATGGTATCGCCTACCTTGGTCTCAGCCACGCTCTTTATGGATGCAGCAATGTACCCCACTTCTCCCGCGGTAAGCTCATCCGTAGGCTTGAGCTGGGGTGCGAACGCGCCCACCTCGGTCACGTCAAACTCGTTTCCCGTTGCCATCGAACGTATTCGCATACCTTGCTTAACCGTGCCGTCAACTATGCGCACATAGCTGAGTGCGCCCTTGTAGTTATCGTAGATGCTGTCGAATATCAGCGCCTTGAGCGGCGCGTCCGGATCTCCCTTGGGCGGCGGTATAAGCTCAACGATCTGCTCAAGCACGCGGCTAACGCCTTCACCGCTCTTTGCCGATATCAGCGGTGCATTATCGGCCTGAAGGCCGATAACGTCCTCGATCTCCTTTTGGACGTACTCAGGCTGTGCGCTGGGCAGGTCAATTTTATTTATTACGGGCATGATCTCAAGGTTATTGTCCAGCGCAAGATATACGTTTGCCAGCGTCTGGGCCTCTATTCCCTGCGTTGCATCCACCACCAGCACCGCGCCTTCACAGGCGGCCAGACTGCGGGATACCTCGTAGGTAAAATCAACATGGCCCGGTGTATCGATAAGGTTGAACATGTAGCGTTTGCCGTCGGTATGTGTATAGAACATACGTACCGCCGTAGCTTTTATTGTGATACCGCGTTCGCGCTCAATATCCATGGCGTCCAGCAGCTGATCCTCCATATCACGAAGAGCCACTGTATCCGTAAGCTCCATCATGCGATCAGCAAGCGTACTTTTGCCGTGGTCTATGTGCGCAATTATACAAAAGTTTCGTATCAGCTCGCGGTCGTATGCCATATGATTTCCTCCGTAGAAATATCAACGTTTACTTTCAGAATAATAAATGATATGGACGCAAATTGCAAGCAAACCCGCGTCGTGTTAATATATAACCAGCATTAACCTTACTTGGAGGAATGAATTATGTACTGCTCTGATCATGAAGCCTTCAAAAGAACGCTGGTGCTGCACGGATACATCGTGCACGATGCAAAGGACGCCGCTGAGGCGCGAGAAATAGGCCTGTCTCTAATAGGAAGCGGCTCCACCGGCTTTGGCGGCTCTGTCACGGTGATGGATGCGCTAAAAATGTACGATGCGCTGTCGGCCCAGGGTAATCCGGTATACTCGCACTGGCGCTGTGCCCCTGAGGAACGCACGTCTGCAACGGATATGGCTGCTAAGGCGGATTTCTACCTTTGCTCGTGCAATGCTCTAACTCGCGACGGCAAGCTAATCAATATAGACGGGACCGGCAACCGGGTATACGGTATGCTGGCAGGCAACAAAACCACTATCATATTCGCCGGCAAAAACAAGCTCGCAGAAAACGCAGAAGTCGGTATGCATCGAATTAAAACCATAGCTTGTCCCGCGAACGCGCGCAGACTTGGCCTTGATACCCTGCCCTGCAGTATAACCGGCAAGTGTGCCGATTGTTCAAATCCCAATCGCATGTGCCGTGTAACCAGCATAATCGAATACCCGCCGCGCGTGCTAAAAGCGCTGCATATCGTGCTTATTGACGAGGAGCTTGGATATTGACGTCCTGTTATGTTTACATACTGCGCTGTTCGGACGGCTCGCTTTACACGGGCTATACTGTGGATCTAACACACCGCGTTGCAGTACACAACAGCGGTCGCGGCGCTAAGTACACGCGCTCGCATCTTCCTGTTAAGCTAGTATACCATGAGGTCTTGCAGGATAAGGGCGCCGCACTAAAGCGTGAAGCCGAGCTGAAGAAGCTCTCCCATATCCAAAAAGAAATACTTATAACGAGCAATAAGGCGGTCGAATGACCGCCTTACAGACTGTCGATAAACCTCGGGATTATTAAGGGCCGAAGCCCTTAATGTTAAATCCGGTCTGGCGACCCGTGCGTCAGACCGGAAGGAAAATCGCAGATTTTCCCTGTTCTTCTCAGGCTTTGCCGCCCGGGAGCCAACAGGCGCAGCCAGTTGGCGAGAGGCAAAGACTGCAAGCTCGAAAAAGTCAAAATTGACTTTTTCGACAAGCAATAAGGCGGTCGAATGACCGCCTTAGTTGCCTACTGACTTTTTTCTGCGCTTCAGTTGCAGCCACAGCCGCAGGAATTGCTGCCGCCGCAATTGTTGCCGCAGTTACCGTTGCCAAACAGTCCGTTTGACATACCGCCGTTATTGCAGCCACACAGGAGCAGCAGTATGATGATAATCCACCATGTGCAGCCACACTCGTTCTCACAGCCGCAATCGCCGCAGCTGCTTATGAGCAGCAGTATGATGATCCACCACCAGCAGTTGCCATTACAAGAGTTGAACATTCGAATGCCTCCTAACATTACCGCGCTTTTTCGCGCTTGCTACGATATATTACTCAACCTGCGCGGAATGTGTGCATCTTGACAAAAACTCGGCCTGTGTTATCATATTCACATTGGTTTTTTGATGCTTGAAGTTAAGAAGGGCGGCATCGGCACACGTGGCGGCTCATCTGATCTTTATAGTTTTATCGTTCATTTTTAGGAGGTTCAACAATGTCTGGTTTCTCAATGGATAAAATTGTCGCACTATGCAAAAACCGCGGCTTCATATTTGCCGGCTCCGAGATATACGGCGGCCTTGCAAATACATGGGACTACGGTCCTCTTGGCGTTGAGTTCAAAAACAACGTCAAAAAAGCGTGGTGGCGTAAATTCGTACAGGAAAGCCCCTATAACATAGGTATGGACGCCGCAATACTAATGAATCCCGAAACCTGGGTAGCCTCCGGTCATGTGGTCAACTTTAACGACCCGCTGATGGACTGCAAAGCCTGCAAATCGCGTTTCCGCGCGGATAAGC
>CAZXRQ010000049.1:8132-14447 GCA_964642795.1 uncultured Oscillospiraceae bacterium | reverse complement strand
CAGGTCGCCAGACCGGATTTAACATTAAGGGCTTCGGCCCTTAATAATCCCGGGGTTTATCGACGGTCTCCAGCCGCCGTTTCAGCATAACGGCGGCTTTCTTTGTGCAGGGACAAATCAGCAATGGCTGTGACATGTGTGCCGCTTTATCACTATTGACAATACGTTAAAACCCTTGTAAACTAAAGCGAAACATGGCTGGGAAGAAGAGGAGTAGGCGCGTTTTGGCAATAAGAGAGGCCGTCCCGCGGGCTGAGAGGACGGTTTGCACAACAGGGCGCGGCGAAGGTCGCTTTGGAGCCTCCGGGATGAAAAAGGTTAGTAGTTCCGGGCGTATGTGCGGCGTTAACGCAGTTGAGCCGGGGTAAATATGCTTACCCAACGAAGGTGGTACCGCGAGTCCGCTCGTCCTTTGAGGATGGGCGGCTTATATTTTTTTAAGGAGTGTAAGGAGGCCAACACACATGAAGGATATGCCGAAGACCTATGACCACAAGGCTGTGGAGAACGGGCTGTATGAGAATTGGGAGAGCAGTGGATATTTCCATGCCGAACCTAACCCAAGCAAGCCGCCGTACTGCATAGTGATACCCCCACCCAACATAACGGGTAAGCTGCACATGGGACATGCTCTGGATGAAACGCTTCAGGATGTGCTTATACGCTATAAACGCATGGCGGGCTATGAGGCGCTGTGGCTGCCGGGAACCGACCATGCGTCAATCGCCACGGAGGTAAAGATAGTGGCGCAGATGGCCTCTGAGGGCATTGACAAGCGCGATATCGGCCGCGAGGCGTTTTTGGAGCGTGCGTGGGCGTGGAAGCGCGAATACGGCGGCACGATAGTGCAGCAGCTAAAAAAGCTGGGCTCCTCCTGCGACTGGGCGCGCGAACGCTTTACTATGGACGAAGGCTGTAACCGCGCCGTAATAAAGGTGTTTACAGAGCTTTACAACAAGGGCTTGATATACCGTGGAGACCGCATAATCAACTGGTGCCCGGAGTGCAAGACCGCGCTTTCCGACGCGGAGGTGGAATACGAGGAGCAGGACAGCTTCCTTTGGCATGTGCGCTACGAAGCGCCGGATAAGTCCTATTCCATCACCTGCGCGACGACCCGCCCGGAAACGATACTCGGCGATACCGGCATAGCCGTTAACCCCGCCGACCCAAGGTATGAAAAGCTCGTGGGCAAGACCGTGGTGATACCCGTGCTGGGCCGCGAGATACCCATAGTGGCGGATGAATATGTTGAGATGGATTTTGGCACGGGCGCCGTGAAGATCACACCTGCACACGATCCCAACGACTTCGAGGTGGGCCAGCGCTGCGGCCTTCCCTCCATGCGCGTGTTCACCGACGACGGGCGTATAAACGAGCTGGGCGGCGAATACGCCGGCATGGACAGGTTTGAGTGCCGCAAGGCGTTCGTGGCGGCGTTGGAGGCCGCAGGCGCGCTTGTGAAGATAGAGCCGTATAAGCACAACGTGGGCACCTGCTACCGCTGCCATGCTACTGTGGAGCCGATAATAAGCAAGCAGTGGTTCGCGTCCATGAAACCGCTTGCAAAGCCTGCTATCGAGGCGGTCCGCTCAGGTGAGATAAAGTTCGTACCGGAGCGGTTTGAAAAAACCTACTTTAACTGGATGGAGAACATCCGCGATTGGTGCATATCCCGCCAGCTTTGGTGGGGTCACCGCATCCCTGCCTACTACTGCGAGGATTGCGGGCATACCATGGTGGCGGATCATGCGCCCGAGTGCTGCGATAAATGCGGTGGTGCGCTGCACCAGGACGAGGATGTGCTGGATACCTGGTTCTCCTCCGGAATGTGGCCGTTTTCTACGCTGGGCTGGCCGGATCAGACCGGGGAGCTGAAATACTTCTATCCTACCAACACGCTGGTGACGGGCTACGACATAATATTCTTCTGGATAGCACGCATGATAGTGTTCGGGCTGGAGGTGCAGAAGCAAATACCCTTTGATACCGTGTATGTGCATGGCATAGTGCGCGATGAGCAGGGGCGCAAGATGAGTAAGTCCCTGGGCAACGGCATAGATCCGCTTGAGATAATCGAGGAGTACGGCGCCGACCCGCTGCGTTTTTCGCTGATAACCGGCAGCGGCGCGGGCAACGATATGCGCTTCCAGATAAAGAAGGTGGAGGCTGCGCGCAACTTCTGCAACAAGATATACAACGCTTCCCGTTTCGTGCTTATGAACATAGGCGACGAGCCCGTGGCGGACAGCATCGATATGGCAAAACTGGACATTGCGGACCGGTGGATATTGCACAGGCTCAACGCCGTAGTGCGCGATGTGACGGCAAATTTGGATGCGTTCGACCTTAACCTTGCCGCTGAGAAGGTGTATGACTTCATCTGGAGCGAGTACTGCGACTGGTATATAGAGCTTGCAAAGACCCGGCTGAGCGGCGCAGACGAGGCGGAGAAGGCAAACGTGCGCGCAATACTCGCGCGGGTGCTGTCGGACGCCATGAAGCTGCTGCATCCGTTTATGCCGTTTATTACCGAGGAAATATATTTAAACCTCCCCGGAAGCGATGCTACAATAATGTGTGCCGACTGGCCGAAATACGGAGAAGCCCTCGACTTTGCCGCGGACGCGGACGCGATGGAGGGTGTGATGGAGCTTATCCGCGCTATTCGAAACGTGCGTGCCGAGATGAACGTGCCGCCTGCTAAGCGCGTGGCCATAACGGTGGTTACTGACGAAGCGCACATTGCGGGCTGCAGGGCCGCAGCGCCATACATAGCGCGGCTTGCAGGCGCTTCTCAGGTGAACGTACAGACGGATAAAGCGGGCGTCAGCAAGGATGACGTTAACGTGGTGTGCCGTATAGCCTCGGGCTTCATGCCGCTAAGCGACTTGATAGACCTTGATAAGGAGCTTGCGCGAATCGCACGGGAGATTGAGGGCGTAAAGGGCGATATAGCGCGCGCTGAGGGAAAGCTGAATAACGCCGGCTTCATCGCCAAGGCGCCGGAGCGCGTGATAGAGGAGGAAAAGACCAAGCTGCAAAACGCTGAGGAAATGCTTGCTAAGCTGGAGCAACGCTATCACGAGCTTGGTAGGTGAGCAGGGCCGGGCGGGGCGGCGCAAGGACGCTTCGCGTCCGTTCCGGCCTGCGGCCGGAACAAGTACTGCTGCGCAGTACGCGCCGCCCCGTCTGCATATTTATGCAGCCTTAAAACAGGTCATATATATCAAAAGTTTCTATTCCGCTCAGGTAGCGCAGCGTACCGCGTATACGTTCAAGCTGTATCAGCAGCTCCGCATCGTCCTGCACCTGCGCCAGCCGGTAGGTGGCCATTATCAGCGCCTCCAGCTCGTCCACATCCTCATGGTTGACTATCAGCTTCATAGGGTCGCTGCATCCGTAGAACGCATCCTTTAGCGCGGCTGCGTTTTCCAGCGCACTGTCAAATTCGCCGCTGAGCGCCGCGCTGATTGCAGCGGAGGCGAAGGCGTCCATCCTGCCTGTAACGCGGTCAAGGTAGCGCCCCGGCAGCGTAAAAAGCAGCAGCAGTATCACAGTTGCTACGATAATTGCCACTATACTGTTCACGGCTGTTTTGCTTGCGTGCTTCATATGCACTCCCTTACATCCAGCGTGTAAACCCGGCCGCCCATTTTTTGCTTGGACTGTATGTGCAGCTTGCCGTCCGGCGTAAGGCTTGCGTACAGCACTGCGGTGACGCCCAGCCTGCAGCGGGCGAGCTGGCGGTCCAGCCATGCTGCATCGTGCCCACACTGTAAAAGCGTATTGGTCTCGGTCTTGCCGTCCTGTATCAGCATATACGGCGGGGAGGAGGGGGGAGGAGCCAGCTTCATATCCTGGTAGGTGGGCTGGCGGTTTTTCCCGGCAAGCAGCACGGATAGGTCGCCGTTGGTCTCAAGCACGGCGAATTCCACCTCGGAAACATCGAACACATCCTTGCCACGCAGCTGTTCGAGCAGGTCTGCCAGCGTATATCGGGAGACCCTGAGCGCGTGCTCAACAACCACGCCGCGGCTTACGATCACCAGCGGCTCCCCGCATATCACCTTACGGACGCGCTCGGATTTAAGCGATAGCAACGCCAGCGTCTGCTGCACAAGAAACAGCGCGAGTATCGGTACCACGCCGTAAAGCAGCGGTATACCGGTATCCGCCGCGGGCTCGCTCGCAAGATCCGCTATAAGCAGCGTAACGATAAGATCAAACGGCTGCAGGTCGCTAAGCTGCCGTTTGCCCGTCATGCGTATTACCACGAAAACCAGCGTGTACAGTATTATCGCGCGCAAAAATAGTATCAGCATACGCATAGCCTTACCCAAAGCGCTGGAGGATATGCGCCGCTTGCCAAAGCGCGCCGGGGGTGATATATTACGAGGCATGAAAAAACGCACAGAGCCGGCAAAACGGCGGGGGCGTTTCGTACGTGAGGGAGTCCTTATTTATAGGCGTGTGTCTATTGCGCAGCAATGGCGGCGACATGGGGAACGATAGTATGAATATACAGCAAAAAACAACAATTATGCAACACGAGGGCCTCACCCTGCTGCTGATACGCCATGCGGAGGTGCAGGGAAATATAGAGCAGCGATATATTGGCCGCACGGATCAGCCGCTATGCCCGCAGGGCGAGCTTACTGCGCGCGCGCTGTATGAGCGCGGTCTGCCTAAGCCGGATGCGTTGTATGTAAGTCCGTATATTCGCTGCCGCCGCACTGCGGAGCTGTTGTTCCCGCATATGCAGAAGCAGGTGGTGCAGGAGTTGCGCGAGTGCGACTTCGGCGAGTTTGAGGGGAAGACCGCCGCGGAGCTTTCCGGCGACCTGCGGTATGCCGCATGGCTGGACAGCGGCTGTGCCGGCGATATACCGGGCGGTGAAAGCCCTGCCGAATTCATGTCACGTGCGGCGGACGCGCTTTGCGGCATTATCGCACGCAGCGGCCCCGGCGAGACGGTTGCCGTAGTGACCCATGGCGGCTGCATAATGGCCATGCTCACGCTGCTGGCGCTGCCGCGACGTGAGTTTTACGATTGGCGTATCCGTAACTGCGCGCCTGTAATCTGCCGCTGCACCGGCGGCCATTTAAGTGTGGAGGGCGGAGTATAGCGCCAATAAAATAATATATTGTTAATTTTCATGTACAGACTTGGAATTCTGCGCCGAAATTGCGGTTTTTGAGCCAATGTAACAGTGTATTTTAAGCTTGTTTTGACGGATGGATGTTTGTTTTTTACCTTGCTGACAAATGCTGAAACATCCAGTCCGTGATGAATGTAATTTTCATGTATACTCTTAAAGCGCACCGAATCGTAATACTAAATAGGTAGCGCCAATTCGAAGAAGCCGTAAATGAAAAAAATAATGCGCTCCCAGGCAAAAACGGGTTATTATTTGCGGATAATAACCTGGATGTAACAAATCATCCTTTTTGGCCGAAAAAAAGTCCGATAAAAATCAAAAAAATTCTGAAAAACAGCCAAAAGTAACAGGGAAATAACACTTGATGTGTATAATGGAACCAGTAAAACAAGCCAAGTGGCAATTTACGATATGTAAACAACGCGAAGGGGGAAATGAAAAATGAGAAAGAGCGTTCTGATGAGGACCTTCAGCCTGGCACTGTGCATGATGATGGTGCTCAGCTGCCTGCCGGTATCCTTTGCAGGAAGCGCGTCCGACACGGACGTTGATATCATCGATGAGGAGATCGTCAATTCGCCGACCGACGGAGAAGACGAATCGCTCAACGACATCCTCAACGAGGGCGGAGCTGACGGCGATCCGGTCGTATTTGCTGCCCAGAGTATCGATGGGGGCGAGGATGGCGATGCCACCGAAACGCACATCGTGACGTTTGTGGATTGGGACGAAACCACAACGGTGCAGGAGATCGAACACGGCGCTAATGCCGTTAAGCCCAGCGATCCCACACGTGAAGATTATAAGTTCACCGGCTGGGTTGCCGAGGGTGAATCGTCCAATTTCGATTTCACCACGGCGATAACGGAAGATATAACGTTGGTCGCTCAGTATACGGAGCTCGGCACCGTATCTGTAACGGTCAACTACTACTATGCCGGATCCCAGATGATAGCGCGCCAGCCTTACGTTGCGGTAATACAGTACGGCTCAGACTTCACTGAGACCGTCTCCAGCCCTGCTATTCAGGGCTTTGTGGCGAGCCAGCCTGCTATCGCATTTGTGCTTACCGGCATTACTGAGGACGTTGTAGAAAACGTTATCTATTCCGGCAGCGCGGGTACTGTATACAAGGTGGAGCACTATTGGCAGAA
>CAZXRQ010000049.1:4227-8122 GCA_964642795.1 uncultured Oscillospiraceae bacterium | reverse complement strand
GGGGATGGATACAATCTGCATGAGACCGATAACCTGTCAGGCGTAACCGGCGAGCTTACCGTTGCCGAGACCAATGCCTATGACGGCTTCACGCTGCGCGAGGAGCCGGAGCAGGCATATATCGCCGCGGACGGAAGCACCGTGATATCGATCTACTACGGCCGCGACACCCACTATGTGGCGTTTAATTCAGACGGCGGCTCTCCGGTGAATCCGGTTATCGGCCGCTATGGCGCTGAGGTTTCCACGCCTGCGTCGCCTACCCGTCTGGGCTATGAGTTCACCGGCTGGGACAAAGTGATACCCGCGACCATACCCGCGGAGGATGTTACGCTTACCGCGCAGTGGACGGCGGCCGCCACCACCTACACCGTGGTCTACTGGCAGCAGAATGCCAATGACAACGGCTATACCTATGTGGAGGATCAAGTTAACAGAGCAGGTACCACCGGTACCCTGGCTACATATGCCGCAAAAAGCTACAGCAACTTCCACTTCGGCCATGCTGACAGCGTTACCTTAGTGGGCGACGGCACCACCGTATGCAACGTATACTACGACAGAAATACGTATACGCTGACGTTTGATGTGCCAAACAATTATGGCTCTGATTATGTTGTGACGGGAGTTAAGTACGGCCAGGTTACCACAGAATGGTGGAACATAGCTGCTGCGCACTATTCCTCTCTGAATTGGGCAACAACGAAGAAGAAGCCATATTATAATGATTTTACATTTTACTCTGAAGCGCCCACAATGGGAAACAGCGATCTGACGATATACGGTCAGGCAACGGGCAATACTAAATATACCATAGAGTATTACGGCACGTCGCTTGCCAATCCAAACGAATATGTTCAGATACGTTTGCCATATACTATCTATCTGCAAGGGGACGATTGGAGAATAAGTAATGAGGATCTGATCGGCATCCCCGGATTTACTTTTGTGCGGTATGATGACTTTGGCGACGACAACAAAGCACAACTGTATTATAGCCGCAACACATACACTGCCACGTTTAAGTATAACGATGGCGTAAGAACTCAGGAGAGCAGCTCCGCGCTGTACGGGGCGGATATAAGCGACTTGTATTTTGCACCGGGTTCTCCTTCCAGCGGCGATTACGCGGGCTATACCTTCGGCGGTTGGTATACTACACAGAGCTGCTATGTCGGCAGCGAATACAGCTTTGTAAATGCCACGATGCCCGTTAACAATCTGCTGCTGTACGCCAAGTGGGTCGCTCCGGTATATTACGTGACCGTGTATGTTGTGGTCGATGGCGTTACCCAGCAGGTGAACAAGGGAGAAACCGCGACCGTGCCGGCCAACTACGAAATCGCCAATCCCGGCTATAAGTTTGCGGGCTGGTTTATCAAGGGAACGAATACGCCGTTCAGCTTCGATTTGCCCATTACCTGCAATATCGAGGTAGAGGCAAGCTGGACGGCAAAGACGGATATCCCGTACACCGTGTACTACTATAAGGTCGGCACGACCGATGCGGTGGCAGCTTCCACCGCGGGCGTCGGCACGATGGGTACCACTGTTACCGTTACTGCCAAGGAAGTGGATGGCTATGTGCCAGACAAGCTCTCAACGAGCGTAACGCTGGCCGCCGAAAACAACTCGGTGATATTCTACTACACCCCGTTCAGCAGCGGCGCCTATACCGTCAACTACTATAAGACAGACGACGGCGTTGCCACGCTTTATAGAAGCGTAGTTAAGACCACCGAGAATAATGTGGTTACCGAATCCTTCCTGAACATACCGGGTTATCATCCGGACGCCTACCAGAAGCGCCTCGTGATGAGTCTGGATGAAGCTGCCAACGTTATCAACTTCTACTATACGCCTAACGCGGAAGTTGAGTATACGGTCTATCATTATAAGCAGAAGCTGGGCGGCGGCTACGAGCTGGCCGAGACTACCATCAGCAGCGGCGCAATAGGCGTTACCGTTACCGCGGTAAACAAGCTCTACACCGGCTTTACCTACGCACCCTCGATAAGCAAAAAGAGCGTAACACTCTCCAGCAACACCGCGGGCAACGTGATGCGCCTGTACTACACCCGCAACAGCTACACCGTGACCTATACGGTGGACGGCGAGCAGTACGCGCAGGATACCTACAAATACGAAGCGGCCACCGCCATGCAGGCAGCGCCCGAAAAGACGGGCTATACCTTCAGCGGCTGGAGCCCGTCGACTATCCCCGCGACCATGCCCGCTGAAGACCTTGCGGTCAGCGGCACGTTCTCCATCAACAGCTACACGCTTACGATAAACTATGTGTACGCGGACAATACGACCGCGACAGCAACGCACATAAGCACACACGCTTTCGGCACAGGATACAGTGTTGACAGCCCCGAGATAACGGGCTACACCGCTTCCTCTGCGACCGTTTCCGGCACCATGCCCGCTGAGAGTGTTGAGGTTACCGTAACATATACCAAGGGCAGCTACCTGCTGACGATCAAATATGTGTTTACGGATGGCACGACCGCCGCTGCAACGCATACCAGCATGCACGACTACGGTGATACGTACAGCGTGGATAGCCCAGCTGTGACAGGCTATACCCCGGACATCGCTGCGGTAGCGGGCAATATGCCCGCGGGCGCCGTTACCAAGACCGTTACCTACATGGCCAACACACATGGCATTACCTACATTTACGCAGGCGATGTCCCCGATGGCGTGACCGTGCCTGCCGGTTCGACCGGCGTTGCGTACGGCACATCGGTGACCGTTGCGGACGCTCCCGGCGCAGTGAACGGCTACAGCTACACCGGCTGGGTGGCGAGCGGCACGGATTTTAATACCGGCAGCTTCGACATGCCGGATAACGACGTGACCTTCACCATTACCTGGACGCAGATTTACTACACCGTTACCTATTATGTAGACGGTTCTCATTATGACGAGTCGCAGACGCTGCACTACGGCGACGCTGTGACCCCGCTGACTGCGCCCGAAAAGGAAGGCTATACCTTCAGCGGCTGGGCTACCTGGACGGATGCCGATTATTCGGTAATCGCTCAACCCAACACAATGCCCGCCGGCAACATAAATGCATACGGCGAGTTTACGGCCAACGAGTACACGATCACCTACTATGTGGACGGCGTAAAGTATCAGGCGGATGATGTCACTAACCCGCTTACCTATGCTTGCAACGCCGCGCTGAATTACGACGATCCTGCGCCCTCGAAGACGGGTTACACCTTTACCGGCTGGACCTGGTCGAAGAACGCGGAAAACGGCGCTGCGTTGAGCAGCAAGCCACTTAATATGCCCGCCTATGACCTGCGCGCGGACGCTATGTTCACGATAAATCATTACGATGTATCGTACAGCTATACCGGTACTGCGCCCACCGGTGCGTCCGCACTCCTGCCCAACGGACAGACTGACGTTGAGTACGGCGCTGCGGTTACCGTTGCCAACGTGCCGACGCTCGAAGGCTACACCTTCGATGGCTGGTACTACGGTGAAGCCACCGCGACCAGCTTTGATATGCCCGCTGCGGATGTAACGCTTACCGGCAGCTGGACGCCGATAGATTACACGGTAACGTACAGCTACACTGGCGACGTACCCACCGGCGCGCCGGAAGTACCCGCACAGCTCACCGGCAAGCATGTAGGCGACGGAATAACCGTTGCCGACGTGCCGACGCTCGAAGGCTACACCTTTGATGGCTGGCTCTATAACGGAGCTATCGTGACCGCCCTTACGATGCCTGCTGAAAACGTTACGGTTACCGGCAGCTGGACGCCGATTGATTATACGGTAACGTACAGCTACACCGGCGCCGTACCCACCGGAGCGCCGGAAGTACCCGCACAGCTCACCGGCAAGCATGTAGGCGACGGAATAACCG
>CAZXRQ010000049.1:0-4127 GCA_964642795.1 uncultured Oscillospiraceae bacterium | reverse complement strand
TAGCCGACGTGCCGACGCTCGAAGGCTATACCTTCGATGGCTGGCTCTATAACGGAGCTATCGTGACCACCCTTACGATGCCTGCTGAAAACGTTACGGTTACCGGCAGCTGGAGCATCAACAGCTACACGCTTACGGTAAAATACGTTGGCCCGGATGGCGATACTCAGTTTGCTGCGCCGGATGCGACCCAGACTACGCTGAACTACGGCGATACCTACAGCATACCCAGCCCCGCGGTGGAAGGCTATACCGCAAGCCCGACTAACGTACAGGGCACCATGCCTGCCAGCGATGTTGAGGTTACCGTAAACTACACCATCAACAGCTACACCGTTACCTATAAGGTAGACGGCGTGCAGTACGGCGACATCGACACATATAACTATGGCGAGGCCGTTACCGAGTGCGCTACACCCACGGCTATAATCGGCAAGACGTTCCGCGGCTGGATCTGGGGCTATACGGGCGGCAAACCCGATACCATGCCCGCGCAGGATATACTTGTTACCGGTTCCTGGGAGACCAACCTTTATCCGCTGACCGTGGTGTACCAGTATACTGACGGCACGGAGGCTGCGTCTGCTACCAGCACCTCGCTTGTGTACGGTGCTGCGTACAGCATCACAAGCCCGGTGATCGAGGGTTACACGGCGAATTATACCGTGGTTACCGGCACTATGCCCGATTCCAGCCGTACCGTCACCGTTACCTACACCATCAACAGCCATACGCTGACGGTCAACTACAACTACGCGACCGGTGCAAAGGCGGCCGAGTCCGATATAAGCACGCTGGACTACAATCAGGCGTACAACGTGGTTAGCCCCGTTATCCCCGGCTATGTTGCCAGCCCCGCCACCGTGAGCGGCACAATGCCCGATGCGGACGTGACCGAGCACGTGGTCTATACCGCAACGAACACCACTTACACGGTAAAGCACTACAAGGCCAACCTGGACGGCAGCTATAACGCTACGGCGGACGCTACTGACAGCATGACCGGCATAACCGGAGAACTGACCGCAGCCGAAGCAAAGACCTACGAGGGCTTCACCGCACAGACATTTGAGCAGATTGCCATCGCGGGCGACGGCAGCACCGTTGTGGATATCTACTACACGCGCAACATATACACGCTTACGGTAAAATACGTTGGCCCGGACGACGGCACGTTCGCTGCACCTGCCACGCATACCGAGCGGCTGAAATACGGCGCGAGCTACAGCGTAGCAAGCCCCGCGGTGGAAGGCTATACCCCCGATGCCGCTACGGCTTCCGGTACGATGCCCGCTTCCAACACGAGCATCACCGTGACCTACACGGCCAACACGAACACCGCATATACGGTGAAGCACTACAAGGCCAACCTGGACGGCAGCTATAACGCCGCGCCGGATGCTACCGACAACATGACCGGCACCACCGGCCAGCCGACCAACGCTGCTGCAAAGACCTACGAGGGCTTCACCGCACAGACATTTGAGCAGATTGCCATCGCGGGCGACGGCAGCACCGTTGTGGATATCTACTACACGCGCAACATATACACGCTTACGGTAAAATACGTTGGCCCGGACGACGGCACGTTCGCTGCACCTGCCACGCATACCGAGCAGCTGAAGTACGGCGCAAGCTACAGTGTAGCGAGTCCCGCTGTGGACGGTTATGCTCCGGATACCGCAACGGTTACAGGCACGATGCCCGCCACGGACACCAGCATCACCGTGACCTATACGGCCAACAGCAACACCGCTTACACGGTGGAGCACTACAAGGCCAACCTTGACGGCAGCTATAACGCAACGGCGGACGATACGGATAGCATGACCGGCACCACCGGCCAGCTTACCGCGGCTGTGGCCAAGAGCTACGAGGGCTTTACCGCCGGAACGGTAACTCAGGCTACCATCGCGGGCGACGGCAGCACGGTCGTGAAGATCTACTACACCCGCAACAGCTACACGCTGAATATACTTTATCAAAACGCGAGCGGAATCGACATAGCTCCGAGCGTGACCAGGGAGTTGCAGTTTGAAGCAGCCTACAGTGAGACAAGCCCGACAGTACCGAGCTATCAGGCACCGAGCATCGCTGTTGTGGCAGGAAATATGCCCGCAAAGGATCTGACTATTGTTGTGACGTATACCAAGACGGTAGTTCCGACGAGCCCCGATCCTACGCCGACTCCCTCCACGAACCCCTCGCCGCGGCCGTCCAACAGCCCTGCGCCGAGCTCCTCGCCGGTGCCCTCCGCAACGCCTTCGCCCGCCGAGTCGCCTGCGGCAACAGCTTCCGCCAACCCAGAGACCATCCAGGACGACGATACTCCGCTGGCAGGCGGCACCGAGAACATCCCGGACGACGGTACCCCGCTGGCCAGGCCGGTATGGGCGCTGCTCAACCTGATACTTGCCATACTTACCGCGCTTACCAGCGTGTTGCTGATAGTGTTCGGCTTGGGCAAGAAGAAGCAGGAAGCCGAGGAAGAGGGCGATGAGGCCTATACCATGAAGAAGAAGCTTGGCTGGAGACTTGCAAGCATCATTCCGGGCGTAGGTGCGATAATCGCATTCATCCTCACCGAGGATATGACCAACCCCATGGTGTTCACCGATAAGTGGACGCTGCTGATGGTTGTGATAGCGCTGGTACAGGTACTGGTAGCTCTGTTGAGCAATAAGAAAAAGAAGCTTAGCGATGAGGAGAGCATCCAAAGCGGCATTTGAACAGAATAACGTATGAATCTGAGGGCCGCGGCGAAAGCCGCGGCCCCCTCATTGTGCTTTACAAGCGGATGCCGTTTGGATTATAATGCCGTTATGTAATTCTATTTAATAAGAAGACTAAGGAGCGAATACTTTGGACTTATTCGAAAGCTACAAATCCTATACCCTGCCGCAGGAGTTGATGGATAAGGGCATATACCCTTACTTCAACGCGCTGGAAACGGGGCAGGATACTGTTGTAAGGATGCACGGCCAGCGTACCATAATGCTGGGCAGCAACAACTACCTCGGCCTTACCAACGACCCGCGCACCGTGGCCGCTGCCAAAGCCGCGCTGGACGAGTTTGGCACAGGCTGCTCCGGCTCCCGCTTCCTAAACGGCACACTGACGCTGCATGAGGAGCTTGAGCGTGAGCTTGCGGACTTTTTCCACAAGGAGACGGCGGTCACCTTCTCCACCGGCTTTCAAACCAACCTCGGCATCGTATGTGCGCTGGCTACGCGCCACACCGTGGTGTATTGTGATGATGAAAACCACGCAAGCCTGTTTGACGCCTGCCGGCTGAGCTTTGCAAAGCAGGTATCCAAGTACCAGCATAACGACATGGCGGATCTGGAGGAGCGACTTGCCCGCGCGCCGTACGATATGCCCAAGCTGATAATCACCGACGGCGTTTTCAGCATGAGCGGCGATATAGCCGACCTGCCGGAGCTTGTGCGCCTGAAGAACAAGTATAATGCCCGTCTCATGGTGGACGACGCGCATGGCGTGGGTATGATAGGCGAAAACGGGAGCGGTACGGCGTCGCACTTCGGGCTGGACGATGAGGTGGACGTTATAATGACCACGTTCTCCAAATCCCTTGCATCTCTGGGCGGCTGCATGGCTACCCGCGCGGACGTTGCGCACTATGTGCGCCATAAATCCCGGCCCTTTATCTTCAGCGCAAGCATTCCGCCCTCCAACGCCGCCGCGGCGCTTGCCGCGCTCCGCATAATGAAGCAGGAGCCTGAGCGTATGAAGGCGCTGCTGGACATAGCCGAGTATATGCGCGGCAAGCTGCGCGCCTACGGTATACCCATAATGGAGGGCAGCACCGCGATTATCCCGATATACACCTATAACGCGGAACGCACGCTGTTAATAGCAAAGCGGCTGCTGGAAAACGGCGTGTACGTCAATCCCGTGCTGCCGCCCGCCGTGCCGGACGATATGTGCCTGCTGCGCACAAGCTACACCGCCACGCATACCCGCGAGCAGATGGACGAGGCGGCGGCCATAATCAAGCGAGTATTCGACGAAAACTGAGGAATTAAGAACGGGAGCCGTAAGGCTCCCGTTGAGTCTGTCGATAAACCCCGGGATTATTAAGGGCCGCAGCCCTTAATGTAAAATCC
>CAZXRQ010000048.1:0-14995 GCA_964642795.1 uncultured Oscillospiraceae bacterium | reverse complement strand
GCGCAATAATTGCGTCTCTGTCGCGCAGCCTGTTAAAAACGAATTTACTTATATTACTCTATACTTTTTCGTCGTGTTTTGCTATACTAATACCCGGTATATCTTTTTTAATGCAGGAAAGGATGATTATTTGAAGCGCATAATCTCTGTTTTAGCGATACTCGCTCTGCTGCTCGTTATGCTTCCGTCTGCGAGCCGTGCAGCCGCTGACCCCGACTCCATAACCACCCCGTATATCGTGCTTATGGACGCCGAGACAGGCGCGGTTCTGTTTGAAAAAAACGCCTATACGCAAACATACCCTGCCAGCACCACCAAAATAATGACCGCAATACTTGCCATTGAAAACTGTGAAGATGTAAACGAAATCGTCACCGTCGGCGACGTAGTAGAGAGCAAGGGCTCTTTAATGAACATAGTCCGCGGCGAGCAAATACGTCTTATCGACCTGCTTTACGGCATGATGCTGAAATCCGGCAACGACGCGGCAAAGGCCATCGCCGAACACGTCTCGGGCTCCGAGGAAGCGTTCGCTGTATTTATGAACCAAAAGGCGGCCGAGCTCGGCATGTCCAGCACGCATTTTGTAAAACCCAATGGTCTGCACGACGACGCACACGTTACCACCGCATATGATATGGCGCTGCTTACACGCTATGCCATGCAAAACGACACGTTCCGTACCATCGTTGGCACCGGCTCATATGAAGTGCCTGCCAGCGAATGGGATTCCGACGGCTACCAGCTGGAGAACAGCAACAAGCTCATACATACCAAGGCAGACGCTACCGCATCCTTCGAATACCCGTACGCCACCGGCGTAAAGACCGGCGATACCACGCAGGCGGGCCGCTGCCTGGTAGCCTCCGCAGAAAAGGACGGCATAGAGCTTATCGTTGTGCTGTTTGGCGATATAGAGGGCACCGTAAGCGGTGACTATCGTTACGAAAGCGCGGCCACGTTGTTTGATTGGGGCTTTGAAAACTACGCCTCCGTTACGGCGGCGCAGCTTGGACTGTCCGGCGACGTAGTGCTTCCCGTAAGCAACGCCGCATTTGACGACGCCGAGAGCGGTAACCTCACCCTCAGCGCGGATCTGTCCTCCTCCAAGATAGTCGGCACCGATGAGGATATCGAAGCCATAACCGCAAACCCGTCGCTTATTATATCCTCCTACGAGCTTAACCGCCCGCTTTCCGCCCCGATAACACAGGGCGAGACCTTGGGCGTTATAACGTTCTCCTTCGAGGGCAATACGCTGTTTTCCGCTGATCTTATCTCTACGCGCGACGTGTACGAGATAGGCGCGGCCACCGAAACCGACGACCCCAACGCAAGCCCGCTGCTCGTCGATACGCCGCCTGACAGCTCAAGCGGCAGCAACGGTTGGCTGTTTTGGGTAATAATCGCCGTGGTGCTGATTGCAATAGTCATTGCCATCCGCTTTGCCATGACCCGCAGGAAGCGTTCGCGCAGATCGCGGCGCAGACGCAGATCCGCATACAGGGTATACAGATGATCAAAAGGCCGGGAGCAATCCCGGCCTTCAGCCTGTCGAAAAAGTCAAAATTGACTTTTTTGAGCTTGCAGTCTTTGCCTCTCGCCAACAGGCTGCGTCTGTTGGCTCCCGGGCGGCAAAGCCTGAAAAGAATAGGGAAAATCTACGATTTTCCTTCCGGTCTGACGCGCCGGTCGCCAGACCGGATATAACATTAAGGGCTTCGGCCCTTAATAATCCCGCGGTTAAACGGCAGCCTAAAGGCCGGGAGCAATCCCGGCCTTCAGCTTTTGTTTTATATTCGGCTTTACGGTACCAGCGCGTCTATATCCACCAGTGATTCGGGCGCCGCGCCCTCCTGCCGCTCAAAGTAGTAGGTGAGTATCTCCTCAACAGCGGAGGCGCTTCGGGAGCCTGAATAGCCGTTCGGCACACATACAACTATGGCTATCTCCGCATCCTCACGGGGAGTAAACGTAACAAACCACGATGTGTTCTCTATATCTATTCGCGATGCTATCTGCGCCGTTCCGGTCTTACCGGAAAGACGGTCGCTGTATTTATTATAGAACTCGCTCGTAAAAGCATCCGCCGCCGTGCCGTGATCCTCCGGCGACACAACGCCCTTGAGTCCCTCCTTCACCGCGTTCCACGTCTCCTGAGAAACCGAATCCAGCGTGTTGTACACAGTAGGCTCAGTCTCCTCCAATATAGTGCCGTCGCTTGACACTATACGGCTTACTATGTGCGCGTCATATACGGTACCCTCGTTTGCAAGCGCGCTGACGTAACGCGCCACGGCAACAGGCGTAACCAGCGTAACGCCCTGCCCGTAGCCGGCTCGTATGGTATACGTAGGCTTCCATTGTATTTCGTTCAGCAATGAAGTTATCTGGCTTACCCATGGCTGTACCATCGTAACGCCTTCGGGAAGGCCCAGCTCCTCTGAAAGTATTCGGCGGATTGTAGGCCCGGTACCATCCAGGCTCTCGCCCGTCTGCAGCTGCATAAGATGCAGCGCGCAGAGGCGTACGGCGTCATCGTCCACCTCCATGGAGCGCGAGGTAAGGTATTCGGTAAGATTTTCGCACAGCTTGGTATATATAAGCCCCGGAAGGCTGGTCTGCTGCTTGGATATGGACAGCTCGCCATCGTCGCCGAGCAGCGTACTGTCAAACATGACCGATTGCCCGCCTACTATACCTACCGCTTCTCCGGGAAGCTCTATGCCCGTGGAGGAGGTTAGCCCGAATTCGCCCGCCCATTCATTGAGCGCCTCTATACCAAGGCGGTATGCCACCTCGCAGAAATAATAGTTGCAGGAGTTTGTTATAGCGAGCGCAAGCGTTTGATCGCTGTGATTGTGCGGATGCGTGGTCCAGCAGCTGGGCGCGTTTGCCGTAATGGTGCTGCCGTCCTCGTTAACGATTATGTACGGGGATTCATCGTCCACGGTTTCCTCAAGGCCGATAACTCCCTCCGTAACGCCTGCAACGCCTGTTACCATCTTAAATATACTGCCTGGCGCAAGCTTGGCGGATATCGCTTTATTCCGCATGGGCGTGGTATCGGCAGCGGATTCGCCAAACAACAGCTCGCTCTGCTCCACGCTCAACCCTTCTATAAACCAGTTAGGATTGTATGAGGGGTAGCTCGCCATCGCCAGCACCTCGCCGGTGTTAACGTCCATCACAACTATTGCGCCCGTCTCGGCTGTATCTATCTGCGACACGTCGCCATTATAATACTCGCTGTATTTATCATAGCTTTTGGCAATAGCCTCAGCCTGATCCACAGATATCTTGGCAATAAGCGTTTCCAGTGCGTTTTCCACCACCACCTGCAGATCATAGTCGATTGTCAGCATAACGTCCGCGCCGTCGGTGGCCGGCGTTTCGGATATCTCGCGTACTATACCGCCGTTTTTGTTGACCGCCACCACCCGTTGTCCCTGATGCTCCGTTGTGGATGCGGTAAGGTATTCCTCCATTGAATACTCTATGCCGCTTACCCCGATATAATCGCTGTAGGCGTAGCCCTGCTCATCCACCATCTCCTCGGTGGCGCTTCGGCTCAGATAGCCCACTATATGCGCCGCCACCTCGCCATGCGGATACACGCGTGTAGTGCTTTGGCTGGTCTGCACGCCCACAAGATCGTCGCTGTGCATACTTAACTCCGCGACTATATCCAACGTTACGTCGTAAGCTATCGTCACCGGCTCGTAAGCACGGTAGTTGTTCAGCGCGATCTCCTGCCGGATGGATATGACCTTGTTGGCTTCGTCAAAGGTCAAATATTCCGGTATATACCACAGCTTGCGCAGCTGAAGATAGCATTTCTCCGCTGTAGGCCACTTGGTAAGATCCCATTCGGATTGCGGCTGCTCCAGATCATCGTTTATGGAGAATCCCAGAGCCGCACAGTAGTTTTTGTAGCGGGCCTTAACGGCGGCGTCGCTTTCCACGCCCCAGTCGAAGTACAGCTCGCCGGTATCCTCATCCATATGGATGTAGGACGTATCTATTGTGGCACAGCCGCCCGCTTCGATTATTTCGATGGCGTTCATAATAGATTCTGTATATATGGCAGAATCGTAGGACGTGCGCTTGTCCGCATCGCGGAAAAACTCCACATTATAGCTGGTTTTGCTGTACGCAAGCACTATGCCGTTTCGATCCAGTATTCTGCCGCGCACGCCCTTTAGGGTTATGGTACGGGTAGTACGATCCTCGGCGGATGCGGACAGATCTGTTCCCTCGGTTATAGTAAGGCCGCCAAGCTTGCCGATAAGCGCCCCCATCAAAAACAGCATAATTATTGCCAGCGCTATGAAGCGTATGATATTCCGTTTCACTTAACACCTCCGATATGCCTGTCCGCATAGCGGCTGCTCTGACGCGCTATCAGCGGCCGCAGTATTGCATGTGCAAGCATACAAACGCCGCCTGTAAGCAGCGCGCAGGGCAGCATATATCCGCTTAGCATATCTATATACGAAAATGTACCGCCGGTAATGTACACGAACGCCGCGGAAATATGCTCCCGTACCAGCGCACATACGAACGCACAAACGGCGGGGATAATGACATTATCCGCATAAAACTTATTATTGAACATGCAGCCCGCCGCTCCGGCGATCACAAACGCTGCGGCGTTCAGTCCGATAAGCTTTCCAAACATCAGATCCATAAACAGGCCCGCAAGGCCCGCTGCGGCAACACCGCTGAACCAGCCCGTCATAACGGCCGCAGATACCGCCACGGCAAGCGTAACGCAGGGGCAAATGCCCGAAAGGTTAAGCCGGGCAAACAGCACGCTGTCCATGTATATGCCTATTGCGAACGCTATCGTTATGGTAAGGTTTTTCATATTGTATCATTATCGCCTTAATTACTTGAATGAGGTTATAACCAATACCTCTTCTATGTGAAGAAAATCCACTGACGGAGACAGCAGCGCGTCCCGTTCCTGCGAAGCCTCCGTCTGGCGAGTGACCTCTATCACCGTACCGACCACTATGCCCCTTGGGAATACTCCGCCTATATCGCTTGTAACTATAACATCACCCGGCACAATATCGCTGTCCGACGGGAGATAGTACAGCTCCAGCTGATCTTCGCCGGACGAATCCAGCAGGCCGCGGACCATGCCGCGGTCACGCGTGCGCTGCACCATTACGCTGGCTTCGAACTGGCTGTCGATTATCGCGGTGACCTTGCACCAGGTGGCGCCTACATCCGTTACGCGCCCCACGAGCCCCGATGCGTTCACCACCGGCATATCCTCCTCAATTCCCTGGTTGCGCCCTACGTTTATGGTGAAAACGTCAAACCACACGCCCTGATCCATGCCGATAACACGCGCGGTGACATATTCGTAGTCCGAATTTTCCTCCGCAAAATTGAGAAGCTCCTTCAACCGCTCGTTTTCCTGCTTTTCAAGCTCAAGATCCGCCTGCAGCTGCTCCATCTGCGCCACTGTAACCAAAAGCTGCTGGTTCTCCCTGTCAGCATCCGTGGTCTTGATCACACGTCTGAAAAAATCAATTATGGAATCGCTCGTGCGCGCCGCAAAGCTCTGCACGGGCTTCCACACGGAACCCACGGCGCTTTCCACAACGGACACGCTCCGGCTGCCCGACGTAGCGAAGGCGACCGCCGCAAGCACAACGCATATTGCGACGATTATCCAAAACCGCTTTCTCTTTAACAGCCGCATAGTATCTCCTTTGCACAATGGCGCGCATAATTCAACAGTTAAATTATAAATGCAAGTGCCGCCATGTGCAAGACATGGCGGCAAAACGTCACACTATGTTAATTTGATCGAGCTTATTCAACAATCAATGCGCATACGCAGCGCGCCGTAATACACTCAAGCGCTCCCTCGGGGCCGGTATGCTCCGGAGTGGTGGCTTTTACCGAAACACGCGCAGCCTCCATTCCCATTGTTTCCGCAATATTTTTTTGCATGGCGGGTATATACTCCATAAGCTTAGGCTCCTGAGCCACCACCGTGGCGTCTATGTTGCCTAAAGCAAATCCTGCCGCCTCCAGCAGCGAGCGCACCCTTGCAAGCAGCAACAGCGAGCTTATGCCCTTGTACGCAGGATCTCCGGGCGGGAAGTGCCTCCCTATATCCCCCAGCGCGGCAGCGCCCAGCAGCGCATCCATTACGGAATGCACCAGCACGTCCGCGTCGGAATGGCCAAGCAGCCCCAGCCTATACGGTATCTCGACGCCGCCGATGACCAGACGCCGGTTCTCCGCCAGCCTGTGCGTATCCTCGCCGTAGCCCACGCGTATATCCATCGTATGCCCTCCAGCCGCCGCAAAAAACGGAATATCCTCTCTGCCGGTCAGCTTTTGATTTATAAGCCCGCCCGAAACGAACGCAGGCATATGCCCGGCGTGTTCGTACAGCGCGCAGTCGTCCGTTGCGGAGTAGCCCTCCTGCCGCGCGGTCTCGTATGCGCTTCGTATCAGCGCATAGTCGAACGTTTGCGGCGTTTGGGTAACAAACACCCTCTCCCGCGGCAAGAGCGCACCGTCCATGCGCAGGGTATCGCGGCAATACATTCCCGCAATACCGCTGCCGTGCTCCAGTGCGGAACTGACGCTTTTATCGATTATTTCCGGCGTTACCAGGCAGCGTGCCGCATCGTGTATGGCAATCACATCCGCCCCGGCCAGCGCGCACAGCGCGTTGTACACCGAGTCCCCGCGCTCAGCCCCGCCCTGCACGATGATTACATCCGTACGTCCTGCGGCACAAGCTTCAGCAACCTGACGGGTATCGTCGCTTACGGCTATCACAATGCGGTCAAAGCGCGTTTTACAGCCGTCAAACGCCGCGAGGCACATCTTAATGGGCGTTTTCCCGCCGAAGCGTATCAGCAGCTTGTTTTCCCCCATACGCAGGGAAGCGCCCGCGGCAAGCAGTACTGCGCATACGCTGACGTCGCGCCGCGCGGTCATTTGTCCTCCGCTATTGGCTCGTACATCGAGGCCGCCTCCTGCTTGGGCGCGTATTCCTGTACGCTCAATACCCTTACCCGCATATGCCTGCCGCCCATTAGTATATCCAGCTCATCGCCGGCGTTGACCTCTGTGGACGGCTTCGCAACTTTGCCGTTTATACTTACCCTGCCCAGCGAGCAGGCCTCGTTTGCCACCGTGCGCCGCTTTATCAGCCGCGAAACCTTAAGGTATTTGTCCAATCGCATATAATTTCCCCCTGTTAGTAAAACAAAGGGTGGGCACATACCGTCCACCCTTCGCACATAATCAAAATTGGATTATGACAGACCCACGCTTCTTACAAGCTCCTCGTCTATCACCACGGATTCGTCCGCGCTCCACTCCGCCATCAGAGCATCCCATTCGGTCGCCTGCTTGTCCGCAAGCAGCGCCTCCAGCGCAAGATCCTTTACGGAATCCAGCGTGCGCGCTCCGGTCGGCTCGTCGCCCACATAGTACAGCACGTGCAGCCCGTCCGTATCTGCGAATATTTCGGTATACTCGCCCGGAGCCAGTGTTGCAAACTCCTCCTTGATCCTATCGGACCAATCAATGCTGCTTTCATACTGTGTGCTTATAAGCATACCGTTCTCCATGAAGGTAGCGTAGGTGGTAAAGTCGGCATCCTCGGTATACAGCCCCATCACGGTGAACATTCCCTTTTCGTCTATCTTTGAATAGGCTTCACTTATCGTAGTGAAGGAAACGCTCTCCGAAGCGCCGCTGTACAGCGCGTCTATCTTCGCCTGATATGTGTTGTACTCTGCAACTATCTCCTTTAGGCGCGCACTGTTGGCATTGTTGCCGTTGACACCGTCCGCAAACGCCAATTTACCGTACTCCGTCTCAAGGCTGGTCATGCTGGCCTGAGCCGCCGTTACTATGGCCTGCTCCTCCTCCGTCCATGCGATGAACAGATCCATTACACGGGCAAATCCTTCCGGCACATACAATACAGGCATAACGCCGGACATCTCGTTGGTCTCCTCGTCGTCCTTATATGCGCCGGGATCTGCGGTAGAGGTATCGGTATCGGCGGCCAGCTGAGCGTCGTACCACTCCTGCACCTCGGTATCCGTTACCTGTATTGAATCATATACGCTTGCCTGCAAAAGCTCCACATAATAATCTTCGCGCGTGCTGTTTTGCAGCCATTCGACATATTCGTCATAGCTCATTGCGGTGCCGGTATAGTACTCCGCCTCCTCCGCGATCAACTCCTTTACGCGGGCTTCAACATCCACAGTATTGTCTGAGGCATATTCCTCCTCGGCAACCTCGGTATAGTACTCCAGCAGAGAGGTCTCACTCTCCTCGCACTGCGCGTCAAGCTCGGCCTGCTGTTCCTCGGTAAGCTGATCAAAGCCCTGCTGCTTCGCCTGATATACCACAACCTTTTCGCTTACAAGCATGTCTATGATGAAATCCTGCATACTCTCAAGCAGCGTAGCATCCGAGGTAACGTCATAGCCCATGCTGGAATAGTATTCTGCGTACATGGTGAACATGTCGTAATACTCGCCCATCGTTACGACTTCATCGCCTATCGTGGCAACTGCCGCGGCGCGGTCAATATCGGCGGCGGCGTCTTCTTCGGTTTCCGAAAGCTTGCAGCCCGCAAGCGAAAAAACGCCGAGCAGCAGCGCCGCAGCGAGCATAAGTGCAATGGTTTTCTTCATTGTGTAATCTCCCGTCAAAATAATCCCGAAACGTATCGGTAACAGACCCTTGTATTATATCATTTTTATTTATCTATGCAATCACAAAGCGTGTAAACAAACTGTGGCAGCATTTTGCGCCAGGTGCCAATATTGGCCTTGGGGTTGCGAATGCTCAGCGACGGCGGATCGCCCGCTGCAAGCTGCGCCCCGCGGGTGGATGCAACAAGTAAAACCAGCTTTTCGCCGTTCATGGGCGCTGCGCCGTCAAATGCGAATGACAGCTCGCCGTCCTTGGCGCTTAGCCGCGTAACGTATGCCCGCGCACAGTCCGCCTTCAGCTTGGCTATGAACAGCAGGTTTTCCACGTTTTCCGGTATGTCACCATAACGGTCTATTAGCTCGTCGCGCACGTCCAGCATATCGTCCTCTGTGCGTATCTGTGCGATGCGCTTATACATGGCCAGCCTGCCCGCTTCGCGCGGTATATAGTCGCTTTGTATACATGCCGATATCGGCATATCTATGGTCACGTCGAGTTCCGGCTGCGCAGGCTGCTCACCCTTCGCTTCGCGCATGGCGGAGTCCACGAGCTTGCAGTACAGATCGTACCCCACGGACTGCATATGTCCGTGTTGCTCAGGCCCAAGTATGTTTCCTGCGCCGCGTATTTCCAGATCCCGCATGGCTATTTTGAAGCCTGAGCCGAATTGCGTAAACTCACGTATGGCGCTCAGGCGTTTTTCCGCCGTTTCGCTTATCAGCTTATCCCTGCGGTATGTCAGATACGCATAACCAAGACGCGCCCCGCGCCCCACCCTGCCGCGAAGCTGGTAGAGCTGGGAAAGCCCCATATAGTCAGCATCGTAGACGATAAGCGTGTTCGTATTCTGTATATCCAGCCCGTTTTCTATTATGGTACTGCAAAGCAGCACATCGTACTGCCCCTCCATAAAATCCATCATAGTGCGCTCCAGGGTATGCTCGTTCATCTGCCCGTGCGCATATGCTATGCGCGCCTCCGGCACGAGCGCACGCAGCCTGGAGGCAAAGCTCTCCATGGTACGCACTCTGTTATACACAAAATACACCTGACCGCCGCGGCCAATCTCCTTTAATATGGCCTCGCGCACGACCGCGTCGGTATACTCCATTACATATGTCTGCACGGGATAGCGCTGCTCCGGCGGCGTCTCTATAACCGACATATCGCGTATGCCCGTCATGGACATATGCAGCGTGCGCGGTATGGGCGTGGCGGAAAGGCTCAGCACGTCCACGTTCTTTTTAATGCTCTTTATAAGCTCCTTGTGGCCCACGCCGAAGCGCTGCTCCTCATCGATTATCAAAAGCCCCAGATCGCGGAATTCCACCGACTTGCCAAGCAGCATATGCGTACCGATAACCACATCCACCTCGCCGGAGGCCAGTCCCTCTACGACGCGCTTTTGCTCCGCAGCCGTCTTAAAGCGCGAAAGCAGCGCTACGTTGGCCGGAAACTGCGAAAACCTCGCCGAAAGCGTATTGTAATGCTGCTGAGCGAGTATTGTAGTAGGCACCAAAAACGCTACCTGCTTGCCGTCCATCACCGCCTTGAAAGCTGCGCGCAGGGCCACCTCAGTCTTGCCATAGCCCACGTCGCCGCACAGCAGTCTGTCCATTACGCGGTCGCTCTCCATGTCGCGCTTTATCTCCGCTATGCAGGCAAGCTGATCCGGCGTCTCCTCATATTGAAAATCCTCCTCCAGCCTGGCTTGCCATGAAGTATCCGCAGAAAAGCTGTGCCCCTTGCGGTGGGCGCGCTCACCGTACAACTTTACGAGATCGAATGCCAGCGCCTTTACGCTCTCGCGGGTGCGGGCCACGGTCTTTTGCCATTCGTCTCCGCCCAGCCTGGACAGCTTTACGGCGGCCTCGTCGCCGCCAACATACCTTTGCACACGATCCAGCTGATCCGTAGGCACGTACAGCTTATCGCCGCAGGCATATGAAAGCAGCAGGTAATCCCGCGTGACCCCTGCTACCTCCAGCGTTTCCACGCCCGTAAACCGGGCTATGCCGTGCAGCTCGTGTACCACAAGGTCTCCGATAGAAAGCTCGTTAAACGCAAGCTGCGGGCGCTTTCGCCCGGCCCTGCGCGGATTGGCCGCCGCGTCTCCAAAAAGCTCGGCCTCGGTTATTACCGTTAGCTTCAGCTCAGGATATTCAAAACCACGGGCAAGCGAAACCGGCGCTATAAGATTTTCACCGTTTACCGGCATACGGGCAAGGCTTACTTCAACAGGAGCGATAATATCCATATCCATCAGCCTGTCGTGCATACGCTGCGCATGAGTCCCCGCGCATATCAGCACCGCATACCCGGCGCTGCGGTAAGCCGTCATATCCTCCTTAAGCAGCGCATCGCCCTTATAGCGGTTTGCTGCGCGCGTATCAAAGCGCACTACGGCCTTGGGAATTATGGGCGCATAGTTACGTGTTAATGCGGACATCACGGCTGTGCCAGCCCCGTCCAGGCGCTTTACCGCTTCTTCCACGGTGTGCATAAGCCCCTGCTGCTCGCCTGCTGCGTCACCGCTCAAAAGGCCTGCTGAAAGTGTTTCTGTAAAATCGTTCCAGGCGAGCTTTCCCGCCTCCTCCGCGCGGGCTGGTTCGTCCAGCAGCATGATAGCATCGCTGGGCAAATAATCCGCTATACAGCTGAGTTCATCGTAGAAAAACGGCAGCAGCTGTACAGCGCCGTCCGGCGTGCCTCCTGCGCGCAGCACCTCCAGCGTTTCCTCCATGCCCGGCCTGCCCAAAAGCAGCTTTGCGGCGCGCTCGTGCGCTCGCTGAGTAAGCGGAGCTTCACCTGCGGGCGGCACAGTGATTTCCGCGGCGTTTTCTATTGAGCGCTGGGTAAGCGGATCGTATTCACGCAGGGTATCTATCTCGTCGTCAAAGAATTCAATACGGGTGGGATTGTCGGCGTTCACGGGATATACATCCACATAGCCGCCGCGCAGGCACACCTGACCGCGGCTCTCGCATATATCCACGCGCTCATAGCCTGTGTCCACAAGCTTTTTCAAAAGCCGTGCAGGCGGCAGAATCTCCCCCGCGCGGCAGGTGAGTATTGCATTTACAAACGCTTCCGGCGGTGCGAGGCTTTGCATCAACGCCGCCATGGATGCGCACACCACAACGCTTTCGCCCTCGCACAGCGCGCAAAGCGCTGCCATACGCTGCTGATCTATGCCGCCTCCCGATACCGTGCCGCGCTTGCTCAGCAGCATATCGTTTGCCGGGAAATGCAGTGCGTTCACGCCGTATGCAGCTATTTCTCCCCGCAGACGCGCAGCGTTGGCCTCGTTCGCAGTTACAATAAGCAGCGTGCGGCCGGTGCGTACATGCAGCGCCGCCGCAACATGCGCACGGTGCGCCTCGCCCAGACCGAATGTCATCACAGGGCCTCCGCCCTCTGCAAGCGCACTCTCCATGCGCATATATCCGCTGTGCGCGCTCAATGCGTCCAACAGCGGACGCAGCGCCGTATCTATACTCAAGCCTGTGTATCTCCGTCCGTATTTTTGGGCAACCCGTGCTTATGGTTGAAGCGTCCCTGAGCATCCTTGAGCCGGCCCTGCAATATAAGCTCCACAGCGTCCGCCGCATCGCGTATGGCGGCGTCCAGCTGAACCTTTTCCTCGGCGCAAGGCGCGCCCAGCACATGCGATATCATATCCCGTCCGTCGGAGGCGCCTATGCCGACCCGTACGCGGGGGAAATCGTCATAACCCAGCTGGTACACTACGCTGCGCATACCGTTGTGAGTACCGGAGCTTCCTCCCTCGCGTATGCGTATGGTGCCAAGCGGTATATCCGCATCGTCATATACGATAACAAGCTCGCTGTGCGCGCACTTATACCATGCGACCGCGTCGCTTACGCACCAGCCTGAATTATTCATAAACGTAGTAGGCTTTACCAACGCTACACGGTTTCCCGCCACTGCGCCTTCACCGTACACCGCGCGAAAACGCCGCTTGCGAATATCCACGCTCCAACGCTCCGCAAGCAGATCTGCCACCATATAGCCCACGTTATGCCTGGTATCCGCGTACTCCCTGCCGGGGTTGCCTAAGCCAACCACTATAAACATAACCGCTCTCCAATACCTTAATATAATGCCCCGTTACGTCTCTCAACGCACACATGCCCCACATGCCACTTGGCAGGGGGGACATTTTCGATTATAATCATTTTTAGGGGATTTTACAACAGGTTTGTGAGCTGCCGCGCCGGGCACTCGGCGCGCCGTCTGCGCGGATCTGTTGTGCAAGCTCTTGTGGGGGCATCATTATGACAGGCTCTGCGATTTGCTGTGCGTTTGCCAGCCGTTCCAGGTATTATCGCGCCTGTTTTAGCATGAAAGGCATAATATATCTATGACTATTTTTGACGTGTTGACATTTATAGGCGGACTCGCGCTGTTTCTGTACGGTATGCAGGTAATGGGCGAGGGGCTGGAGAAGCGGGCGGGCAACAAGATGCGCGCCACGCTGGAAAAGCTCACCTCCAGCACCCTTCGCGGCGTGATCCTCGGCGCGGGGGTTACGGCAATAATCCAATCCTCCTCCGCTACTACGGTAATGGTAGTAGGCTTTGTCAACTCCGGCGTTATGAAGCTTGAGCAGACGGTAGGCATCATAATGGGCGCAAACATCGGTACCACCGTGACCGCCTGGCTGCTGAGCCTTACCGGCCTTGAAAGCAGCGATATGGTTATCCAGCTTTTCAAGCCATCCTCATTTGCGCCCGTCGTTGCCGCCATAGGCATAATCCTTTATATGTTTTCCAAACGGGAGCGCCGCAGGGACATAGGTATGATACTGCTTGGCTTCTCGGTGCTGATATTCGGCATGGGCTTTATGAGCGGCTCCGTGGAATCCCTTAGCGATTCCCCCGCCTTCCTAAATCTGCTTACACTGTTCTCCAACCCGCTGCTCGGTATGCTGGCGGGCATTGCGATAACCGCCATCATCCAAAGCTCCTCTGCCTCAGTAGGTATTTTGCAGGCGTTGTCCGTTACTGGCAGCATATCCTTTGGCACCGCAATTCCCATACTTATGGGCTCCAGCGTTGGTACCTGCATAACCGCGCTGCTCTCCGGCATAGGTGCTACCAAAAACGCCAAACGGGCTGCGCTCGTGCACCTATACTTCAACCTCATAGGCTCGCTGGTATTTATGGCACTGTTTATCATACTACGTGCGGTCGTCGATATTCCTCTGCTCACCGAAACCATTGACCCGGCCTCCATTGCGCTGGTTTACAGCATATACAGTATAGCTCGCACGGTAGTGCTGCTGCCCTTTGCCAAGCAGCTTGAACACCTTGCCTACATATCCATAAAGGACGCCGACGAGCGCCGCGATCCCGTTTATCTCGACCCGCGCCTGCTCGCCGCGCCCAGCATAGCCATACAGCGCTGCCGCCAACTCACCATAGATATGGCACACCTCTGCCAAACCACGCTTAACCAGGCGCTGTCCCTTACGGAAAAGTTCGACGACCATACCGTGCAGCAGGTGCTGGATGGCGAGGAGCTTACGGACACCTATGAGGACAGGATTGGCTCGTATCTGATGGAGATAAGCGGCAAGAGCATATCCGAGGACGACGCTCACCGCGTTGCCGAGCTGCTGCATTGCATTGGCGACTTTGAGCGCATCGGCGATCATGCGCTCAACATAAGCGAGTGCGCTCAGGAGATGAATGATAAGCAGCTGGATTTTTCGCCTAAGGCGCGCAGCCAGCTCCACGTTATTCAGACTGCCGTTACCGATATACTGTCCATGGCTATAAACGCCTTTATAGAGGACAACATCGAGCTTGCAAAGCAGGTGGAACCGCTGGAGGAAGTGGTGGATTATTTGCGCATGCAGCTTAAAACGGAGCATGTCAAGCGGCTTCAACGCGGCGACTGCACCATCGAGCAGGGGTTTGTATTTTCCGATATACTCACAAACTTTGAGCGCATCAGCGACCATTGCTCCAATATCGGCGGCTCCGTTATACAGTCGTCCCTTAGCGAGCTTGAGATGCACAAATATCTAACCAATATGAAGAATCCCGATAACAAGGAATTTTCCGATATGTATAACAAATTCCTTATGCGCTTTGTGCTGCCTTTGGCCGATATATCCGACGATGCCCAATAAGCTCATCGTCTCGGCGTCAGCATGTACGACAAGGAGCCGGCTATTGCCGGCTCCTCAGTCTGTCGAAAAAGTCAATTTTGACTTTTTCGAGCTTGCAGGCTTTGCCTCTCGCCA
>CAZXRQ010000047.1:0-15152 GCA_964642795.1 uncultured Oscillospiraceae bacterium | reverse complement strand
TGTTGGCGAGAGGCAAAGACTGCAAGCTCGAAAAAGTCAAAATTGACTTTTTCGACAGCCTGAGCGGAGGCGTTATGCCTCTGACGTTTTGAATACGACCACTCGCACGTCCGGGTTTGCAGCAAGCCGCGCGCGGGACTTATTACTGCAGCTTTTATTGACCCCCTGCACATAGCGACAAAACGGCGGGCTGAAGCCTTCGGGTCAGCCGCCGCTAATATCCGGTCTGCATATTCGTAATTTTTTATCATGCGCAGGGGCACGCCCCCAAGACATGCGGCGGCGTCAGGCTGCCTGCAAAACTCCTGTTTCGCTGCTTACCGCCAGTTTTTGAGCCGGCAGAGCTTATACAGATGTGTAACGGCAATATCCAATATGCCGGGAAGCGCAGCGACAAGTATGGTCCTGCCCGCGCCTGTTGTGAGCATGCGCTCCATACCCTCTCCGGCGCATCAGCCCGCGTTATCTATGCTTACCCCGCAGCGCTCCGCCGCGGCAAGCGCATGCTCGGCTTCGCCCACGCGGGCAGGGATGTGGGCGTCGCTGTTTATCACCAAGTGCGCGCCAGCTGCGGCCGCCTGCAATATCTGCTCGTCCGTGAGAGAGAGCCGCATACCGTTAAGCTCCAACGCTGTACCCAGCTGTGCCGCGCCTGCAGCGAGCGTGGGTATATCGCAGCGCACATATATACCGGGATGCGAAAATATGTCGATCTTGTACCGCTCGGCCGCGGCAAGCAGTGCGTTGGCCACCTGTACGGGGTCCGCGCGGCGCAAGCCGGCCGCCTCCGCCATGCAGGAAAAGCCCAGCGCGTCCCGGGGCAGCACTCCGCGGTGATAGGCAAGCAGCAGCACGTCGTACGCGGAGCGGTCCGCCGGCGCGTCGCATCTGCCAAAGCCGGTAAGGTTGCACTCCAGACCGAACAGCACCTCGATATCCCGCGCATAGCGGCTGGCCAGTCCGTCCACCTCGCGTCTGAGCGCGCGCAGATGCCCGCCCCTCACGCCGTAGGCTATGTGCGCGCCGGCGTGCTCGCTTATGGCGATGCGCTTAAGCCCTTTTTCAATAGCAACGCACACGTTCTGCTCCGCCGTGCCCTTGCCGTGGCTGTAGACCGTGTGCGTATGATAATCGGATATTATGCGCATTGGATTATGCCGGATTCTCCGGAGCCCTGCGCGTAAGCAGCGTCATCAGCGACGCGGCCATTGCGTACATTGGCAGGTTGGACTCGCGCCCGAGCAGCTGCTTTATGTCGTCCACACGGCTGGTGCAGAAGAAAGCATCCGCAGACTGCGTTGCCGGGGTGTTTACAAAGTTGCTTACAAAAGCGCAGTATGCACCGCTTTTGGCGGCCTCTTTAAAGGCATCCAGCACGGGCTTTGTGCGCCCGGCGCGGGATATTCCTATTACTACGTCGCCCTTGCTGAAGCGATGGCTGTACATATCCATGGCGACCTGCTCCACCACCGCCACCGCGTCAAAGCCCTGGAAGTTGAGCTGGAACACGAGGTCGCTGGCAAGCTGCGCGCTGCTGCCAATGCCCAGCACGAATATGCGGCGGGCAGCGCCAATACGGTCGGCAAGCTCAACAAACTTATTTTTATTGATGGCTTTGAGCGTATCCTCCAGCGAGCGCATGTTCGCAAGGAAGCATTTCTCGATGACGGCCTCATCCGAATCATCCGGACGGATGGGCTCACTCTTTATGGATTCAAGCGAGGAGTTGCCGGAGGCCAGCGCCACACGGAAATCCAAAAAACCGTCGTATCCAAGCTTCTTAGCAAGGCGCGTGACCGAAGGAACTGACACACCGGCGGCGGCTGCGATCTCGTTTATGACCATAAGCGAAGCGCGCTCCGGGTTGCTCAGGATGAAATCCGCGACCTTACGCTCCGCCGAGGGCAGAGTGGCATACGCGGAACGAATCTTCATTTTTGCGGGCATATTGTAATTAACCTCCGTTAAATAGAATACGAAACAATTTTACTGCGCTCTTTTCCGTGCACAGTACATATCATATTACATTTGATATCATAATGCAACTCCTTTTTGACCGGTTTCGTTATTTTTGTACAACATCATTGCTGTTGAGCATGACCGGCGAACACGGCGGATCCGGCGGCGCAGGTCCTGTATGGGCTGCGGTACGATAAAAACTTTTCCGGCTTAATGCTGCGTTAATTTTCCGCGCTTATCCTGTGTACAGAAAGTGAAGGAGGATATGTTAAATGAAAAAGACCATAATGATAATCGCTGCCGCCGTTTGTGCGCTTGCGCTTTGCGCCTGTGCTGTACCGGCCGAGAACCTTCAACCCGCACAGGAGGCCGCCGCGTCCGAAAACGCTGCTTCGCCGGCCCAGACCATGAGCGAACAGACGCAGGCCGTTGCGGCCGCGCAGACTACCCAGGCGCCGGAGACGGACATAGGACTGGAGGCGGCCAAACGCATCGCGCTTGAGCACGCGGGGCTGGACGAGGCGGACGTCACCATGATAAAGGCCGAGCTGGATCACGATGACGGCCGCAGTAAGTACGACATCGATTTTTATTCGGGCAATACAGAATACGAATACGAGATAGACCCGTCCAGCGGCGCAATACTCGAATACGATCACGATGTGGAAGGCTTTGAACTGGAGAGCCCGTCCGGCGGCATGGGCGGGAGCGCCACAGACGTTGCGCTGAGCGAGGATGATGCGGCGGCGATAGCGCTTGCCAATGTGCCGGGAGCTGCGGCCGACGATCTGCGCATACATCTGGAATATGACGACGGCAGTGCGGTATACGACGGCGAGATAGTATACGGCGGCGTGGAATACGACTTTGAGATAGACGCGGACACGGGCAAGATCCGCACATGGGACGAGGATAAGTATAACGATGATGACGACGCCCACGATAACGATTGACCGCGGCTGATGCTGAGCGCCGTCCGATATAGGGCGGCGCTTGCTTTTTTTTCCAGCGTATCATACAGGCGTTTTGGCGCATACTAAGCTCACCAATCAAACGGGAGGATAAAGGTTATGTACAAGTCCAAAGCCGGTTGCCAGTCGATTGGCTGCCGCGTGACCAGTTGCAAACACAATTCAGAAGGCTGCGGCTGCGAATTGGATCGCATTGACGTTGAACCCATGTGCGGCTGCCATACAGGCGAGCCGTGTGACGAAAGTCTTTGCGGAAGCTATCGGGCCAAGTAAGCAGGCAGGAACAACGGCAAAGGCCGCCCGGAGGGCGGCCTTTGAGGCTGTCGAAAAAGTCAAAATTGACTTTTTCGAGCTTGCAGGCTTTGCCTCTCGCCAATAGGCTGCGCCTGTTGGCGAGAGGCAAAGCCTGAGAAGAACAGGGAAAATCTGCGATTTTCCTTCCGGTCTGACGCGCGGGTCGCCAGACCGGATTTAACATTAAGGGCGTCGGCCCTTAATAATCCCGGGGTTTATCGACAGGCTGAAAGGCCGCCCGGAGGGCGGCCTTTGCTTATTGCTGTTTCGTTTGGAAACCGGTGTGAGCTTATGCGCTTACTTTGTTGGTAAGCTTGTTGGCCTGAACCTTCTTGATGATGAACAGCGAGCCAACCATCGCGATTACCGCAAGAACGGTCACGATGGGGCTGGGCCAGAAGCCCATTATCACATAGAACACGAAGCATATCGCGGTCACGAACATAGCATAGGGCAGCTGAGTAGCAACGTGGTTTATGTGGTTGGACTGTGCGCCGGCGGAAGCCATGATGGTGGTATCCGATATGGGCGAGCAGTGGTCGCCGGTGATGGCGCCCGCAAGGCATGCGCCTACGGCGGGGAACAGCAGCGGGTTGCCGTACGGGAATACCGCTATTACTATAGGCAGCAGTATGCCGAACGTGCCCCAGCTGGTGCCGGTAGCAAAGGACAGGCCAACGCCGATCAAATAGATGATGGCGGGCAGCATCTTTTGCAGTCCGGCGGCGCTGCTTGCAACGATGCCGGCCACATACTCAGGCGCGCCGAGGTAGCTCTTGGTTATGTTGGACAGCGCCCAAGCAAAGATAAGGATGAGTACCGCGGGAACCATGTCGCGGAAGCCCAGCGGTATGCAGTCCGTGAATTCCTTGAAGGTAAGCACACGGCGCAGCATGTAATAGATGAATACCAGCACCATAGCAACGAACGTGCCGTAAACAAGACCCATGGAGGCGTCGCAGTCAGCAAGGGAATCCATGAAGGATGCGCCCTCGAAGAAGCCGCCGGTGTAGGCAAGGCCGAATATGCAGCCGGGTACCAGCAACGCGAATATGGGGATGGCCAGGTCGATTATCTTGCCCTTCGGATTGGGTACTTCCTCTACGGCGTTCTCGTACGGACGGTCGGGCGTGGTGTACAGGTCGCCCTTGGCCGCGTTGTCCTCATGCTTCTTCATGGGGCCGAAGTCCACCTTGAGCAGGGAGATGGTGATCATCATGATTATGGTGAGGATGGCGTACAGGTTGAACGGAATGGAATTGGTGAACATGGTGAAGCGGCCGATCTCATCCATTTCGGGGATTATGCCGGTAACTGCGGCAGCCCAGCTGGATATCGGGCTTATCATGCATACAGGAGCAGCCGTCGCGTCGATTATGTACGCGAGCTTTGCGCGGGAAATGCCGTGCTTGTCGGTAACGGGACGCATGACGGAGCCTACGGTGAGGCAGTTGAAATAGTCGTCAACAAAAATCAGTACGCCAAGCGCCACGGTAGCCAGCTGTGCGCCGGTACGGGTCTTGATCGCCTTCTCCGCCCAGCGGCCGTAAGCCGCGGAGCCGCCGGACTTAAACACCAGCGCGCCCACGATACCAAGGAATATCGTAAACGTCAGTATGCCTACGTTCCAGCTGTCGGTCAGCACTTCGATGATGCCGTTGTCAAATGCAACATGCATCGCGCCTACGGGGTTGCCGTTGGCTACGAAGAATGCGCCGACCAAGATACCGGTAAACAACGACATGTACACTTCCTTTGTGATGAGCGCCAGGGCGATAGCCACTATCGGCGGTACAAGGGCCCAAAAGGTGCCGTACATTGCGCTGCCTGCTTCGCCGTCTTCAGCAAACACAAGCGTTGCTGCGATGACGAACACGAGGAAAATCGCTGCTACGAGCAGATTCTTCCTGTTAAAAGCGGGTCTTCTTCTCATTACATTGCCTCCTAAATAATATATAATGATGGGTATAATTCCTCTCCGCTTGGGGAGGAAAGTTGATGACAGAAGAAAATGATAATATATGCGGGTGTACGCGGACGCGGCTTTCGGTGCGGACCTCCCAGTCCGAACTATATAATATCAAATTGTGGCCGGAATGTAAACAGAATCGTGATTTTTCGCAGAAAATATATAGTGGGAGAAATTCACGATGCTGGAAAAGGCGTATAATTATGCCATGCTTTTGCCGAAATTATACCAACGGCGGCTTTTTGCGCACTATTTGGCAATTCCAGTATACCAGCTGGCCGCCGAATTTTGCGGCGTCGCGTATTACGCGGGTGGTCAGCCGGTCTATGCGCCGCTTCTCCAGCGAGCATATTATGTGCAGCACCACGCCATGCGGAAGCTCGCTTTCCTGCGCAAAGTCACCGCGGCTTATGGCAAAGCCGGACTGCCGCGCCTGCTCGGAAAAGCTCATCATAAGGGCCTCGGTGGGGAAGTACACGTCAAGGTTTATCCTGCGCGCGGCGGTGATGCAGTCCCCCTTGCTCCTGCAAAGCTCGATGTTTTTGCGGTTGTGCTCGGTCTGGGTCTTTGCGGCGTCCGGATACAGCAGCTTGTAATAGGTGCGCCAGTCCGGCTCCGCCATACAGCCCGCGCGGCAGCCCGCGCCCTTTTGCGTCTTGCACAGCGCACGGATCTCGGAGAAGGCGGAATCGTCCTCCGCGTAGAAATACAGCTGGTGCTGATCCTCGGTTTCTATACTGCCGGCGAAAATGGGCAGCAGCTTTTTGAACTTTTTCAAAAGCCCGTTAAGATGCACAAGCTCCATGCGGGTAAACGGTTTACCCTCGGGCGTCATGCAGCTTATGTATATCATCAAGGGGTACACGCTGCTTTTTCCAAGCTCCGCAAGCGAAAGGTCCACGCTGAACAGCGCGGGTATACCCTCCACCTGCCAATCGTATTCGAACCAATTGTCTGCGCCGTTATTCAATTACTTACTCCAATACCGCCTTTATTCTGCGTACGCCGGAGGAGCTGGCCTCCTCCTTGGCAATGCGGAAATGCCCCAGCTCCGCCGTGTTGTTAGCGTGCGGGCCGCCGCATATCTCCTTGGAGAAAGCTCCCATGCTGTATACCTTGACGCGCTCGCCGTACTTATCTCCGAAAAGGCCTATCGCGCCCTGCGCCTTGGCCTCTTCCACGGTCATCTCCTCACAGGTGATGGGCTCGCCCGCTTCTATCGCGGCGTTTACCCACGCTTCCACCGCCTTGAGCTCCTCCGGGGTGAGCTTGCGCTCAAAGCTGAAGTCAAAGCGCAGCCGCTCCGCCGTGATGTTGGAGCCGCGCTGGCTTATGGAATCGTTGCTTAACACATGGCGCAGGCCTGCCTGCAAAAGGTGAGTTGCGCTGTGCAGCCGCGCGGTGGCCTCGCCGGTATCCGCCAGGCCGCCCTTGAAGCGCTGCTCTGCGCCTGCGCGGCTCTTGGCCTGATGCTCGGCAAACGCCGCGTCAAAGCCCGGCATATCCACGGTAAGCCCGTTTTCGTTCGCCAGCTCCACGGTGAATTCTATCGGGAAGCCGAAGGTATCGTACAGTCGGAAAGCCTGCGCGCCGCTTATGCGGCCATCCGCGTAGGCGTGCTTTCGCTGGTTCTTTTCAAATTCGTTTATGCCGTCCTTGAGCGCCTGCTGGAAGCGCTTTTCCTCGCGGAAAAGCTCGCCAAGTATCTTTTCGCCGTTTTGCACAAGCTCCGGGTATACGTCGCCATAGTGGTCTATTACGGCCTGCGCTACCCTGCCGAGGCTGTGCTCGGGTATGCCCAGCTTCATGGCGTAGCGAATGGCGCGGCGGATGAGCCTGCGCAGTATGTAGCCCTGGTCGATGTTGCTGGGGGTGACGCCGCGGGGGTCGCCCAGTATGAATACGGCACAGCGGATATGATCCGCGATTATGCGGAAGGCTTTGACCGTTTCGGCATCGTCATCGGAATAGCGCTTGCCCGAAAGCTCGGCTATCGCAGCTATGATGTCGGAAAACGCGTCGGTATCGTATACGCTCTTTACGCCCTGCAGCGTGGCGATGGTGCGATCAAGCCCCATGCCGGTATCTACATTTTTCTGCGCGAGAGGCTCGAACCTGCCCTCGCCCAGCTTGTTGTATTCCATGAATACGTTGTTCCATATCTCAAGGTACTTGCCGCAGTCGCAGGAGGGGTTGCAGTCGGGGCCGCAGGCGGGCTTGCCGGTATCAAAAAATATCTCGGTATCCGGGCCGCAGGGGCCGGTCTGGCCGGCGGGACCCCACCAGTTATGCTTTTTTCCGAGGTAGAATATATGGCCTGGGTCTGCGCCCATCTCCACCCAGCGGTCATGCGCCACGGTGTCGCGCGGGGCATCGGCGTCGCCGGTAAAGCAGGTGAAATACAGCCTGTCCTTATCTATGCCCAGCCATTCGGGGGAGGTCAGAAATTCCCACGAGTACGCTATGGATTCGTGCTTGAAATAGTCCCCGAGACTCCAGTTGCCCAGCATCTCGAAGAAAGTGCAGTGCGACGCGTCGCCCACCTCGTCTATGTCGCCGGTGCGAACGCACTTCTGCACATCCACAAGGCGCTTGCCGGCGGGATGCTTTTCCCCCATCAGATACGGTACCAGCGGGTGCATACCGGCGGTGGTGAACAGTACCGTGGGGTCGTTTTCGGGGATAAGCGACGCGGAGGGTATTACCGTATGGCCGCGCTGCTGAAAAAAGTCTAAATAAAGCTTACGAAGCTCCCGGGAGGTCAGGTTTTTCATATTGCAAAATACCTCATATATGCTTGCATTTGATCGGAAGCATCCTCCGAACCGCTTTATTATAATATTGTGTGCGCGCGCATGTCAACGTTGCAGGTTTGTTCACTTGCGGGTTTTGCCATGCGCGGGTATAATCAGCACATGAAACGCAAACCGCTTTTTAAAAGAAGCTCGCGGCGCAGGAAGCTGCGCATTCCGCATGAGCCCGAATCCTTCCGGCTTTATAACAAGCCGGAGCGGGACGGCGCGCCCGGGCAAAATGAAGCGAATAACGCGCCGGACGGCGCGCCCGAATTGGAGTCCTTCAAAATATACCGCGCCCGCCCCGCGCGTCCCATGCGGCACAAGCTGCATTTTACGCTGGTGGGTGATGCAGGGCGGCTGCTTCGTATTATCATACTGTGCGCACTCGCGCTTGTGCTGACAGTCACGTTGGCGGTCACGCTCAAGCGGGAGCCGCAGCTGATGAGTATGCCCGAGATAACGTCGCTGGCCGACGCGGGCGTGCTCAAGGTGGGCGTGCGCGAGAACATTCCCGGCATGAGCAACAACGGCGCGGGGCTGGAGGTGGAGCTTGCGCTGATGCTCGCAGAGCGGCTGCTGCCGGAGGTGGAGGGCGGAAACGCCGTGCAGTACGTTGCGGTGAATTCCCAGACCGCCGGGCCGCACATATCCGATGGCGAGATAAACGTAGCCGCCGCGATGATGCGGCGGGGCGGCATCGCATCGCTTACGTATTCCATACCGTATTACAGCGACCCCTGCCGCTTCGTAATACGCACAGGCGAGCGCGTTACCGCCAGCGGCATAACCGTGGGCTGCCTGCAAAAATCCGCGGAGGAGAATATGCTGGAAGCGTATATAACCGCGCATCCCAACAGCGAGGTGACGGCGCGAGAGTACGCCGCGTATACCGATATGCTGTCCGCGCTCGTCCGCCGGGATATTGACGCCGTGGTGATGACGGACGTGTACATCGATCTCTACGACAGCGACTACGCTATAACCTCCACGGGGCTGGTGCTGGGCACGGTGGATTATGCGTTCGCCTGCGCCGCGGACAGCCCCGCGATAGCCGAGCTGGCCACGATGATGATACAGGAGCTTACCGAGAACGGCGAGCTTGCGGCGCTGTTGGATAAATATGGCCTTGAAGGGGCGGATGGATAATGCCGCCGCATTGTTCCCATATCGGAAAAAACGTGATATAATCATTCCAATAAAAACGGAGGGCTTCTTATGATAAACAAAAACATGACCATCGAGCAGATACTTCGTACCGACGCGGGCACGGCGGATATACTTATGGCCAGCGGGATGCACTGCCTTGGCTGTGTGATGGCCAGCGGCGAGGATCTCGAGCAGGCCTGCGCCGTACACGGGATCGATGCGGATGAGCTGGTAAACAAGCTTAACCAGTATCTTTCCGCAAAATAATGAAGGCAAAAGGCATAGCTCAGGGCGCCCTGATCGGGGCGCTCTATGCATTGCTTACGTTTGCATCGCTGCCGATAGGCCCGGCGGTGCAGCTCAGGCTGTCGGAGGCGCTGTGCGTGCTGCCGCTGTTTACTCCGGCCGCAGTGCCGGGACTGTTCGTGGGCTGCATATTGGGCAACCTGCTCACCGGCTGCGCCGCCTACGATGTGCTGTTTGGCAGTCTTGCCACGCTGCTTGCCGCCCTCTGTACCCGGCTCATTGCGGTGCGCGGGTATTCGTTTTACCTTGCGCCGCTGCCCGCCGTGGTGATAAACGCATTTGTGGTGGGCGCGCTGATGGTGAAGGTATATGCGGTTCCGCTGGGCTACTGGGCGTGCGTAGGCTATGTTGCGATAGGGCAGACGGTAAGCTGCTTCGGGTTGGGCATACCGCTTATGCTGGCGCTTAAAAAATACAGCGGCAGTATATTTTAGCGGAGCTTCACATCACCAAAAACGGCAAATTTTAGAAACCGTCGCAACCCGCGCTCCACCGCAATCGTTTACTGTATAGGATGGAACGATCGGAGGTATATATACTATGAAACGTTCGTCTAATAAAAAGCTAAACATGTCAGCGCTGCTGCTTGCGGCACTGCTTGCCGCCGCGCTGCTGTGCGGCTGCGACGAGGCCGGGCTTGACGCGCTGGCGGGCAGCGCACAGCAGGCCCAGACCGACGCCCCGGTGACCGCCGCCGAGACGGAAGCGGCTCCCGCATCGGAGACGGACGCCGCCGATACGGATGAGGACGGGCAGGCCGCCGCGCCCCAGGAGTTTACGGCGGAAAGCCTGGAATATACCCGCGCGCTGCAAAACGATGAAGGCACTGTGACCGCAGCGCTGTCAGCGCACTATCCGGAGTTTTCCGGCGGGGACTCCGCCGCTATCGCTACGCTTAACCAGGGCATAGCCGAGGAGGCAGCTGCCGTTCTGGACGGCTGGTACGCCGCCTGGGAGGAGGAGCTGCTTTCGGGCTTCATGCCGCAAAACGTTCCTTATTCGTATACTGCCGAATGGGAGAGATCTTTCGATAACGGCGGCATAGTATCCTACTGCGTTACCGGGGTGGTGGACTGCGGCGGCGCACATCCAAGCACCGAGGTATACGGCCACACGTTCGACCTGAACGCGGGAAGCGAGCTTGCCATAACCGACGTGCTCACGCTTACGCAGGTGCAGATAAACGAGCTGCTGGCCGTCGAGTTTGAAGGACGCATAGATGAATTCCCGGACGAATACTATCCCGAAACGCCTGAGCTGCTTAGGGCGGGGGAGATAGACTGGGCGTGGTATCTCACGGATACCGGCCTGCATTTCGTGCTGCCCGAATACTCAGCAGCGCCGTACGCCGCGGGTATGCCGGAGTACGAGCTGACCTACGCGGACAACGCGGGCGTATTCGCGCCGTATTTGGGCCTGGCAGAGTAACAAAAACAGATTTTTCAACAGACGCGCCGAAATGCGCGTCTTTTGTGCGCTTTGTGGCGTTGATATTTACATTTTATAATGATATCATTGCATAAATAGGCGTTGTGCTGCGTTCATATGCAGCAGCTTTATCATAGCACATATTGGGGGAGCGGTATCTCTATGAAAATTGTTATCGTGGGCGACGGCAAGGTAGGTTATACGCTGGCGCAGCAGCTCTCGGACGAGGGACATGACATAGTTATAATCGACCGAAGCGCGGTGGTGCTGCAAAAGAGTCAGGAGCTGCTGGACGTGATGGTAATAGAGGGCAACGGCGCCTGCCTGCAGGTACAGCACGACGCCGGCGTAGATACTGCGGATCTGCTGATTGCCGCTACCAGCGGCGACGAGGTGAACCTGCTATGCTGTATACTCGCGCGTAAGCTGGGCTGCAAGCATACCATAGCCCGCGTGCGCAATCCGGATTACGAGCAGCAGGTGCGCTTCCTGAAGGAGGATCTTGGCCTGTCCATGTTCATAAACCCGGAAAAGGCCGCCGCGCACGAGATAAGCCGGATATTGCAGTTTCCCTCCTTCATAAAGCGGGACTCCTTTGCCCGCGGCCGCGTGGAGCTGGTGGAGCTTCGAGTGGATGAAAAAAGCCCGCTCAACGGCATTACGCTGGACAAGCTGGAAAACGTTATACGCTTAAAGGCGCTCATATGCGCTGTGGACCGGGGCGGCGAGGTCACCATACCCTCCGGCCGTTTTCAGCTGCTTGCGGGGGATAAGATCACCGTTACCGCCGCGGCAAACGATCTGGCGCTGCTGATAAAACGTCTTGGCATAGCGCAGGACAAGACCCGCTGCGTGCTGATAGTCGGCGGGAGCCGCATAGCAGAGCACCTTGCAAGGGAGCTTGCAAGCAGCCGCATAGCCGTAAAAATAATCGAACAGGATCTTGAACGCTGTGCGGCGCTTTCCGAGACGCTGCCCAAGGCGCTGGTGATATATGGCAACGGCTCGTCGCAGGCGCTGCTCAAAAGCGAGGGCGTAGCGGATATGGACGCTGTGGTGACTCTTACCGGCATCGACGAGGAGAACATCATAATCTCTATGTTCTCCAACTACATAGGCGTACCCAAGACCATAACCAAGATAAGCAACATGGAGCTTGTGCCCATGTTTAAGGATAAGGGGCTGGACAGTCTGGTAAGCCCCAAGCTGATAACTGCAAACGAAATAGTGCGCTACGTGCGCGCAATGAGCAGCGCCTCGGACGAGGACGCGGTGATCACGCTGCACAGCATAGTGGGAGGACACGCGGAGGCACTGGAGTTTTTTGTTACCGCCGGTACGGACAATCTTGGCGTGCCGTTGTACAAGATGCCTATAAAGGATAACATACTCGTGGCCTGCATAAGCCGCGGCGGTACAATAATCATACCGCGCGGCAGCGACGTGCTGCTGGAGGGGGACACCGTGGTGATAGTCGCCGCCGCCGGACGGCCGATCATCGACCTTAACGAAATATTCTCCGGCGTCGTGGAGCAAAGCACATGAATTATTCCACGCTGCGATACTATTTGGCGCAGATACTGCGCATCGAGGGCGCGTTCATGCTGCCCGCGGTGGGTATTGCCATATATAATCGTGAACTCACGGATGTAAGGGCGTTTGTGATAACGATTGCCATTTTGTTTGTGCTGAGCGCGCTGCTGCTTATCCGCACCCGCCACCGTCCTCCGATGACGCCACGCGAGGGCATAGCCATAGTTGCGCTGGGGTGGGTGCTGCTTTCTGCAACAGGCGCGCTGCCCTTCGTTATAAGCAAAAGCATACCCCGCTATGTGGATGCGTTTTTTGAGACCGCCTCCGGCTTCACCACTACCGGAGCCACGATACTTTCCGACGTGGAGGCGCTGGGGCGGGGGCTTCTGTACTGGCGCAGCTTCACGCACTGGCTGGGCGGCATGGGCGTGCTGGTGTTCCTGCTGGCCATAATGCCCAAGGAGGGCGGCGATACGCTGCACATACTGCGCGCGGAGAGCCCCGGGCCGCAGCCCGGCAAGCTGGCGCCGCGGATGCGCAGCAGCATGAGCATACTCTACGGCATTTACATAGGCCTTACGCTGCTGGAAATAGCGCTGCTGCTGCTGGGCGATATGCCGCTTTTTGACGCGCTGGTACATGCGTTCGGCACGGCGGGTACCGGCGGCTTCAGCATCAAAAACGCCAGCATCGCCGCCTACGACAGCATATACCTGCAAAACGTGATAGCGGTGTTCATGATGCTGTTCGGCGTAAACTTCAGCATATACTATCTGCTGCTGATGCGGCAGTTTTCGCAGGCCGCGCACAACGACGAGCTGAGGCTGTACCTGCTGCTTATGGGTGGCTCCACGCTTGCGATAGCCTTGAACATACTGCCGCTGTACGGCGATTTCTTCAAGTCGCTGCATTACAGCTTCTTCCAGGTATCCTCCATAATGACCACCACCGGCTTCACCACCGTTAATTTTAATGAATGGCCGCAGTTTTCCCGCGTGCTGCTGGTGCTGCTGATGATAATCGGCGCGTCGGCCGGCTCCACCGGCGGCGGCATAAAGGTGGCGCGTTTTTCGATAATACTCAAATCCATAAAGACAGCGTTCCGCCGGCACGTACATCCGCGCTCCGTGCAGTCCATGAAGCTGGACGGCAGGCCGATTGCGGAGCCTGTGCTGCGCGGAGTAAACGAATTTTTTGCGGCATATTTTGTAGTATGCGCCGTGTCAATGCTGCTTGTGGCGATAAACGACCATTCGCTTGAGACGACCGTTACCAGCGTGTTGGCCTGCATAAACAACATAGGCCCCGGACTGGATCTGGTGGGCGCCACCGGCAACTACGGCTCGCTTTCGGATATGAGCAAGATAGTCCTGAGCCTGGATATGCTCATAGGCAGGCTGGAGGTGTTCCCGATGCTGCTGCTGTTTTCGCCTACGCTTTGGGCGCGCAGGCGCTGAGCTGCGGCCGGACGTTTGGCAGCTGGCTTATATACTAAACTTTTTGTTTATAATTATAGCACAGGTTATTGACAATAAACGCGCAAGATGATTAAATATATCCTGCGCGTTTACTTATTGTAAACACGGAGTTTAATATATTGCTATTGATTATCTCGGAAAGGCGGGTGCGGCACATGGCGGATATAGGCGGCAAAATAAAGCGGCTTAGGATGCGGCTTTCCCTCACACAGGAGGAGCTGGCTGCGCGCACGGAGCTTTCCAAGGGATTCATTTCCCAGCTTGAACGCAATCAGACCTCCCCCAGCATAGCTACGCTTACGGATATACTCGAGGCGCTCGGCACGGATCTTGCCGAGTTTTTCAGCGAGCGCGGCGAGGAAAAGCTGGTTTTTACCGCGGAGGACGTGTTCACCAAGGAGGAGCCCGGCTCGGGCTACTCCATAAGCTGGCTGGTGCCAAACGCGCAGAAGAACCAGCTTGAGCCAATACTCGTTACCCTTGCCCCGGGCGGCGCTACCGCCGAGGATGATCCGCACGAGGGGGAGGAGTTTGGCTACGTACTTTGCGGCAGCATAACGCTGTATATCGGCGATACGAAGCACCGCGTGCGGCGCGGCGAGAGCTTCTGCATAAAGCCCACCGCACCCCATTACGTCAAGAACGCGGCTAAGAGCGAAGCGCGGCTGCTTTGGATAGCCACCCCGCCCAGCTTTTGAGCCTATTCAGGCATGAAATACTCTGTTTTTAGGAGCGACCGCCCATGAGCAAGCATCTTATTGAATTGGAAAACGTAAGCAAGGTATTCGACGGCGACTACGCGCTGGATCATGTAAGCCTTTATATACGCGACGGCGAGTTTTTAACGCTGCTGGGGCCTTCGGGCTGCGGCAAGACCACAATGCTCAGGATAATTGCGGGCTTTGCCATGCCCACCGAGGGCAGGGTGCTGATGGACGGGCAGGATCTTTCCGGCGTGCCGCCCTATAAGCGCCGTATAAACACCGTATTCCAGAAATACGCGCTGTTTCCTCATCTCGACGTACACGACAACATCGCCTTTGGCCTGAAGATACAGAAGCTGCCCAAGGACGAGATGGAAGCCCGTATAAGCGAAATGCTGGCGCTGGTAAACCTTACCGGCTACGAAAAACGCTGGGTAGACCAGCTTTCCGGCGGTCAGCAGCAGCGTGTGGCGATAGCGCGCGCGCTGGTCAACCGGCCGCAGGTGCTGCTGCTGGACGAGCCTTTGGGCGCGCTGGATCTGAAGCTCCGCCAGGAGATGCAGGTG
>CAZXRQ010000046.1:0-15956 GCA_964642795.1 uncultured Oscillospiraceae bacterium | reverse complement strand
TGAGCGTAGGCATTCTCCGCAGCGGTGCGCTCCGCTGCCGTCGTCGCCTGTGCTATCGCCCGTGCTGCCGCCATGGCGCTCTGCGCCGCCGTAAGCTCCGCCTGTGCGGTATTCAGCCGTGCAGCCGCCTCGTCGCGCGCTGCGGTAGATTCGTCTATTTCAAGCTGTGTTGCAGTAGCGGGCAGACTATCCAGTGCATCCTGCGCCGCGTACGCATTCGCCACAGCCTCATCAAGCGCTGTCTGAGCGCCGTTTACGGCAAGCTGTGCGTCCAGCAGCACCCTTGCGTCGTCCCGTGCCTGCTTCGCTTCAAGCGCCGTTGTGCTGGCCGCGGCTTGCTGTGCGTACAGGCCGGTAGCGGTGGACAGCTCATCCATGACCTCCGCCTTGCGCTGATCCAGCGCGGCTATCTCGGCCTCTATACCGGTGACGGCGGTGTTTGCCGCATCCAGCGCGGCCTGCGCTTCGGCGAGTGCCGCTGTGGCTTCGTCTATATCCACCTGTGTCGCGGTCGCGGGGAGGCCGGTCAAGGTGGCCTGCGCCGCGTCACGCTCCTGCTCGGCCGCAAGCGCCGTAGCGGTAGCTTCATCGAGCAGCTCCGTAAGCGTCGCCCTATCCTCAGCATAGTATATGTTGAGCCACTTCTCGCGCACCTCTACGGCGGCGTTCAGTTCTGCCAAAGCGTTGTTCGCGTCGTTTAGCGACTCCTGCTTGGTAAGCAGATCCTCAATAAGCGCGTTCATGCCGTTAGCGCCGGAATCGTATATGCTGCCTGCAATATACAGCACCAGGTCGCCTGCGGCCTCTATGTTAGCCAGTATCGCGTCGCCCGTGGGCTGCGTTACATATATGTTTTGACCGAACAGGCTCAGCGTGCCCGCGTTGGCCGCGCCGGTCGCCACGGTGAAGTGTGTATCCGCCGTGCCTATATCGCCCTCCGTGGTTACGGACGCGCTGCCGCTTGAAAGCGCCCAGCCGGTAAGCGTAAGGTCGTTCAGTGCGGTTATAAGCAGATCGCCGTCGCTCGTAAGCCCAACGTGGTTGGTGCCGCTTTCGAATATCAGCGTCAGATCCGCGGTGCTGTGGAGGTACAGGTCGCCCGTGCAGACGGTGTTCATCTCGCCGCCGATATTTACCACTATCGGCGCAGCCGCCGTGCCTATCTCGCCGGGATCGGTGACCAAGAGCGTCGCGTTGCCGCCGGCGGTGATGTTTTCATCGGTCTGGCTTGCAGTACGGGTATCCGTCATAGAATCGGGCGAGGTCAGTGCTACGTCGCCGGATGCGCTCACCACGCCGATTCCCATTGCGCCGTCGCGCTCGGCCACATAGATGTTGGACGCGCTGGCGTTTAGCTGCGTTGCCTCCTCCGGGAAGTCCACGCGCAGCCAGTCATAGCGCACGGGCACCTCCAGCACCCATTTCTCGGTGCCGTCGGCCAAAGTCTTTTTGGTAAGCCGCACGGTATCGCCGTTTGTAAGCAGCGCGGCGGTCCGAACAAGCGCTGTGATGTCATCCGCGGTCTGGGCGTCCGGGTTAGCCGCGAGATATGCGGCGTAGTCGCTCACCTTTACACAGGTGATGCTGCCCTGCTTATCGGTTATCGTATACGCGAAATCGCCATCGGCATCTACTACGAACCTAAGCCCGTAAAGCGTGCCATAGTCGGTGATACCATCGTTCGCGGTGAGGTAGTTTTCATAATACTGGAAGTCTATGCCCACAAGCCGCACGGGGCGGTGTGCCCGCTGCTGGGTAACAAGCGGATTATCCACCGTGCCAACATCGCCGCCGGCGTTGAGCGTGATAACCCTTGCGTCCACGGCTACGTCGGTTCCAGTGCCGTATATGCTGCCCTCGAGTGCCGTCACCGTCGCATCGCCATGCTCGCTGCGGATATATGCGGCGGTTATGTCGCCCTCGTCCTGCGTCATGTTGATGCTGCCGTCGTTCCATATCCATGTATCGCCGGTGCTGCGGCCAACGTGTATGTTGAACACGCGCGCGTCGGGATCCTCGCAGGAATCCGCAGGCGTTATCGCCCTTGCAATGGCGGTATCGAACATTGCTTTAAGCTCTTCAGCCGTCATAAGCCCGCCCAGCAGCAGTCCCAGATCGCTGAAGGCATCCAGCGCCAGCAGCTGATCGAGTATGCTGGTTGCATTGGAGGAGCTTACATTATAAGCCTCAGGATTCGCAAGGTCGGTGCCGGTGGCGGTCATTGCGCGCCGGAACTCCGTCGCAAGCGCGTTTTGATCTCCCGCAGCCGCGACCAGCGCCGCCGCGTCAGCAGCGCCAAACAGGCTCTTGAGCCTGGACTCGCCAAGGCCGTTTACCCAGGAAGCCAGCCTTGCAGCGTCCACAGCATCCATCCAGGTACGGTCTTCGCTATGCGCATTTATCCATGCCGCGATCTGCGAATCGGTCTGTGCGCCAAACAGTATATCGAAGAACTGCTCGTCGGAATACTTGAGGTATTCGCCGTCCAGCACGTTGCCGTTTTCATCGGTGCCTTCGTATACCGCATATTCCGGATCGGAGGGTATCATGGTGCCATCCGGGTAGTAGCCCAGTACGCTGTCCAGAGAATCGATGTATATGTTCACCACGCGCGGCACGCTTAGCGTTACCTCCGCAGGTATGTCGATGTTGAGCCGGCGGGTCGGGCTTATGCCGAGATTGCCGTTTCTGGACTCCAGCGTAAGGCCGGCGCCGTTCGCCTCGGAATCGTCCTTGGCGAAAACGACCAGCTGATTATATACCGTATCCGGGTTGAGCAGCTTGATAGCGCCGTTTGCGGTGGCGGTTATGTTGCTGCGCAGGCCGTCTATACGGTCAAAGCGTATGTCGCCTACGGCGGTCTCCAGCTCCACATCGCTGTTGGTGGCGGCAATGGTCACGGTTTCGATATCGCCATCCACAAACACGTCTATGCTGGAGCGGGTAGCCTCCGTACCGGAGGCGATTGCGCCGTTTTGGCTGAAGAAGCTGCCGGCTGCGCTGTTGGCGTCCAGCTCGCTGCCCTCCAGCACCTGCAGCGAACCGCTGCCCAGCTGCTCAAGGTACAGGTCGCTGTTGGTCGCGCCCACTATGCGCACGTCATTCAGCGGATCGGACGAGCCTATGTCTATATCCCCATCCGCTATAAGCTGCACGCGGCTTGCGCCCACCAGCTTGAGCAGCAGCAGGCTTATCTCGCCAAGACCGGAGCCGTTGGTGGCGTTTGCATCAAGTATGAGCCGTGCGCCTTTCTCGATAAGCAGCGGGGTGTCGCTGATTATATTGCCGTTGTCGGTGACTAAGTGCACTGTGGCGCCGTTAGTCACAACGGTGTCCGGCATGAACACGAAGCTGCCGTTGCCCTCGTTGTAGTGGATATACATGCTGGAGGCAAGGCGGTTATTGCCGTCCAGATCGTATGCCCTGTACAGGTTTCCGAACGTCATCTCCAGCTTGTTGCCGGATGCGCCTATCGAGCCGGTGGTCTCGCTGTAAATTATGATGTCGTGGCCCGCAACAAGGTTGTCGAGGTACACGCGGTCGCCGGAAGCATCATCATAGTCGTTATCGTCCAGCATGCTGCCGGTGGGATCCTGGAAGCGTATGGTTATGTCGTTTAGCGTTGCCTCAATGTAGTTGACACGGTAGGTCACGCCGCCGAGCACCAGCTCCGCCGTAGGATCGGAAACCTCCGTCGTCAGCAGCGCAAACTCGCCGTCGCTGTCTATACGGTATATCGGCGTTGTTCCGTCCGTATCGTAGAAGGTGTGACGCGTTACGCTTTGAGCAGCGCCGTTAACAGCCTTTTCTACGGTACTTATAACCATCAGCAGCCGGCCGCCGTTGGCCGTATATACGCTGTCGCCGGACACATACGCCTGCGTCCAGGTACCGTTATTCAGGTAGTAGTAGCTGCCGTTTGCGTCGCGGGCCATGTCACCGCTGACCACCTCAAAGTTGAACGCGGTGGCGTCGCCGAAATACACGCTGGAAACGGCTCCGCCTGAACCAACGTTGAAGGTCATGTAGTCGAATTCGTCGTTATAGTATGCCTTGACGTAGCCGGTAGCCGGGTTGTAATACCAAGTACTGCTAATCCCCGTGGCGTGACCGTCGTTATCGTAGTAACCGTTTATAAGCTGGTCCTCGCGTATGAGATAACCGTCGGATATCGCCAGCTCTCTGGTTATAACGTAGGCATTGCTAAGACCGTTGTAGGTCTGCGGTACAAGGGTAATGCTGTCGCCCGGGAACAGGCTTATGCGCGCGCCGAGCTGCAGGCTGTTAAGCGCGAATATACCGCTGGTCGCAAAGCTGGAGGACGGGTTGTACACCGCGCTGCCCATGTTGCTGTAGATATCCAGCTCGATATCGCGGTAGTTGTCATAATCGTCGGGCCTGTCATACGTTATGCTGCTGTCACCGTCACGATAGAGGTATACCGGCTCTACAATCACCAGTCTGTCATCGTCGTCTATCTCATATGCCGAAACCTTGGTCTTGCCGCCGTTGCCGTCGTCGATCTCTGCGGTTTTCAGACTCAGGTGCTCATAATCCTCAAAGCTGTACACATAGTAGTCGTGGCCGTTGTCTGAACCATGGTCAATGCTATTTTTGAACTCCTTGATGCTTATCTTATTACCGGTCAGCCAGCCTATGCCAAGGAGCGTACCGACGTCCACAGCGTTGTAAAGATCCGCTTCATCGTATATGATTTCCTGTCCCGTCGTACTGCCGTAGCGGATTGTCATTATGGCTGCGCGGTCCGTGAAGGTATACCGAGAATCCCACGTTCCCCCAACCAGACTGTACGCTTGTGTTGATGCATCATATGTATACGTCTCGTTGTAGTTGAGCGTAAACTGACAAGTTACGTTTACTGTTACCAGCTGCCCTGTCCTTATGTCCGTTACAGAGACGTCGCGCGCGGCAGAGGAGTAGGAATAATAGTGGTGCACATATTTGCCGCCCTCGATAATCGTCTCATTGGAGTGATAGCCAACCAGCGTAAAGTCCTGCCAGCCGGACGTTACGTCACGGTCGCGCTCTATGCGGTAAGCATCGTATATGTACATGCTGCCCACTTCGTTGCTGGTCTTGATGAAGTAGCAATATTCGCCGTTCGGGTCGCCCAGTATATTGATATTGCCATACACCAGGAAATAATTGTAGTCGGTATCCGTAGCGATGGGAGCGTTCGTATCCACCGTGAGGAAACCGTCGCCTGAAAGCTCCCAGCGCTGGCGCGCGATTATCGTGCCGCCGATATTCCAGTCGCCGTCGTTTACAAGGTATACCTCAAACGTGCTGGTCGGATCGCTGCTCTGATTAGCGTCGCCCTCAAGGTTCAGCTTGCCGGCATAGGTTAGTACGGCATGGTCGGAATAGAACGTGATGTACGCGCCGGAATCGTTAAGCGTTATCACGGAGCGTTCGCTTTCGGTGCTGTAAGTAAAGCGGGTGGTATCAAACACGAGGTCGTTGGTGGAGCCGGTTTCGTCAGACGCTTCCTTCTTTATGGTGCGGCCGTCGGGTATAACTATCCGGGATACACAGCCGTTGGCGTCCAGATACAGCAGCGTGCCGTTGGGCAGTGTGTACAGGCTGCCGCCCTCCGTGGTGCTTGAGAAGTAGCGCGCAAGCTGCGCAGCGCTGAGCGATACGCCCGTGGACGTATATGTGTCGCTTGAGAACTCCAGCACTCCGGGGATAACCACGTGTATTACTTCGGCGTTCGCAAGGTATTCCATGCGCATTCCCGCGGGCAGGTCGATATCCACGTCGCCGCCGCCCACGATGTTATCCAGCAGCAGCATGCCGTTTATCGCGTCGCTGCTGACGCTTTCAAGCTCGGACTCGCTGCCCACCGCGATTATGTTGGCTACGGTTATTTCGGCGTAAACGTCGCCCGCCGCCGTGATGTATATTTCGGCGTCCGTGCCTTCGGTGTATTCGTCGCCAGCCGCGTTATGTGCAACCTCGCTTGCTCCGTTGAGCGGCGCAAGGTAGAACACCGCGCGCTGCGTATCCAGAATACCCACATTGGCCGCGCCTTCAATGTTGAGCCTGTGCGCCCATATCGGGGCAACCAGCGCCGAGCCGAAGTATACATAATCCGCGGTAAGCTCGCCGCCCGCCTGCGCCTCGTCCGCCCAGACAACGTCCACGCTGCCGCGCTCGTTAGCTACAAGCCCGCTAAACGTTATATCCACAGCCTGAGTATTGGTTATCACTATGGCCGGGGTGGTCACATAGGAGGTGTTCATGTATGCGGTGCTGTAAGCGCCTACGCCGCCAGCAATGTTGGTCACGCTTATGCTGGGCATACTGTATGCTTCGTTATATACGTCGATGCCGTTTATCACCATATCCATATTGGACAGGTTGGTGATGAGTACCTCGGGGATGTACTTCTGGGCGTATATCTGCACATTGGGTATGCTTGTGCCGTCTACGGTTAGCTTGCCCGCAACATTATTGGATATATTGCCTACGTTTACTACGCCGTTATTCACCGTGACTACGTTGTTTAGCAGTCCGACATAGCGCACCGAGCCGTCCGCAGCTATCTCTATGGCTATACCGGAGGCCGCGTCCCCCACCTGAATGATGGTGCTGTCGTCTATGATGACGCCGCGCGTGCGGGTCAGGCCGTCGTGGCTCTTGGTCTTCTTGGAGGCTAACGCACGGCGCTTGCCGTATGCTTTAATGGTGGTAACGCCGTTAAACTCGCGCGCGCCAAGTTGGATATCGGCGCCGGAGATGTTCACGTTCGCGCCGAGCGCTACCGTCGCCACGGAGTCGCCCAGAAGGTATGCGTAGGATTCTATGGCGCCGAACAGACCGGTCAGCTGCGTGCCTGCGTATACGCGCAGTTTGCTGCCGGAGCTTGCAGGATCCGCAGAAGCCATCAGCCGCATCGAGTCGTATGCGCGCAGCCTTACGCCATCGCCTACATATACCGTTGCAGTGATATATACGTTGGCCACGCTCTTCGCGTATGCCTTGCCCGCCACGCCGCCGCCCTTTGCGTAGGTATAGACTTCCACTTCCATATTCTGTACGCCGGCGTCGAGGTATATGTTCTTTGCCCAGATGTACGCGCCGCTGTTCAGGTTGGTTGAGGCATTAAGCGTTATCCGGGCGTTCAGTATGCGAGCATCGGGTACGATCGCTATGCCATAAGCTCCGAAGTCCGCAACAGTCCGTATGCGGCCGGCATTTGCGTATGTGCCTATCGTGACGCTGTTGAATATGTTCTTTATGGTGGCATTCTCGCCCACCGTGGTTGTGATGTTGCTTACTGCGTCGGTATTCGAGTTAACCGTGCCTATACCCGCCAAGCCAGCGGACAGGCCGTATGCCTTGGTGGTTATATCGTCCGCGCTGCCGCCGTTTGCTGTGATTACAATATTGCCGTAGTCCGCCGTTATGTTTGCATTATCACCCACGGTCAGCGTTACGTTGCGCGTAAGGTAGTTATACGCCGTCAGTATGCCTACGCCTGCAAATATGCTTGCGTTTACCGCGTAGGTTATGGCGGACATCTCAGCAGACGCGTCAGCCGTTATGGTAATGCCGTTATGTGCGTCTATTACGGAGTTTTCGCCGACGGTTACGTTTACCGTCTGAACCATGTTGTTCTGCGCGTATTTATCACTCGCGCTGCACAGTATGCCTATGCTCGTACCGTCCACAGCGGTAGCCGCCTCAGCAAAGTTATACGCGCGGATCGTTACGCTGCCGCCGGTACTTATGAGCGTAGTGTTACTGCCCACACCCGCCTCGGTAAGGTAGCAGCTCTTGGTAGGCACAACGCTAAATTCCAGATCTATACCGGATATTTCGACGCCTTCCAAAATACTGGCTTTAACCGTACCGCGGTTATCTGCGCTTATGGTCACATCACCCACCGACGTTACGGTAGCATAGTCGCCAATGAACGCTTTGACCGTCTGCGGCTTTGCGGACGTACCAATATACGCCTCCATGAACCCAAAGCTGCCGCTAAACAGCGCGCCGCCGCCCTGAGATGCACTGGACGCGTTTGCAAGTGTGTTTCCGGCCGCAGTTATTCTTACAGCGCCGCCGGATATTACGTTGAGGCCGGTGCTTTCGCTGCCGGAGCCGGATTCATAGCCCATATATGCGAGCGTGGTATCGCTTGTGGTCGCACGGGCAAATGTTGCGCAAATCTTCGCCAATGCAACGGTAAGCGCCTTGTTTACGGTTGCAACAGCGCGGGTATTGCTGTTTGCGTCGATATTTATACTGCCCGCGTCGATCTCGCCGTAGCCGCGTATATATGCGGAGTTAGCAAGCGCGGAGTAGGCCATTGCAACATCCATCGCGTCGGACAGAACGCTTATCTCAATGCTGTCGCTGCTTCCCTCTAACGAGCCGCCGGATATCGCGCTTGCGCCCGTCTCCGTATCGTAGCTGCTGAGCACGCTCAGCTTACCGTAAGCTATCACCTGACCCTTGCCGTTAAGGTTGATGTATGCAGCCTGCGACGCAGTGATTTGCGAGTATACCTCGTTAAGCGCAACGTTCGTTAGGCTTAGAGAGAAGGTGGCCTTACGTATCTGCGAAACTGCGCTGGAGGTGCCGCTCACCATCACGGACAGATCGCCTGTGCGCGCCTCCACAATGCCGCTGCCGGTTATATAGGCGTTGGCGCGGCTGGAGGTTACGGAGTTTGCAAGGTTGACCGCGATTGAGTACATCGAGAGTTTCGCGCTAAGCTTGCCATTTGGGCCGGTGGTGGCGTCCGCGGCTGTGTTATAGCCCGTGGCAACCTTTATGCTGCCTGCGCGTATGCCGCCGGCAGAACCGGTGCCGTCAATATATGAGCTGAACTCGCCTGCTGCAAGCGCCGTTACGCTCACCAGCGCAACGTCTACAAAGCTGAGCTTAATTGTAGGTTCAAGCACGGTGGCAACAGCGTTAGAGGTGCCGAAGGTCTCTACCGTGAGCGCACCTGCGATGCTCGTGCTCGCACCCTGAATAAAAGCCTTTACTACGGATTCACTCATAGCTGCGGCCACATTAACCTTTAGGCTGTACAGCGATATCGATGCGCTCGCCCCCACAGCGTTTGCGCCCACGCTTGCACTCGCGCCCTTGCCAGAATCGAGCTCCGGTGTTTTGGGATTGCCGGTGCTAATGTCGTAAGCGGGATCCGCATTGTATATGGAGCTTACGGTCACATCGCCGGATGCAGTTACGCTTGCGCCCTTAATGTACGCGTACTGCTTCGCGCTAAGCGTGGAGTATACTATGTTGAGCGCCGCCTTGCCACCTGAGATCTCTATCACCGCGCCCACGATCGTAGCAACCGACGCTGCCGTGCCTAAGGCGTTCACGGCTATGTCGCCGTTAACGTTTATAGCGCCCGTGCCGTCGATGCCCGCCCTTGCAACGGTGCCGACTATTGCTATTGCGGTATTGCCGCTTATGCCGACCATCGCAAACTGTATTCCGCCCAGTGCCGGGTTAACGGTGGAATACGCCGCGGAGGTATATTCGGTCTTTATGTTTGCATCGCCATTTGAGGTTATGCTGCCGCGCGATGCGAGTATCGCCTCAAACGTGCCGTTGGCCTTGGCCGCCGTGACCAGCACACCTATGGATATCGCGCCTGCGCTCACGGAGGAGGTTGTTGCGTCCGCCACGCAGGTGGCGTTGGTTATTACGTCTATGCCCGATGCGTTAACGCTGCCGCCGCAATCCACTCTGGCGCGGCCTGTCGCATTGGCAAGCGCTATTGCGGCGCTGGCGTTAGCGGCTATCATCCCTACGGAGCCGCCGATTATAAACGCCTGCGCCATCGCGGTAACGGCAAGCACCTTGGTCCCGCTGAAGGTCGTATCTTCGCTTACCGACGCAAACTTGAGCGTAATGCTGCTGCCCTTGGGTTTGCCGGTATTCTGATCGCAGCGGACGGTGAGCTTGCCGCCGGTTGCCAGGCTGCCCGTGCTCTGCACGAGGGATTCCTGCACGCTGCCTATTTTTGCAAAGGCGAAGCACACGTTTGCGGCTACCGCACCCGCGTTCAGTCCCGCGGCCACTGCGTATGCAAGCGCTATACCGCCGGTGTATACGGTCATGCTGCCGGTCACGCTGAGCTTGCCTGTGCCCGTCACTATGGCGCGGTTTTCGGACTGGTTTAGTGCCACTGCAAAGTTGAGCGCTACGGCTATCGCGCCGCCCGAGCCCGATACCAGCGTGGTAAGCGCGGTGGACTGGTATTTATCGGAGGCAGTGTTTATGTCGCAGTCGGTATCCCCGCCAGCAACATACAGGCTGCCAACCGTTATCGTTGCTCCGGTGGAATCCACCAGCGCGCGGTTATCCGTCTTTATCTGGGAGACCGCCACTATCGCGCCCACGGCTATAGCTCCGCCGGTTATACCAAAGGCCAGCACCTCGGTGTTGCCCGTCATTGTGGCAAGCACCTTTACAGCGCCGGAAGCGGTAATATTCGCCTGGCTTATAGCGGCGATACCGGTAACGTAGTTGAAGCCCAGCGCCACAAGGCCGTTTACCGCGACTGCGCCGCCGGTCACACCAAAGCCCAATATCTCGGTAGCTGCGTTCACGGTACTCTTTACGGTTATGCCGCTTACCGTTATGCTGCCGTTCGTATCGGCAGAGCCGGTCGTCTGCCTGCTGCCGCCGTCGCCATCCAGCGCCGGGGTCACGCCTATGTAGGTGCGGCAATCCGTATCGTTGACCACCACTGCCACAGCCGCGCCGACTGCTACCGCGCCGCCGGTCACGCTGATTATATATGCGTATACGTTTGCGGTGAAGTCCGTAGCGACCTCAATATTCGCGCCTGCGCAGTTGATCGTGACGCCGCGGCCGATGTAGGTATCCACCTGCGTGCGGCTTATCGCAAGCGCCATGCCCGCGTTAACCGCGACCGCGCCGCCGCCTATCGTGGAGGCGGCCGTGCGGGTATTGGTTTTACCCGTAGTCCTTACGTTTATGGTGCCGGTAACGCCCGATATGTCCGCGTGGCCAGTTATTCCGCACTCGACCGTGCCGCCGAAGTACGCAACGCCGGCGGATACGTTCACGCTGACCGCGCCGCCGCCAGCGGCCAGGGTCACCGTAAGCACCTCGCCAAAGTCCATTTCGGAGGTAACGTTTACGTTGCCGGCGGCGATTATATCGCCCGCCATCACCGCGTGTACCTCGGTGAATACCAGCAGCACCGCACAGCTTACGCCCACGCCCACCGTTCCGCCCGCGCCGGTAACGGAGATCAGGCGTATCGTGGAGGTAGTGGAATCGGAGATCTTATTGCCGTTGCCGTCAACGCTGTTGATCTTGTTGTTAACACCCGAAGTGGTCAGCGTGCTGGTAGTATCCGTGCCGCCCTCAAGGTTTTCGATTGTATTTGCAGCCGAGCCCGCCTCGGCATGAACCGTTATGCTGCCGCCTGCCGAAAGCTTCGCACCGTCGCACACCTCGGCGATAACGTTGCTGAACAGTGTGGATACCGCAATGCTCACGCCCACGCCCGCAACGCCGCCACCGCCCAAGGCGCCGGCTATCATGTTGGCGTTCAGTACGTCTATCGCCCGGACATTTATATTGCCCGCAGCGGTTATGCTTGTGCCGCTGTTTACCACGGCGCCGGTCGTATCCTCCAGTGTGCCCTGCGGCGCGGCGCTGTATTGGGTGTTGCCGCTGCTGCCCGCTGAGGTAAGCGCGCTCTCGTCCGGCTCGTCGCTCGTGTTGCGCGTTACGGAAACGGGTTTTTTGTTTTCCAGCTTGGTATACGTGCCGTCGTAATTCTTCTGCCAGCAGTAGCCCAGCACGAGGTTGCCATCCGAATCTTTGCTATCCGCGCTGAAATCGTAGCTGTATGTGTTGCTGTTGAACACATACGGCTTCTCGTCGCTGCCGTCTCCGCTTACCGGCTTAAAGTATACCGGCGTGTATGTATAGAACTTATTGTCGCCGTCCTTGGTATAGTACTGGGTGTTCTCAGCATCTCCGCTCTCTGCGGCGATGTACTTGTTGCCACTGTACTCCCAGTAATACTCATCGTCGTCCAGATCGCTGTCGCTCACGCGCTTATAGAACTGGCCCTCGGTTTCCTGGCCGTATTCGCTGTACCCCGCACCCTTGCTGGCGGCGGACTGATCCTCGCCGTCGCCCGCGAGCAGCTCGGTAAGACTGTCAAGGGTGAATCCGCCCGTCGCGCTGGTGTTGGCCTTGGCTATGCTGCCGGTTACCTGCGCGTCCGGATCCATAGAGCCGGAGCAATACACCTTAGCGGTGCTGGTTGCATTCGTAGCGTACAGGTAGCCGCAGGCGTCCATGCGGTAGAACTGCGTGGCCCCGTCTTCATCTGCTTTATAAAGGTAATCGCCGTTTACATCTTCGAATATGAGGAAGGTCTTGCCGGTAATTGCCGCGCGCAGCGCCTTCTGCTCATCGGTAAGGAAGTCGGCTTCTTCTATAGTATATTCGAACTCGGCCTGCTGCTCATCTGCGTATACCGGGAACAGATCGCCGTCGTAGTCGGTAAGCTCCGTAAGCGTCCCGTCCTGCATTATGAACAGGTCGCCGTCGCTGTTTTCGTACAGTATGCGTCCGGAGCCGTCCTCGTACTCGCTGTACACGAGATAGGAGTTGCCGCTGTCATCGGTGTATTGGAGCTGCGGGTCGCCGTATATGGTATCGTGCGCATCCTGGCTTATCATATTGCCGGTGACTATTACGCTTACGGTCGCGCCCACGCCGGCCACGCCGCCACCGCCGACGCTCGCTGCAACTGAGATTACGTCGCGGTTGGAGGATGCCTCAAGCAGGAAGCTCGCGCAGTGGATGTCGCAATCATCGCCCACCGTCGCGCTTATTGTATTGAAGCTTACGGATACCAGCACCGTAACACCCACGCCCACGGTACCCGCGGCGCCTACGGTTACGACCACTGCCACCAGCGTATATTCATCATCCGCCTTAACGGTGAGATTGCCGGCAGCGTTTATCGTTGCCTTGCTGCCTACCCGTGCAACTGTAACAACCCTTGTTACTATAACGTCCAGCGTGCCGCCCACGCCCGCCGTGCCGCCGACTGCGACGCCCGCCGCGTCAGCCGTCACTATTTCCCGGGAAATTGCGAATACATTCACGCTGCCGCCCGCGGTAACGTTGGCATTCTCCATTATCTCCGCGGTTGTCTTGTTGTAGAAGTAGGTCACCACAGCTATTGCAGTAACGCCGGTGGTGCCGCCTACGCCTACGGAAAGCGCAATGTTTATGAGCGTGCTGTCGGTATTAGCCTGTACTGTCACGCTGCCGCCCGCTTCTATGCTGCCGCCAAGGCTTGCGCCGCAATCATTATCAAACACCAGTACATTCGCGCCGCCCGCCACGCCTACGGTACCGCCTGCGCCCAGTGCCAGCGCGAACAGCACCAGCATATCCTCGGCGTTTGCGGTCACGCTTATGTCGCCGCCTGCGTGCAGCACCGCAGCCGCGCCCGCGTTTGCGGTCACGGACTTCGTAAACACCAGCACCACTATTGTGGCGCCAATGCCGTTTGTGCCGCCGACCGACAGTGCTCCTGCTATGTTGAGCAGATCCGCCGTATCGTCGGCTTCGATTATTATATCCGCGTCGTCGTTATCGAGATCGGTATATATTCCGGTAGCTTCATCAACGCTGTAACCCGCGCGCAACTCAGCACCCGTGTCCGCCAAAGCGGTAACGTTATTTTTGACCACCAGCGTATTGATAACGCCGCTTATCGCCGTTGCGCCCGCAACGCCCGCGCCTATTGATACGAGTATCGCCGTCTCGTTGCCCAGCGCAGTAAGGGTAATGCCCTTGCGCTTGTCTGAACGGTTGGGAACGGTTATACCTTCGCCGCCGCCCGCCGCAGTAAGTACGGCGTATTCGCCTACGGTGGAGCTTACCGTGCTTTGGAACACGGCTGTGGATATAGTAGCGCCTACCGCGCTGCCGCCCGCGCCCGCAAGCCCGCCGGCTATCATGTATGAGCCGCTGTCCAAGCTGGTGATAACACCGATGGAGCCGCCCGCTGTAAGTGTGGCGTGATCGTCCGCCGTGCCGTCTGCGATACTTACGATAATATCGTCGATGCTGACTATCACGGGGATGGTGCCGCTTATTGCGCCGGAGGTCGTGGAGACGCCCAGCGTCATAGCCACTATCAGCGCCATCTCGTCCGCCAACGCGCTGAGGACTATATCCCCGCCCGCCTTGAACGTTACCTTGCCCACGTTTACGGCGACCTCGCGCTCGAACACGTTAACTACTATGGTAGCGCCCACCGCCATGCCGGTGCCGGCCGATACCGACAGCCCCATGGATATTACAAACATCTTGGAGGCCGCGTCCGCTTCAGCGGTTATATCTTTTTCAGCCTCGATGCGGGTGTAATCCGCTATGTCTATCTTGGTCTCGGAGAGGGATATAAGCACGCCCAGCGTACCCGCAACGCTTGTGCCCCTGCTGCCGGATGCGGATGCAAGGCCGTTTATCAGCCGCTCGTCGGTAGCCGCGCTGATGTTTACGCTGCCGTTTTGGCTCTTTATGAGCGTTTCTCTGCCCAGAGCGTAGCTCGGCGCGTAGCCTATGTTGACAAGCGCCTTGGACTGGTTTACGGTCACCGCGACGGTGCCGCCCGCCGCCGTCTGCCCGCCTGTCGCGCTGAGCGACAGCGAGAACAGCATGAGGAATTCGTCCATCGTCGCGGAGATCTTAACGTCGTCCGCCGCGATTATTGCTGCGCCCTCGTATACGTCCGCACGCACGGTGTTATCAGTAGCTATCGCTGTAAGCGCGCCGCCAACGGCCGTGCCCGCCATATCGGTGGAAACCGACGCCGCTACCGTTACCACCAGTATATCCACGGTGGCCTTGGAAGCCTGCGTATATGCGCCGCCTGCGTTGATTGTGGAATCGCCTACCGAGGTCTCGACAAGGCTCTCGTTCTGCATCAGGCCCACGGTGAGACCCACCGCTGTCTTCGCATTGCCCGCGGAAACCGAGCCCGCGATTATACGCGCATTCGCACCGTCCGATGCGGCGACGGTCATATCGCCGGTAAGATTTATGTTGCAGTCGTCGCCTATTAGCGCCTGCACGGTGTTATAGAAGAATACGAACGCGAAGCTGCCCGCGAGCACGGTATTGTTTGCAGACGGCGTAGCGCCTGTAACTATCGCGCCGCTTATCGCCTCCGCGTAGTAGTTTACGGATGCAAGGAAGTTGAGCAGGTCAAGTGAATCCAGCAGCTTATCCGTAGAGAGGTTTATCTGCACGGTATAGCTTGCCGATTCGCTTTCGGCGCTCTTTTGCAGATGCACTATGCCGGTCTTGTCGGGATCCACCGTGGTAGGATCCTGCGCCTGCGAGATGAGGTTCTGTATGCCAAACTTGCTCTCGTAGTCGGATATGGTCACCATCAGCTTTTCGGCTATCAGCGTAAGCGATGTGCCGATGACGTCCACCTTATCGCCAAGCTCGGCGGTGACGTCGTTTCTTGCATATACCAGCGCGAAGGATGCGCCAATGCCTAGGGCCGCGCCGCGGCTCTTGCTTATAGCGCCGCCGCGCACTGCGGACTTGCTCTTATCTGAAGCGGTAACGGTTATGTCGCCGCCGGTTATGGTGGTTCTTTCCACCGCGCCGTCCACGCTTATCGTGGCGCTGGCTACGGAATGATCCACCAGTATGGCTATTGCGCCCGCAATACAGGCGCTGCCGCCGGAGCCGGATACCGCGCCCGCTATCGCCTGCACGGCTATCGCGCCCTTGTAGGAGCCGTCCATGTTCTGGGTAAGCTCGGCGGTGATATCTATATCGCCGTTGTCCGTGGCCGTAACGGCAGAGCCTTCCGCTACGCTTACCGTAGCCTCGTTGCGGTTTACGCTTATGCCCACGCCCGCCGCTATCGCGTTTGAGGA
>CAZXRQ010000045.1:0-15957 GCA_964642795.1 uncultured Oscillospiraceae bacterium | reverse complement strand
CCACGGAGATCTTGCGCTTCTGCGCGATATATACGCGCACCAGCTCGTTTACTCCCGGGGGCAGCTCGTCTTTATTGTCCCGCGTGAACAGCTTAACGTCCACTATAACGCCGCCCTCGCCGTGCGGCACGCGCAATGACGTATCGCGCACCTCGCGCGCCTTCTCGCCGAATATCGCACGGAGCAGGCGTTCCTCAGCGGTAAGCTCGGTTTCGCCCTTGGGGGTGACCTTGCCCACGAGTATATCGCCTGAACGCACCTCGGCGCCTATGCGGATTATGCCGCGCTCGTCAAGGTCGGAAAGCGCGTCCTCGCCCACATTGGGTATGTCGCGGGTGATCTCCTCCTCGCCCAGCTTGGTATCGCGCGCCTCGGTCTCGTGCTCCTCGATGTGGATGGAGGTGTATATATCCTCCTTAACCAGCTTCTCGCTTATGAGCACAGCGTCCTCGTAATTGTAGCCTTCCCACGGCATGAAGCCTATGAGTATGTTGCGGCCCAACGCTATCTCGCCATGGTCGGTGGATGCGCCGTCGGCCAGTACCTGGCCCGCGGTGACCCGCTCGCCCTCCTTAACTATGGGGCGCTGGTTTATGCAGGTGCCCTGGTTGGAGCGTTTGAACTTGATAAGCCTGCTTATGTGATCCGCACCGGAATCGTCCGTCACTACGATCTTATCGGCAGACACGCTCTTTACCACGCCGTCAACATGCGTAAGCACCACAACGCCGGAGTCGTGCGCCGCCTTGTATTCCACGCCGGTACCCACTATCGGGGATTCCGGCACCAGCAGCGGCACAGCCTGGCGCTGCATGTTGGAACCCATCAAGGCGCGGTTGGCGTCGTCGTTTTCCAGGAAGGGGATCATGGCGGTCGCCACGGAAACCAGCTGCTTCGGTGAAACGTCCATATAATCCACCTCGGTGGACTTGACCTCGATTATCTGGTCCAGCAGTCGCGCGACAACACGGTCCTTTGCAAACCATACGCCGCCGTCCTTCTCAACGGTAGGCTCGTTGGCCTGCGCTACGATGAAGTCGTCCTCCTCGTCGGCAGTCAAATAGACTATCTCGTCTAAAATATGCTTGTTGGCCGCGTCCACCCTGCGGTACGGGGCTTCAATAAAGCCGTATTTGTTTATGCGCGCATATGTGCTGAGCGCGTTGATAAGGCCTATGTTCGGGCCTTCAGGAGTCTCTATGGGGCACATGCGGCTGTAATGTGAAAAGTGAACGTCACGCACATCAAATGTAGCGCGCTCACGATTCAAGCCGCCGGGGCCCAGCGCAGACAGACGGCGCTTATTGGTAAGCTCCGCAAGCGGGTTGGTCTGATCCATGAACTGGGAAAGCTGCGACGAGCCGAAAAACTCCTTTATCGCCGCCGTCACAGGCCGGATGTTTATAAGGTTGGAGGGCATGGCCGTTTCCATATCCTGCAGGCTCATGCGCTCGCGCACCACGCGCTCAAGGCGGGTCATGCCCACGCGGATCTGGTTTTGCAGCAGCTCGCCTACGCTGCGGATGCGGCGGTTGCCCAGATGGTCTATATCGTCCGTGCGGCCGATTCCGTAATTCATTCCTATTAGGTAGCTTATGGACGCGATTATGTCATCCGGAACTATGTGGCGCGGTATGAGGTCGTACACGTGCGCCTTGAGCTTTTCCTTCAGCGCGTCCGCGTCCAGCCCTTTATATTCCTCCAGCAGCTGCATAAGCGTAGGATAATGCACCTTTTCGTTGAGCCCGGCTTCCTCAGGATCGAATGGCAGAACTGCGCTTGCATCCACAAACAGGTTGCCCAGCACCCTTATGCGTTTGCCGTCGACCAGCACATCCAGGCCACGCAGGCCTGCATTCTCCACGGCCTTTGCAGCCTCCCGGGTTATAACGGCGTCCTTTTCAACGAGTATCTCGCCGGTAGCGGGATCCACAACGTCGTCCGAGCTTACCTGCTTTGCAATACGCGCGGCGAGACTGAGTTTTTTGTTGAACTTATAGCGGCCCACGCGGGCAAGGTCGTAGCGCTTATCAAAGAACAGCGCGTTCAGCATACTGCGCGCGCCCTCCTCGGTGGGGGGCTCGCCGGGGCGCTGACGCTTGTATATTTCTATAAGGCCGTCCTCCACGCTCTTGGTGGTATCCTTTTCCAGCGTGTTGAGCAGCCGCTCCTCCTCGCCCAGCAGATCGATTATCTGCGCGTCCGTACCGTAGCCCAGCGCGCGCAGCAGCGCGGTAATGAACACCTTGCGCTGACGGTCTATCTTGACGTAGAGTATCTCGTTGCTGTCGGTCTCATATTCCAGCCAGGCGCCGCGGTTGGGGATTACCTGCGATGCATACAGATGCTTGCCCAGCTTGTCTATGGACTCGGAAAAGTACACGCCGGGAGAGCGCACGAGCTGGCTTACTATAACGCGCTCTGCGCCATTTATAATGAACGTGCCCTGCTCCGTCATAAGCGGGAAATCGCCCATGAACACCGGCTGCTCCTTGACCTCGCCTGTGGCCTTGTTGATAAGGCGCACTATCACCTTGAGCGGCGCGGAGTAGTTGACGTCCCTTTCCTTGCATTCCTCGACGGGGTATTTGGGGTGGTCAAAATCAATGCTGTAATCAACGAACTCCAATACTAGCTTATCGGAATAATCCGTTATAGGGGATATGTCTGCTAATACTTCCTTCAGATCTTCCTCTACGAAACGCCTGTATGAATTTTTCTGCACCTCGATGAGGTCCGGCATGTCCAAAACCTCTTTTATCCGCGAAAAACTCATGCGCTTCCTCGTGCCAAGCTGCACCTCGTGCACCATCGCGTTCACCCCTTACCAGCCGCATAACCGCGGCTTATAGTTTGTTGCGTTGTTTTGGTAAATACTTCCCGTTTGCGGTTAAAACAATACCCAAAGCAAGGCTATTTCAGGTCATTTTCAGCGAAAATAGCACCTATCCCCGCAGAATACCATGCTAACGCAGTATATTAGTGTATCACTGCGCAGAAAGGATGTCAACGGAAAAGATGCCGCGACTCAGTAAAAATTATGGCCGATGCGTTCGTTTAATATGCCTTGTTGCCACCTTCCGTCTGTGTAAATTTGGAAAATACCATGCGCCCCGCGGCCGTTTGCAGCACGCTGGTCACTACGGTATGCACCGTTTCGCCCACGAAACGCCTGCCTCCATCTACAACTATCATAGTACCGTCGTCAAGGTAGGCCACGCCCTGCCCGGTCTCCTTGCCCTCTTTTACTATGGTCACTATCATTTCCTCGCCGGGCAGCACCACGGGCTTTATGGCGTTTGCCAGCTCGTTGATGTTGAGCACCGGCACCTTCTGCACCGCTGCCACCTTATTGAGGTTGTAGTCGTTGGTGACCACCACGCCGCCTATATCGCTTGCAAGACGAATCAGCTTTGCATCCACCTCGGCTATGTCGTCATAGTCGCGCTCCTCCACCCTTATGGGGACGGGCAGCTCCTTCTGCATGGTGTTGAGTATATCCAGCCCGCGCCTGCCGCGGTTGCGCTTGAGCGAGTCCGCGCTGTCCGCTATGTGGCGAAGCTCCTGCAGTACAAAAGCCGGCACGATGATCGTGCCCTCGACTATGCCCGTGCGGCATATGTCCGCTATGCGCCCGTCGATTATTACGGAGGTATCGAGTATCTTGGGGCGGGCGGCGCCGGTATCCCTGTTATCCTTATCCTTGCCGCGCTTAAACCAGCCCGGTTCATTGAATTCGCTTTTGCGCTTGGTGGCCACGGACCAGCCAAGGTAGCCCAGCGATATGTACAGCACTGCGCTTATGAGGAATTTCAGCCACTCAAACTGCAGCGTGCGAGTAAACGTGCTTGCGATGAACGCAATAAGCAAGCCCACAAAAAGACCGGCCACGCCAAAGAAGATCTCCGACAGGGTCATTTTTGAGAGGCTGCCCTCCACCGTATTAAGGCTGTTTACGAAGCCGTCTATGAGCCGCGGGGAAATAAAAAATGTTATGATTGCTGTAAGTAATCCCGCTGCAACATATATGAGCACCACAGCCCATTTCAAAAGCACATCGTGGATGCCGGAAAACCCGAAATATTCGAAAATACCGTTTGCCACCACCACAATGGCCGGGCCTACTGCGGCCCCAAACAATGTGAGCACCAGCCGTGCTATTTTTCGTGCCAAGTCTTACATCCCTCCCGTTTCGGGCTATCGCGCCCGACGAACTGTTGTGTCCGGCGCCAGGCTGTCGTTACAGCATACCCAGCTCCTGTGCAAACGCCTCCTCGCCGCGGCCGGAAGCAGCCATCAGCTCCGCAAGCAGCACCCGCCGCGCGGTTATCAGCATCTTGCGCTCGCCCGCAGACAGGCCCTTCTGTGCATCGCGCTGCTTAAGGCATTTTACTACGTCCGCCACGTCGTATATATCACCGCCGCGCAGCTTTGCGTAGTTGTCGCGGTAGCGCTGGTTCCAGTTGGTGCTTTCCTCGCAGGGCTGGGTATGCATGTATTCCAGCACAGAGCCGCACTCAGAGCTTTGTATCGGAGCGCGCAGTCCAACCTGCTCCGCCGTAGCTACGGGCACCATAGCGGTCATGCTTGTCAACGCAAAGCGCAGCATATAATACTCCGCGGTCTCGCCCAGCACGGTATGCTCTTCGATCGCCTCGATAATGCCAACACCGTGCATAGGATAGCATATGCTATCGCCTATGTTGAACACATCCGCCGCCCCTTTCACAAAGTATAATTCTCCTTTTTTATTATACTATGAAGCGATGGACGATGTCAAACTCGGCCCCGCGCAAGCCCGGGGCCGCGCACCTCTATTTATCGGCGTTTCTCCTGCTATTCACCCGCCACCATAAGCCCGGAAATCAGCAGGCTGGGGCCGCCGCAGCCGGAATCCCCCGGCATACCAAACCGCAGGTCGCAGCCTACGGCGAGCACGTTCATCATCATATCGATGAAGCTTCCGCCCACCGTCACCTGCTCCACCGCGCGTACTATCCTGCCGTCCTTTACGAGATGGCCCTGCGCAAGCAGCGAAAACTCGCCGGAGACCGAATCCACGCCGGCATGCAGCCCGACCAGCTCGTCTATTACCAGCCCGTCTCCCAGCTCTGCCAAAAGCGCCTCGTAGCTATCCTCTCCCGCCTGAATATGCAGATTGCACGGCGCTACCTCTATCGGAGAAAACGGCCTTGCGCGCCCCGCGCTGCTGGTGGAGCTTACGCCGGCCTTCTTTGCGGTTTTCAGATCGTGCAGCAGGGACCTGAGCACCCCGCGCTCCACCACGGCGGTGGTAACGCTGGGCACGCCCTCCGCGTCGAACGGGCGGGGATCGTCCTTATACAGCGGATCGTTCAGTATGGTTATACTGTCGGCCGCTATGCGCTGGCCCTCTTTGCCCGCGAACAGTGAAAGCCCCTTTTGCGCGTTATCCGCGCAGAACATGGGAGAAAACGCGTCCAGCAGGTCCGCAACAGCCGTGTTTTTAAGCAGTATCCTGTATTCGCCGGAGGGTACCGAGTCTGCGCCAAAGCGCGACGCGCCTATTTCCGCCGCTTCCTTTGCGCACCCGTCCACATTCAGAGCGGCCACCCCGGTGCGGAAGGCAAAGCCATCCTTTACAACCTCCCCCTCCTGCAACACCGGCATAAGGTATATTATGCCGATATCGCTTTTACGCCGCGCGTCCATGCCCAGCGTATTCACTATACGCAGCTCCGTATGCCCCGACGCAGCCGTGCAGTACATCACGCGCTTTACGCTATCGTCCGCGGCCAGCGCCGCCTTCTCCAGCCGCAGCGCAAGGTCTATCTTCTCATCCTCGCTCAAGGCCGCGAGCGGCTGCTCGGGATACTCCACGGCCGGGTACTCGCATTTACCGCACATCGGAGACTCGTCGCCGTTCTCTATGGTTTTTGCGTTATCTATTGCGCATTTGCACAGTGATTCAGGATCATCCAGCGCCTCTGTATAGGCATAGCCGTCCTTGCCCTCCACCTGCACGCGCAGGGTAAGCCCGTATTCATGGCTGACGCTGTATTTATCCAGCTCTCCGTCCGAAGCCACAGCCTCAAAGCCGCCGCCGTCAAAAAAATATATCTCCGCCGCGCCGGCACCCTGCGCCAGCGCATACTCAAACGCCCTGTCCTTATACTGCTCAAAATTCATTACAGCGCACCTCCCTTGCCGCCGACTACTATGCCGGTCACGCGGATCCTCGGCTGGCCCACATTGGTCGGCACAGCCCCCGAAATCGAGCCGCACATGCCCTGGCCCATCCACATATTTTTGCCTATACGGTCTATCTTCATAAGCACCTCCGCGCCGCGGCCAATAAGCGTTGCGCCGCGCACCGGGGTAAGGATTTTGCCGTCCTTCACCCAGTAGCCCTCGTCCACCGCGAAATTGAACTCGCCTGTAAGCGGGTTTACCGAGCCGCCGCCCATCTTCTTTGCAAACAGCCCGTCGCCCATCGTGCGCAGCATCTCATCCTCGTCGTCCGTGCCCGGCGCAAAAAACGTATTGGTCATGCGGCTGGTGGGCGCGAACATATAGCCCTGCCTGCGGGAGGAGCCGGTTAGCTTCTGCCCCATTATGCGGCCGCCCAGCTTGTCCACAAGGTAGCTTTTCAGTATGCCGTTTTCTATAAGCACGTTGCGCTGGCTGGGTGTGCCCTCGTCGTCTATGCCTATGCTGCCCCACTCGCCAGCAAGCGTACCGTCGTCCACGGCGGTGACGATATCACTTGCTATCCTCTGCCCCAGCTTGCCGCAGAACTCCGAATTGCCCTTTGCAACGCTGGTGGCCTCCAATGAATGTACGCAGGCCTCGTGAAGTATTACGCCGCCGAAGCCGCCGTCTATCACCACAGGCACCGCTCCCGCCGGGCATTGCGGCGCGTGCAGCATTGTTACGGCGGTATTGGCAGCCTCTCTGCCAGCTTCGAACGGGTCTATGCGCTCAAAGGTCTCAAAACCCATGCCGCAGCCCGGGCCCAGTGTGCCGGTCTGCGCCTCGCCGCCGGCCGACGCCACAGCGGATACATACAGCCTTCCGCGCGGCCGCCTGTCCTCGCCCCATACGCCCTCGCTGTTGCACACCATTATGCGCTGATCCACATCCATGTATGTGCTGGACACCTGCGTTATCTCCGCGCTTGTCTCCCGCGCACCGGCCTCCGCCCGCTTCAGCAGCGCGACGCGCCGGGCGTTGTCCACATCCTGAAAGGGTATACGCGGCGGCTTTGCGGCATTGCGAAGCGCATCAAAGCCGGCGCTTTCGCACCGGGCATCCCCCGTTATTGCCGCAGCTGCCGCCTTGGCCGTGGCGATAAGCGCCTCCCGGCTGACGTCGGCGGTATACGCATACGCACTGCGCACGCCGCTAAGCACCCGTACCCCCGCGCCGTGCAGCCGCCTGTATGCCGCATCCTCTACACAGCCGGACTGCATGGTTATCGTGTGGGACTCAGTATCCTCCATATACAGCTCTGAAAAATCGCCGCCCGTCTCCAGCGCGGCGTTTAGCACATCCTGCGCAAGTCGTTGGTCTATCAAGCCATTGCCCTCCCGTGTTTTGATTGTTGTATAAAGCGTCCGCTACCGTTCTTCATCGCGGCGCATGTGATTCTGCCTTATCTTGCCCTCGCTGCCCAGCTCTCCCGGCTCGTAATAGCGCTTCCCCACCAGCGAATCCGGCATATACTGCTGCTCCACGACATGGCCGGGGTAGTCGTGAGGGTATTTATAGCCCTTGCCGTGCCCCAGCTTGGCCGCGCCGTAAAAGCTGGTATCGCGCAGGTGCATCGGAACCGGCGTGTTTGCGATCCTCTCCGCATCCGAAAACGCGCCCTCCACCGCCTTTACCACGGAGTTGGACTTGGGGCTTTCGCATATGAATATTATCGCCTGCGTGATGGATAGCCGTGCCTCCGGCATACCTATCTGCTCCAGCGCGTGTCCTGCCGCCACCGCCTGCACCATGGCCTGCGGGTTGGCAAGCCCCACGTCCTCAGACGCATGGGCGATAAGCCTCCGTACTATTATGCGCGGATCTATGCCCGCATATATCAAGCTTGCAAACCACGCCAGCGCAGCATCCGTATCCCCGCCGCGCAGGCTCTTGCAAAACGCCGACAGCATATCGTAAAACTGCTGCTCGTCGCAGTTTATCACCTTCTGCTGTATGCTCTCGGCGGCAATCTCCTTTGTGATGTGCAGCCTGCCCCTTTCCGGACGGGTGGTGAGTATGGCAAGCTCCACGGCGTTGAGCGCGTTTCGCGCATCCCCGTTTGCAACGTAGGCTATATGCTCAAGCGCGTCGTCGTCAAAGTCGGCGTTGTATGCGCCCATGCCGCGCTCGCCGTCCGCTATCGCCTCACGCATAGCGCGCATAATATCGTCGTATGTGAGCGGGAAAAACTGAAACAGCCTGCACCTCGACACGATAGCGCCGGTCATAGACACCATGGGGTTTTCCGTGGTGGAGCCGATAAAGCGGATTATACCCTTTTCCAGCGCGGGCAGTATGCTGTCGGACTGGGCCTTGCTCCAGCGGTGGCACTCGTCCAGCAGCAGATATGTAGCCTTGCCGTACATGCCAAGATCCGCATGCGCCTGATCTATCACGGCGCGCACATCCTTTACACCGGCGGTCACCGCGTTTAGCTTTACAAACGCGGAATCCGTCGTATTCGCCACGATCTGCGCAAGCGTGGTCTTGCCGCAGCCCGGCGGCCCGAAGAATATGCTGGACTGCAGCGAGTCGGTCTCTATTGCACGCCGCAGCAAACGGCCCTCCCCGACTATGTGGGGCTGGCCAATAAACTCGTCCAGCGTGCGCGGGCGCATCCTGTCCGCCAGCGGGGCGCGTTTTGCTACGCTGCTTTCAAACAGATCCATATGCTTCCTTTCATACCTGCAAACCAATTATACGTCAAAATGCCGCTTTACACAATCGCGGTATTGTTCTATATTTGTCGTATGCTTCATCGCATTACGCATAAGGCAGGTTGTTTATAACATGACACGGTCTATCAATATATTGGACGAATCCGCACGCCCCGGCCGGATAATATGGATGCTTGCTTGGCCCGCTGTGATAGAGCAGGTGCTGGTAACGCTTGTGCAGTATGTCGATACCGCGATGGTCGGCAGCCTCGGCGCCGCCGCCACCGCCGCGATAGCGCTCGTCACCTCCACCATATGGGTGATAAACGGCATATTCTTCGCAACAGGCGTAGGCTTTGGCGTGCTAGTGGGGCGCAGCATAGGCGCAAACGACCGCGAATACACCGTTAAGGTAATGCGGCAGGCCGTGTTCAGCATATTTGCTGTAGGCGCTGCGATCTCAGTTATCATGCTGCTCATCGCGCAGCGGCTGCCGGCATGGTTCAATGCGGATCCCGCAATAAGGCAGAATGCCGCGGACTACTTCGCGATAGTGGGCACGGCGTCCATATTCAACCTGTGCGTAGCAGTATGCTCCAATATACTGCGCTGCAGCGGGGATACAAAAACGCCGCTGCTGTTCAACACCCTTACCAACCTTATAAACGTCGCGCTCAATTTCCTGCTGATATTCCCGGCACGTACTATAGATGTATTCGGCCAACCGCTCCGCCTGTGGGGCGCCGGGCTCGGCGTTCCCGGCGCGGCGCTCGCCACGGCGCTGGCCACCGCGTTTTCCGGCGTTATGCTGCTGCGCGCGCTGTACAAAAAGGCTCCTGTGCGCATAACACCGGGCAGCTACCGGCCGGACGCCGCCATACTGAAGCAGGCGGCCCTCCTCGGCTCCCCCGTAGCGTTTGAGCGGCTTACGCTCTCCTTCGGGCAGATCGCCATGACCGCCATCGTGACCAGCCTTGGCACCGTGGCGCTCGCCTCGCACCACATGGCCATCACCGCCGAAGCCATGGCCTATATGCCGCTGTTTGGCATATCCGCCACCGCCACCACGCTGGTGGCGCAGTCCCTCGGCGCGAAAAAAGCCGCGCTCGCAAAGCGTTATGCCGATAAATGTATGCTGTACGGCTTTGTGTTTATGGTGATCATCGGCGTGGTCATGTACTTTACGGCCGAGCCGCTTATAGCGCTGTTCACGCCGGATAAGCAGGTGATAGCCTTAGGCGGCCTGCTGTTTAAGATCGAGGCGTTCGGAGAACCCCTGTGTGCGCTGTTCAGCGTGGCGTTTGGTGTTTTCCGGGGCGCCGGCGATACCAAATGGCCCTTCATCACCTGCGCTATCAGCATGTGGGCCGTCCGGCTTCCGCTGGCATACGCCATCGTCCGCTTCACCTCGCTGGGGCTTGCCGGCGCATGGCTGGCCGTGGTGATCGACCTTACCGTGCGCGGCATAATAGCATTCGCGCGCTACCGCGGCGGCAAGTGGATCACCGCTTGGGAGCGCCCGTCCGCCGCATAAAATCATGCCGCGCACCGATAAGGCGCGCGGCATTGTACGATACCTATTGGACGTTACATCAGCACTTCTTATGCAGATCGCGCAGCGATATCTGCTTTTCAAAGCTCATATCCAGCATCCTTGCGGGAGGATTATCGAACACATCGGAAAGCGGCAGCCTGTCGTGAACGTGGCGCACCGCCTCGGCAAACATAGGCGCGGCGGAGATTATCTTGATCTTGTCGCTCTTGCGCGCAGCGGGGCAGTCCACGGTATCCGTGGAGACCAGCAGCTTTATGGGGCTATCCTCTATGCGCTTCACGCCTTTATCCTGCATAACTATATGGGAAAGGAAGGCGTATATATCCTTTGCGCCCTTGTCCTTCAAGCCGTGGGCTACCTCCACCAGCGTGCCGCCGGAAATGGTAAAATCATCCACCACTATGCAGTTTTTGCCCTTTACATTACCAATTATTTCCAGCACCTTGGCGTTTTCGTCGTGGCCGTAGCGCATCTTATCGCCTATGGCTACGGGGCAATGCAGCTCGTCCGCCAGAATACGCGCGCGCTTTGCGCTGCCCGCGTCCGGCGATACCACCACAAGATCGTCGTCCACTATGCCAAGCTTGCGTGCAAAACGCGCAAGCAGGCTTACGGCGTAAAGATGATCCACCGGATTTTTGAAGAAGCCCTGCACCTGCGCTGCGTGAAGATCCATGGTTATCACGCGGTCGGCTCCCGCAAGCTCTATGCACTCGGCGCACACGCGGGCGCGTATCGACACGCGCGGCTCGTCCTTCTTGTCGCCCTTGGCGTAGCTGAAATACGGGATTATGGCAGTAACGGAGTTTGCGCTCGCGCGCTTGAACGCGTCCATAAAAAAGAGCAGTTCCGCGAATTCGTTGTTGGGATCGAGTCCCAGCGTCTGAACGAAATAAACGTCCTTATCGCGTATGCTCTCGTTAATGCGTACAAATGTGTTCCCCTCGGAAAATACTATCGTGGTGCAGTCGCCCATCGGGATGTTGAGATAATCGCACATCCTAAGCGCAAAATCCCTGCTGGCGCTGCCCGCGAATATTTTGATGAGTCCGTCTCCTCCAAGCATGGCTTATTATCCCCCTCGACTATTGTCGATTCGATTATAGCAAACATACCGTGCGCAATCAATCAAATATCGAAATGAATGTCGATAATTGATTAAAAACACTGTTCGAATATAACATCGTGCAGCATTGCAAGGTACGGATTATCCTCGCAGGCGTCGCCAAGATGTGCGTTGCGCGCCGCACCGTGATAATCGCTGCCGCAGGTCATGAGCAAATCGTACTGCGCGGCCAGCGAGGAAAAGAGCTCCACCTGTCCCCGCGTCGCCGTGGGGTAGAACACCTCCAGTCCGTCCAGCCCGCATGCGGCCATGTCGCCCACCAGCGCATGTACGTCGCATTTTAGCTTGCACGGATGCGCCAGCACCGCAAAGCCGCCCGCTGAATGGATTATGTCTATCACTGAACCGTAATCCGGCCGTATGCTCTGAACATAGCAGGACGCGTCCGAGCCGATGTATTTATTGAACACCTCCTGGATGCTGCTTGCGCCGCCCGCCTTCACAACAGCCCGCGCGATGTGCGTCCTTGTGACGGTGCCGCCGCAGGTCTCCATGTGTGGCGCCGCATCCACGCCGTGCTGCGCGAGCTTTTTCAATATTCCCTCGTTGCGCTCCTTGCGCCACACCTTTGCCAATCGCTCCAGCTGCAAAAGATCGCTGTTTTCTATATCTATGCCCAGCCCCAGCACATGCAGCTCACCGTCGAACTGGCAGTCTATCTCTATTCCGCTGAGCACGTCTATGCCTATATCGCAGCCCGCTTCCGCCGCCTCTGCAATGCCTGCGGTGGTATCATGATCCGTAATCGCAACAAGGCTCAGCCCCCCAAGCGCAGCTTTTCTCACAAGCTCGGCCGGGGTATCCGTACCGTCGGACATAATGGAATGGGTATGCAGGTCGAATTTAATCATCTGTACCTCTTATTGTCACACCTGGTCATTTCAGCCTTATGCCGTATACCTTGGAGCCACGGGAGCCTATCACTATCATGTCGTCGAAGGCGGCGGGGCTTGCCTCGAAATTGCCCTCAAGCTCAAGCTGATCCAGCAGCGCGCCCGTCCTCCCGTCGAACAGGTACATCATGCCCGCCGAATCAAAGGTTATCACATAGCCGTCGCCATTATCATCATACATGATGAGCGGCGAGCTCCAGGAATATGCGCCGAGATCGTATTTCCAGGCGATGCTGCCATCTGCCTTGTTGTAGGCAACGAGAATACCCCGTGTAGCCGTATCCACGGTCTTTGCATAGTTGACATACACCATATCCGACAGGTTGTTCTGTCCCAGAGCAGCGGTATCCTGTATGCCGCCCGACACATTGCTTGCCCTTGAGCAGCGTATGCCGTCCGCCTCCCATACTACCTCGCCGGTCAGCGCGTTTATCTTCCAAAATGGTATGTAGCCGGTATTGTTGGAATCCGCCAGCCAATGCAGCGACGTACCAATGTATATGTATGGCGTGCGCGTTGTCTCGTCTATCTCGAATACCGGCGTGCAGTTGGTATCGTCCAGCACATCCTGCATCCACACCACCTCCATGGTGTTTATATCGATACAGAACATATCGCCGCAGTTATCCGTAACGTACATATAGTTGCGCCACATGATCGGGCTGGATTCAAAGCCCAGCCAGTAGGTGTTGTTGTCCAGGCCTGTGCGGGAGCGCGCGGTCGTATAGCGCCACTTGAGTATACGGGTGGGGTTTACGCTAATGGTGCCCGCCGCCTCGTCGTACACGGTATTGAGCTGGAATTGGTAGATTATGCCGCTCTCGGACGCATAGGTCACGGTATCGCTGTCCGCGTGCACCAGCGTGCCCGGATCAAATGCCTTGAATTTCCTAAGCGAATACTCGTCGTCCGCGCCGTAGCTGTATAGCTTTGTGCCGTCGATAAGGCTTATTATCATGTTCTGCGCCGAGCCGTTGGGGCCGTCGTCGCCCGCACCGACGTACAGCAGCGGATATCCCCTCGGATCCAGGCTGCCGCTGCCCTTGAAGGTCCACTTGCCGTTGATCTTATCGCGGGTGGTGCTTCCGTCGTCAAGGTCAAAAAAGTATATATAGCCGTTTTCCGTAGCGTATATTATCTCCACAAGGCCATCCTTGGACTGCTTGTCGGGATATATGTTCATGATGCTTCGGGTGCTCTCGGGCCAGCGCGCTATCAGCGGCTGTCCCGTCCAGCCGCAGCCAAACCAGCTTCCGTCGTTCGGATCGGCCTTGGATATGCTGCCGGGTATCTCCTTTGTCCACACGAGCTCCAGCTTCTTCTCGGTTACATCGCCCGCCGTGCCATAGGTGGGATCGTTGCGGAAATTGTTGCCGCGGAAGGTGATAACGCCTTCAAGCTCGGTATAGTCGCCGGTCTCGCCAAAATCAAGATCTGCAACAGCCGTATAGCTGTCGATGGCAGCGCCGTCAAGCTGCATCTGGGTCTCCAGTCCAAAATCCGCGGCAGTGGTGCCAAGCACCGCCTCCGGGTCGCGTATAGGCTCCGGCGTAGGCTCCGGAGTTGCGGTGGGAACAGGCGTGACCTCCGCGCCGCCGTTGAGCAGGCCGCTGAACAGGCCGCCGGATTCCCCGCTCTGCGCATCGCCAGCTGCCTCCGGATTACAGCTATCCATTATTATAAGTACGCCAAGCGCAAGCGCAAGCAGTACCAGCACCAGCAGTATTATTGCGCGCGCTATATTACCTGCACGCCTTGATCTGCGTCTTCTTCGGCTCATAGTTTACTCCCATGCTTGATTGCATCATTCGTTCCGAAGCCCATTATACATTATCGGGCTGGGCAGGGCAACGGTTTTGCACCCTTGTGCGGATTTGTTAACAAAGCCATACGGCCAGAATAAGCGAACAGGGCAGCTCAATACTGCCCTGTTCGCCGGCGCAAGTATATATTTAATTTTTACCCTTTCGGGCAAACAGTATATCGCTGCGGGATTACGCGGCGTTCTCCTGCCTGAGATCGCATACGTACAGCGCGCGGCGCCGTACCGCCGCCCTGGCAGCAGCCCTGCGGCGGCGCGTCTGCTGGCGCAGCACGGAGGCAGCCATCATACCAAGCAATATGCCGGGGATCATAAATGAGAAAAACATGCCGAAAAAGTTCATTGCCATACCTCCAATAGTATCTCGCAAGGATATCCGCCGTTGCTCGCTGTGCGTATCTTGTACGGACAGCATTGGTCTTGCTTGTTCTGTATATGCATTATAGTATCTCCAATTGATACTGTCAATCCCGTTTATGGGACTTTTACAAAATTATTTCGCTTGCATCTGGTATCGTATTAAGATATAATGTGTAAAACTATTAAGGGAGGGTCACCCGTGAACCGTTTGAAGCAGCTACGGCAGCAGCATTGCATCACACAGGATGAGCTGGGCGCTATGCTGGGCGTACAGAAGGCCGCCATAAGCAAGTACGAGGTTGGCCGCGTACCACTGCCCTACGACATACTTACCCGCCTGTGCGACATATTCGATGTTACCGCCGACTATTTGATGCAGCGTGACGCGGTGGAGCCCCTGTTCAAAGGGCGCGGCGCGGTCTCGCCCACCTTTATGCCGGTAACGGATACCGTAGGCGTACCGCTGGTGGGGCGGGTACACGCCGGGCTGCCCATTTTGGCGGACGAAAATATAAGCGAATACATACCGCTCCCGGCCGGCGACGTTACGGCAGGCGAGTACTTCTATATGGAGGTCGAGGGCGACTGCATGACGGGGGAGTTCATCCCCGAGGGCGCTCTGGTGCTGGTACGTATGCAGCCACGCGTGGAAAACGGCCAAATCGCCGTGATACGCCTCGACGACGAGGTGCTGCTGCGCAAGGTCAAGTGGATGCAAAACCAGCTTATGCTGATACCCGCAAATCCTAAATACGAGCCCATGATAATAAACGGCGGCGATGCGGAGATAATCGGCCGTGTTACAGAAGTGCGTATACGCGGCCTGTGACGCCGCGCACGCTCCCAAAAAACCACAAAACACCGCATTAACCCCTTGACAAGCTCCGGCTCATGCGCTACAATAACCAAGCGCGAAAAAGCGCGGGAGTAGCTCATTCGGTAGAGCGCTGCCTTGCCAAGGCAGAGGTGGCGGGTTCGAGCCCCGTCTCCCGCTCCAAACATTTATATATGCGTCTGCATATTGCATATATAAATGTTTGGATGAAGATCCAAGGGGATCGAAGCCGCGGCCCGCAGGGAAAAATTGCGCCGGTGACGCAATTTTAGCGGCCGGGATTTCGTGTCAGGCGTGACGTGCGTAGCGCAAAGCGCAAGCACGGCCTGCCGATGACCGAAATCGAGCCCCGTCTCCCGCTCCAGTTTGCACCGTTAGCTCAGTTGGTAGAGCACCTGACTCTTAATCAGGGTGTCCAGGGTTCGAGCCCCTGACGGTGTACCAAAAGTAAAACAGTCCGCATCGTTGCGGGCTGTTT
>CAZXRQ010000044.1:3090-16202 GCA_964642795.1 uncultured Oscillospiraceae bacterium | reverse complement strand
AAAGTAAAAAAAGTTATATTATTTATTTAAAAAATATATATGATACTTTTATTATAGTAAGACTTTTCAACACATCACGGTATTTTACGCTTAATTACTTGCCGCAGATAGCATATCCTCCACGCATATGCCGTACCCCTTCTGAGGGTCGTTGAGCAGCACGTGTGTAACGGCGCCAACAAGCTTCCCGTCCTGTATAATAGGGCTTCCGCTCATGCCCTGCACTATACCGCCGGTAATTTCAATAAGTCTGGTGTCTGTTATCTCTATTACCAAACGCTTTTGCGGATCGCTCTGCGCCGAAAGCACCTTGATCACCTTGCAGGAGAATGCCTGCACGCCCGTTTCATCCACAGTTGCGAGCAGCTGCGCATCGCCAAGCTGTATCTCGTCGCGGTAAGCTATCGGCAGCCCGTTGGGATATGCCAGATCTGCAGGATATTCATCCAATCGGCCGAATATTCCATATGCAGTATTGTCTTCAATAACGCCGTATGTTTTTGTACTGTCCATAAGCATACCATGCAGCTCTCCGGGCGTTCCCTGCTCTCCTTTGGAGACGCCGTATACCATGGATGCGCTCACATAACCCTCTGTTACAATAAGCTCGCTCCCGGTGTCTGCATCGGTTATTGCGCGGCCCAGTGCACCGAAATCACCATTAACTGGGTCGTAATATGTAAGCGTGCCTATGCCCAGCGTGCTGTCGCGAACCCACATGCCCAGCCGGTATGCGCCGTCTGTTATGTCCTGTGCTGCATTTACGGTGAAATCCAAGCGTCTGCCTCCGCGGTCAACGGTTATTACAAGTTGCCGCTCGTTGGAGAGCTCGCTTAGATCTGCTGCATTATCCACGGGTGAACTATCAACGCTTACGATAATATCCCCCACAGCGATGCCGGCCTCCTGCGCCGGGGATACAGCACCGTTTTCTGTAACCACTTTACCGAAGCCAACCACCAGCACCTCGGTATACATCCGTATTCCCATCGCCTGACCGCCCGGCACTAGCGTGACCGTATCCCTTGATACCAGCTCAACGCTTTTAACCGGAATTTTTAAAATAGTTATCGTAACCGTCGCGTCGGTATCGGCGTTCAGCGTTTCATCCAAGCCTGCGCCCACGGTGGCTGCGCCGGAATACTCTACGTCGAAAACGCCTTCAAGCCCAATGAACGATTCGAATTCGCTGCCCGAATACAGCCGATCCGGCAGCTCCCGCAGCGTTTGCATTTGTTCAGAAAAATTAAAAATAATAAGCGCCGCGCTGAGCAGTATCCCGAATACTCTTATTGAAACTATTGCCGTACGCTTATTCAAAACCACACCTCAACACATTCACTACGGCATATAGCGCCGCAGTGAATATGTTGTGATAAAATGTCGATCGCTATTCAGCGGCAGTCAGTTTTTATGCTCTGCGGCGCAGCTTCTCGGCTTCTGAGGAACCAATGAGCTCGCAGGCGTGCTTGTATGCCGTATCGGATTCCGGATTACCGTCCATCATAAGCGCTATGCAGCGGCAGCGGCCCTCGTGGTCCAGCATATGCGCGCTGGTACGCGTGGTGACTCCGTCGTCCTGCTTTTCTACAATAAAATGCCGGTCCGCAAGCGCGGCTATCTGAGGCAGATGCGTTATACATATTACCTGGTGCGTATCCGCAATACGTACCATCTTTTCCCCGACTACGCCCGCCACACGGCCGCTTATGCCTACGTCTATCTCATCGAATATAAGTGTTCCTATCTCGTCCTGTGCTGCAAATATGGCCTTGAAGGCAAGCATTATACGGCTTAGCTCACCGCCCGATGCCACCTTTGACAGAGGCTTTAGGGGTTCGCCCGGGTTGGTGCTCAGCATAAACTCGAGTTTATCTACGCCGCAAACCGAATACGCTTGCGGCGCATCGTCAAAGCGCACGTCGAATCGCGCTTTATCCAAGCCAAGATCCGAAAGCTCGGCGAGCAGCCTTTTTGACAGCGCTTCTGCCGCGCTGTGTCTGAGCGCGGTAAGCTCGGCGGCGGCGGCGGCGTATCGTGCCGAGCATTCGCCAAGTCTCGCCGCAAGCTCGGCTTCACGCCTATCCGCGTTTTGCAACGAATACAAGCGCTCCTGAGCCTTTACCAGGAAGGTAAGCACAGCGGGTATATCGCTGCCATATTTGCGTTTTAGTCCGCTGATAAGCTCCAACCGCTCCTCTATGGCATTTAGCCTGTCAGGATCAAATTCAAAGCCCGTCTTGCTGTCGCGCAGCGAAATGGCAATATCGTCCAGTGAGTAAAATGCATCGCCCAAACGTTGATGCAGCGCGTCGTATTCCTCGCCTATCGAAGCGATGCCGCCAAGCTGCTGCCGCGCCGCATCCAGCCCTGTCAACGCTCCGTTTTCACCGTTTAGCGCCTCGTATGCGTTTTCCAGAGCGAGCATTATGCGTTCGGCGTTCGTCAACAGCTTGCGTTCATCGAGCAGCCGCTGCTCCTCTCCTGAGTCCAGCTTTGCCGCTTCTATCTCATTAATCTGGAAGGCAAGTATGTCCATCTCGCGAGCGCGCTCCTCCTCCGAGCCGAAGCCCGAGAGCTGCTCGCTGCGTATGGAGCGATACTCGCTATAAAGCTGGCTGACGCGTGCCTTCGGGCCAGCGATGCTGTCGTGTGCAAACGCATCCAAAAAAGCCATGTGCCGGTTAGGGGTTATAAGCGACTGATGCTCATGCTGCCCGTGTACATCCACAAGGGTATCCGTAAGTTGTCGCAGCATGGTAAGGGTGACCAACGTACCATTGACACGGCATATATTCTTGCCCGCGGCGTACAGCTCGCGCGAGAGGATAAGCTCGTCGTCCTCGGGCATTCCCATATCTGCAAGTACGCGCTTAACGGTCGTGCAGGCGGCAACGTTGAATACTGCTTCCACCACGGCCTTGTCTGCGTCGTGCTTGATAAGCTCCTTGCTGGCACGTTCGCCAAGTATAAGGTTTACAGCGTCGATAATTATTGATTTACCGGCGCCGGTCTCTCCGGTAAGTACGTTAAACCCGTCGCCGAACTCAATCTCCAGCTCGTCGATTATCGCTACGTCCCGTATGAACAGACGCAAAAGCATACCGTCACCCCTGCTCCATCATAGCGTATAGCCGCTTTACCAAATCTGGCGCGGCCTTGGAATCCTTAATGGCAACAAAAATTGTATTGTTACCGGCAATAGTGCCGGCTATTTCACTCCAACGGAAGGAATCTATCGCCTCGGTAGCGGCGCTTGCAGAGCCCGAGAGCGTTTTGATAACTATGAGGTTGCCGGTATACGTTATGGATAATACCGACTGGGAGAATATCCTGCGGAATTTATCCCGGAGACCAAGCTCCGCCTTATCAGCGGTAGCGTATTTATATCGCCCATTCTCCGCAAGCACCTTGATAAGCCTAAGCTCCTTTATATCGCGCGAGATGGTGGCCTGTGTTACGACCATACCCCTATCTTTAAGCCTTTGTGCAAGCTCTTCCTGTGTTTCGATGTTATGCGCATTGATAAGCTCAAGTATAGCAGAGTGCCTTATAGCTTTCATAATGATTCTCCTTTCACGCCAGCCGGTTCTTGATAAGCTTATATAGGTTTCTATCGCTCATGCGAATGAATAACACTCTTTTTTCGCTTTTTCTCACGGTGATCACATCGGCTGCGCTAACCTCGGATATAAACATGCCGTCCGCAGCCACCAGTCCGCCGCTTGGCAGAGAAAAAGTCAAAACCGTGTCCGCCGCTGCGATTATAGGCCTAAAGCACAGCGTATGCGGACATATCGGCGTGATAATTGCAGCATTCAGTCCGTCCGCGATAACGGGGCCTCCGGCGGATATCGAATAGCCTGTGGCTCCGGTGGGAGTACTGATTATCAATCCGTCGCAAAAAACCTTGCCGGCATCCACGCCGCCAACGTTGACGCATATCTCCGCAACTCCGGAGAAGGTTTTTTTGTACAGAAGTATATCGTTAAGGCAATCGTAAGCGTCAATGCCATTGATACTGTATGTGAGCATCATGTGCTCGTCCAGCTCGTATTCGCCGCGAATGTATCTATCCAACGCCGCACAAAGCCCGTCTATCGGCACTTCGCTCAAAAAGCCAACGCGGCCCAGGTTTACGCCGAGTATGGGCGCGTCATAGCATACGGATTCTTTGGATGCACGCAGTATCGTACCGTCGCCGCCAAAGGCAACTATGCAGTCCGGCCGTTGAGCCTCATAAGTAGCGGCAAGCGGAAATGCGTCGCTCATGCTGGCATGGACAGAGCATCGATAGCCTGCATCGGTGAGTGCTTGGCAGGCACTTTTAACCTTGTCGAGTATTTCGGGTTTGGTTGGGTTGGTAAACAGACCGATACATTTATCGTGCATAAAGCTCTCCTGCGATTCGTGTATAAATATTATAGTATACTGTATATTCGCATTTCAAGTACTATTCACAATATATTATAGCTTATTTCTGATAACGTCTATACAGCCAGGCTTGAATGCGCCGCAGTGACCACTTCTTCGGCAGCGTCATTTAGCTCAGTCTCCGCAAGCGTTTCGCCTCCCTTATTCAGCACAAGCAGGAACTCGATGTTTCCTTTAGGGCCTGTAATAGGCGAATAGTCCATGCCGAGCAGTGAAAAACCAGTGCGCTGCGCAAACACAGCCGTTTCAAACAGCACCTGCATATGTACCGATGCATCCCGGACTACGCCGTGTTTACCAACCTTGTCCCTTCCCGCCTCAAACTGCGGCTTTACCAGCGCCACCGCCGTGCCGCCGGCCTTAAGGCAGTTGAACATGCCGGGCAATATCAGCTTAAGCGATATAAACGATACGTCCGTAGCGGCAAAATCAAGCGGAGCATCGAACCATTCCGGCGACATATTGCGGGCGTTAGTGCGTTCCATCACGGATACGCGCAAATCGTTTCTAAGCATCCAGTCGAGCTGCCCGTAGCCCACGTCTATTGCATATACATGCTTTGCGCCATGCTTTAGCATACAGTCTGTAAAACCGCCCGTGGAGGCTCCTACATCTGCCGCTATCACACCGTCTAACTGTATGGAAAACGAAGACACCGCCTTTTCCAGCTTTAATCCACCGCGGCTTACGAAAGGATTAGGATCCTCTTTTACTATTATAACAGCGTCTTCGGGCAGATTCTGTCCCGGCTTCTCTACGCGCAAACCGTTGCTAAAGAAGACCACGCCGCTCATTATGAGCGAACGCGCTCTTTCGCGTGTAGATACAAGTCCCAGCTCAACAAGCCGTATGTCCGCGCGTGTGCCTTTCAAGCTATTTTCTCCTGTTCAGCGTATATGACGCAAGCTGTTTAAGGTATTCTGCGTTTTGCCCAAAGCTGTCCAGCGCCGCAGCAGCACAGTCTGCGCTGCGCTTTGCCAGGCGCTGTGCCTCCGCAAGCCCGTACAGCGTAACATAGGTGGTCTTATCATGCTCTGCGTCCTTGCCAAGGGTCTTGCCCATGGAGGCAAAATCACCCGTTACGTCCAATATATCGTCGGTTATCTGAAACAGTATACCAAACTCCTCGGCATAGGTGGTTATCGCCGCAACCGCATTCAAATCCGGCTCTGCGGTATATGCACCTGCGAGCAGCGCGGCCTTGATTATCGCGCCGGTCTTGCAGGTGTGCATCAGCTTAAGAGTATCAGCGTCACTCGTCAGCTTGCCCTCCAGCGAAAGATCCATAGCCTGTCCGGCCACCATGCCGAATACGCCGGAGCCGCGCGCTATCGCCTGCATGGCTTTGGTATAATTTGGCAGCCTTGCATACTTATCGGCGCCGCACAGCATAAGCTCAAAAGCAAGACTCAGCAGCCCGTCGCCAGCAAGCAGCGCGAACGCCTCGCCGTATACCTTATGGTTGCTGGGTCTGCCTCGCCGATAATCATCGTTATCCATGCAGGGCAGGTCGTCATGAATAAGCGAATAAGTGTGTATAAGCTCCACACAGCAGCCAAGCTCAAGCGCCGCATCGAAGCACCCGTTAAGCATTTCGCAGCAGGCCATAGCCAGGCATGGACGCAAACGCTTGCCTCCGGCGATAACGCTGTAACGCATGGGTTCGCCAAGCGCATCCGGCGTAATTCCATCCAGCATGGTAGCCAGCCGTGCCTGAGCAAGAGCCGTATATTTTTCTGTACGCTGCAAAAGCTCGCTCATTGCGTATCCTCCGCCTTGCCGGGCGTAAGCATATCTATACGCGCTTCGTATGCGTCCAGCAGCTCCGTACAGCGTCTGGCCAAAGCGTCGCCGCGCTCGTACAGCTTTACCATATCGGCAAGCGGCAGATTACCGTCAGACAGCTTTACTGACGTCTCCTCAAGCTCCTTTAGCGCCGCTTCAAAAGAAAGCTCCTCTATCGCCTTCATGTATCCTCCTCCGTATCCATAACTCTAATATGCGCATGACCGTCGCGCATATATATCTCCGCTTCGCCGGCCGCCTTCAGCGCGGCCGTGTTGGTGATATACTCATCGCCGCTTCTAAGCAGCGCATAGCCCCGTTTTAGCACACCGTCCGGCGACATAGCGTCAATGGCGGAAGCCGCGCTGTCAACACGTGTCCGGGCCTCCGACAGGCTGTCGCATACTGCCATACGCATCGCATACTGAGCGGCAAGCAGCGTGTGCCGCTTTGCATCCGCAAAATGCCGAGGCGACTCCATTGCCGCACTCTTAAGTAAGGAGAGCACGCGCCGCCGCTCGGAATTCAAACGGTCATTGACTGTGCGTATCAGGCTTTGAGCGTACATTTCTACAGTGTCCACCAGCGCCTCGTACTCCGGCACACACAACTCCGCCGCGGCGGAGGGCGTAGGCGCGCGCATATCCGCAACAAAATCCGATATGGTAAAGTCCGTTTCATGCCCCACGGCGCTGATAACCGGTATGTAGCAATCGTATATGGCCTGGGCTACCTCCTCCTCGTTGAACGCCCATAGATCCTCTATGCTTCCGCCTCCGCGCCCAACAATGAGTATGTCAGCTATACCCGAAGCATCCATGCTGCGTATGGCGCGTGCGATCTTTGCCGCGGCTCCCTCACCCTGCACATCGGACGGGCATACCGCCATATCCATCATCGGATAGCGGCGGCGTATGACATTTTGTATGTCGCGTATAGCCGCGCCGGTAGGCGATGTAATTATTCCTACGCATCGCGGCAAAAGCGGCAGCGGCTTTTTATGAGCTTCATCAAACAGCCCCTTCGCCGCAAGACGGGTCTTAAGCATTACAAAGCGCTTATAAAGGTCTCCCTCGCCTTCTTTTTTTATATGCGAAACATACAACTGATACTGGCCGTCTTTTGCGTAAATAGCCGCCTTTCCCTGCGCTATAACCTGCATACCGTCCCGGACGTCTATGTCCAGTCCCCAGGCGTTTTGTTTGAACATCACGCAGCGTATCAGCGCGCTGCTGTCCTTTAAGGAAAAATAGATATGACCCGATGAATGCCTCTTAAAGCCGCTTACCTCGCCGCGCACACTTATTGCGCTGAGAAGGGCGTCATTATCCAGTACGCTCGCGGTATAGCTGTTCAGCTGCGATACCGTTAGAATATAACCCTGTGGATCAGCCTTCACACCCCGCCTCCGCCGCCAGCACGGTATTATCCATAAGCATAGCCACCGTCATGGGGCCAACGCCTCCCGGCACCGGTGTTATGTATGAAGCCACCTTTTCCGCCGACTCAAAGTCCACATCGCCGCGCCATGCGTCGTTAACCCGGTTCATTCCAACGTCTATGACCACGGCGCCTGGTTTTATCATATCCGGGCCTATGAGATTAACATGTCCTACCGCGCATACGAGTATATCCGCCTGCCGCGTTATTTGGCCGAGCTGTTGAGTTTTGGAATGGCAAACGGTAACCGTCGCGTTGCGGTTTAGCAGCATCAATGCAGTGGGCTTGCCTACCAAACGGCTTCTTCCGACCACTACGGCGCGTTTACCCGAAATACCGGTATCGGTCGAGTCTATCAACCGCATGATACCCTTTGGAGTGCAGGCCAGGAAGCCGGAGCCGGACGTAAGCAGTGAGCTTTGGTTTATTGGATGCAGCCCATCAACATCCTTGTTAGGCGATACTAGCTCAAGCAGCTCCGAAAAATCATGTGGCTCTGGCAGCGGCGATTGTATTATTACACCATGCACCAAAACGTCGGAATTCAGCTCCCCGATAAGTTCTATAAGCTCGGCCTTTCGGGCTGTTGCATCAAAGCGATGCACATCTACCGCAATGCCGAGCTGTTCTCCTTTTTTGCATTTGTTTCTGACGTATACCTCAGAAGCGGGATCGTGGCCCACCAAAACTACGGCGAGCTTCGGCGTAACTCCGGCTTGCTTCAACGCAAGCACCCGCTTTTCAATATCAACACATGCGGCCTTTGCAATGGCTTTTCCGTCTATTATAGAGGCCATATGTCATGCTCCTCCGATTTCATTGCTATATATATCACGTCCTGTAAGCGCAACGCCTACGGCGTTGTCCGAGGACAGTTCACTCAATCCAAATTGCAGTTTCAAATTGCCGCCTTCGGCAAGCTCAAGGAGCTTTTGCCGCAGAAGCGGGCTGGATGCTACGCCGCCGGCCAGAAGCGCATCGCCGCAACCGGTCGCTTTTGCCGCATTGATAAGCATAGCATAAAACGTGCGTGCCATGCAGTCATACGCGGCATAAGCGGCGTCTTCCGGCGCACAGCCACCGTCGATCATGCGCTGTGCTTTGGTCTCCACGCCGGAAAATGAGCAATCACAGCCATTGACGCTTACCGGCAGCACGATCCTGTCCTCGCCGTGCTTCATTGCAAGCGCCTCCAAATGCTTCCCACTGGGGAATTGCAGCCCCAAGCGCACTCCCAGCCTGTCCACAAATTGTCCGGCGTGCAAATCTGTTGAACCTCCAAGCAGCTTTATGTCCGGATAAGGCGCGCAAAGGAACACCTCCGTCGTGCCTCCGGATATATGCATACCTAAAAACGGCCTGTTCATCAACGCTTCGTTTGTATGCAGCGCCGCGCGCACATGCCCGTGCTGGTGCGTAGTATAATACAGCGGTACTCCCAACGCGCCGCTGATAGCCGCAGCCACGGTACGGCCGGCAAGAAAGACCGGCATGTAGGAATCCTCAGCCGCGCGCGGCGTACAGCTTACAGCAACGGATGCAACCCTGCTTCGGTCTATGGCGCTAAACAGCGCATCCGTAAGCGTTGGAAAATTGCGTGTATGCTGAAACACGCCGTCGCTCTGCCGAAGTCCGCGTTCGCCTTTATTTACACAGAGCACCGTCCTGTTATCGCAGACGATGCCCTGATTATCCACGCAAGCGACCGATGTGGTGTAACAGCTGGAATCTATGCCGATAAACAGCGGGCTATCCATTGGCCTCGGTCTCGCCGTCCAGCTGCTTTGCGAGCGTTCCAAGCATGCCGTTTATGTATGCGGGAGAGCCTTCACCGCCAAAGTGCTTTGCAAGCTCCACCGCTTCGTTGATGGAAACGCCGCAAGGTATGTCCGGCCTGTACAGCATTTCATATACCGCTACCCGCAGTATGGATAGATCCACCCGCGGCATACGTTTAAGGCTCCATCCTATCGCCAGCTCGTCTATCCTCTCGTCAATAGCGGCGCAATGCTCCGCTATTCCCTCAAGCACCGCATCGGAGTACGCAAGATCGTCCTCCGTGGGCTTTTCCTTTATGCCGGATTTCTCCAGCACCGCAGCATAGGTGTCCTCTCCTCCAAACAAGCGCGCAAAGGAGAGCTTCATGGCAACCTCGCGCGCCGTCTTCCTACTCATATGTGTTTCCTCCGCATCGGCAGCCTTCAGCTTCCTTTATGAAACAGCCGGCTGAAAAAATCCGCCAAACGCTGCCTTCCGCCCTCATCCAACAGAGAGCCAATGATGTAGCATACGCCAACAATGAAAAACAGCAGCAGCGTACGCCAAAAATTGATGGTGAATACGAGAATCGTAAACAGCACGCCCAAGGCCACCAGCAGTATTTTCCATTTGTTTCGTCTAATAAAGTCCAAAAAATCCTCCATTTGCTATCCTCCGGTGCTGCTTAAGCGTGAGCCTTGGGGTTTGCCGGCGCATTGAGAACGAGTATGCCTATATCCTTTACCGGGATGCCCGACATGCTCTCAACATAGGCTTTAAGCGTCCGTTGCAGTTCCGCTGTTAGGTCGGGTATATTGATATCGGCAATGGTGGATAGCTTGAGCTGTACCGTAATGCCCTCGTCCCGCGGAGCAACCGTGCTTATGCACTCCTTAACCTGCGGATTTGCGCGGCAATGCTTTTGTACCATGCCGTCCAGTGCTGCAATTGATATAAAAGTGGAACCAAACTCCCCGGAGCTCACCAGTACGGACTCGGGTTTGGTTTCACGTGCGCGGCTATTGAATGCCACAAGCACTCTGAAGGCAAGCACCAGCAATACTGCGCCAATTCCGCCAACGGCCAGCGCCGACCAAATGCCGTTATACGCAAACGCTGCCATACCGGCGATCATATCCGCGGTTATTAGATTCATAGCCGTACACACAAGCGCCAGTCCGGCCGCTATGACCAGCAGCGCCAGCAATATCAGTAGGAACCTATCAAATCCGCTAATCTTTTGTTTCATAATGTTATCAGCCTTTCACGTTATAAGCAAAAGCTTACTCCTCGCCCTCAGTTTCCTTTTCTTTTTCCTTTTTCTCGGCCTTTTCAGGTTTTTCGGGCTTTTCGGGCTTGTCAAAGGCTACGGCCTGAACGTTCACATTTACCGCCGTTACCTTTAGGCCGGTCATGGTCTCGATGGCGTTCTTTACCGCCTGCTGAACCTGCTTGCAGACCTCGTGGATCTTAAAGCCGTATTTCGCCACTATGCTAAGCTCCGCGGTGACTGTATCATCGATAATTTCCACCTTAACGCCTTTTGTATAGCTTTTTTTGCCCAGCATGCCGCTGAGTCCGTCCACTACCGTGCCGTTCATGCTGGCCACTCCCTCGACGTCCGCCACCGCAAGGCTCGCTATCGTGGCTATAACATCCGGCGCAAATACCACCTTGCCGCCATCGGCCTGAAAGATCTCGCTATTATTCATATTATCGGGGCTCATAATCAAATACCTCCTATAATTACTTGAACTATGCCAGTTATCTAACTGCAACGCTATTATAACAGATATTTCAAGTGCTGGAAAGTGGCTTGCTATTTATTTGAAATTATCTTCACATTTTCGGCTGGTTGTCCGGTCGCATCGGTGACGATATCCAGTATTTGCGCCACTTGCGACGTATTAAGGGTGTCGCAGTCGATCACCACGTTTACCGAGCCGCCCTGTACCGTTACCGCAGCATCCAAAAAGCCCTTTGCAAGCAGCATGCTCTCAATTACAAACTCGCTTTCCATGTTTGTGACCAGCGATAGCTTCTGCGCCTGCGCTTCCGCGAGCGTTTCTGCATCGGATGCACTGGTAGCGATTATTTCATCCAGGTATTCTATCTCCAGCGTCCGCATTACGTCACGCTCCTCCCGGAACGAATCAAAAAAGTCGTATTCGGTCGTATCGGTCTGCACAAGCTCCGGCGCCGGCGTAGCGAAGGGGGCTTCCACCTCCGTCGCGGTGATCGCTTCATCCTCAGTAGCGCTAAGTCTGTAATTTACAAAGATCGCCACGGCAAGCAGCACACACAACCCGACAAGATATGCTATTTTTCTTCCATCCTTTTTTTTCTCTTTCATACTGCTTTCACTCCTTACTCCTGTTGCTGTTCGCGCATCTGAAACACCTCTACGCTTTCCGCGTCCACATCCAGTACCGTCTGCACGGCGCGCTTCAATAGCACCCTTACAGTAACGTCCGACGCGCCCTCCGCTATCACTATTACTCCTCGCGGCGTGGAATCCTCATCCAGTATCAGCATCACCTCAACGTCCCCCGCGCCATCTATGCAGGAAAGCGTTTCGGCAAGCCGGCGTTCCGTATCGCTCATATTCAGCGCCGCATCCTCGCCACCCCAGCCTGAGAAATCCACCGTGCTCAAAAACAGCAGCACCCCCACCAGCGCCAGCGCCGCGTATACGCAAATCTCCACGCGTTTGTTCTTTTTCATCGCGGCGGCAATCTTGGATAATAATGCGCCATCCTTCATAAACCCATCCTCCGTTTACAGGATGCGTATCGCTGCGATAATTGGCTCTGCTATGCTTACAAGCAGTACGATGTCGATCGCGCGCGACGCGCTTTTTTTCAGATTGCCCTCCGGCAGTGCATATTCCATAAGACAGCCCGCCACAGAGGTCGCGGTAACCCGCATTATCAGCTCGAACACATCGTTTTGCAGCGTCATACAGCTATCCTCCCGGTTGCGATGAATAACCCGAGCATTATCACGAACATCAGGCCCGCTGCCACGATCGTGGCAGCAAGGTAGTTGCACACGTCTGCGATGTCCGCTATCATCCTGCTCATGCGCTCGTCAGCTATGGGCGCGCATATTGCAGCAGAAAGCTTAAGGGCTATCGACGTACCGGCAATTTGCACAAGCGGCAGCGCTATACAGCCCAACCCCAGCAGTATGCCCGTAACTCCCGCAGCGTTTTTTACTAGTACGGCACAGCTCCGCGCGGTGTCGAACGTGCCGCTTACAGCGCCACCCACCACAGGGATCCCCTTATCCAGCGTATATTTGAGTGTGCGCATACTTATACTGTCCACACCCGCGGCGCTTATGCCCTGCACCGACATCAGCCCTAAAAAAACAGTAAACACCACCCCTATTATCCATTTGACCGCGGACTTCACGGCCGCATACAGGTGGGCAAGCTTCGCTTTTCCGGTCAAGCTGCCGGCGACCGCTATCACGGCCGCGCCAAGTATCAGCGGCAATACAACATTTTTGAACACTGCGGTTACAGTTTGCCCCATAAATGCCGTAAGCGGCTGCACCATGCCGCCTGCGCTTACACTTCCTACCGCCGCAAGCAGCGTGGATATCACCGGCGTTACTCCCTCGCAAAATCCGGACAGCCGCTCGATAGCCTGTGCCGCCGCACCCGCAAGCGACGTTATCAGATCCAGCAC
>CAZXRQ010000044.1:0-2990 GCA_964642795.1 uncultured Oscillospiraceae bacterium | reverse complement strand
ACGCGCCCTGCATTTCTGTAAAGCGAAAACACGTTGGCAAAACAGCCCTCCGCGATAAGCCTGCATATAGCAGGGCGCTGCATAAGCCCGCCCGCATCCCCATGTGCGCTCGCAATAACGGCCACGCCTGAGGCGCATGCGTCCAGCACCGCCATGGCGTCCGCCTCCGTGCCGATCTCGTCGGTAACCAGCACCTCCGGCGACATCGTGCGTATAAGCCTTGCCATTGCATCAGTTTTAGAGCATCCATCCATTACATCCGTACGCCTTCCCACGTCCAGCGTATACACGCCGTTATACGCGCCCGCTATCTCGCTGCGCTCATCGGCTATGCATACCTTGCGCGGCTTAAGCCCGTACAGCCCGTTTGAAAAGCTGCGCGCAATATCTCTAAGCATAGTAGTCTTGCCTGCTCCTGGCGGTGATATAAGCAGCGTGGGCAACGGCCGGCCCTCCGCATCCGCAAGCCTGCCGGCTATCTGTGCGGCGCAGCCCTTATACTCATGCGCTATTCGAATATTGAAAGAAGTGATGCGGTTTAATCCCGATAAATGTCCTTCGTTTATGCGCATCCTGCCGCACATGCCCACGCGGCAGCCGCCTGGCAGCGTGATAAAGCAGTTTTTAAGCTCCTCCTCCCATGCGTACAGCGAATGTGCGCACAGACATTCCAGCATACGCTCGCAATCGCGCTCATCCGGTGCTATCTCGAGCAGCCTCTCGCCGTGAGCATATATCAGCTGTATCGGCCGGTTTAAGCGCAGTCGAACCTCTTCCAGTCCCAACTGCGGCTGTTTGCGCACTGCTTCGCTTACATCGCGCGGCAGCAGCGCAAGTATTCTATCTATTGCAGAGCCGGTCGCATCACACATATTGCTGCCTGTCCTCCCCATGCAATATGTGTATGTGCTTTAACCGTCGCTTATAACACCGTCTTTTTTTACATGGGGCAATGCAAACAGCATGAGCACCGTGATCAGCGCTATCATCTGTGCGTTCATTACCTGCACGGTGCCCAAAGTACATGCCGCGTATCCGGCCGCACCGTATTCATATACGCAAAACAGTATGCTGCTTGCAAGCGGGATTATAGATGCGCTAAACAATGCGTCAGCAGAACGTCCCATGCAGGCGGCTGATAATCCCACCATTATCCCACCTACTGCGGAAAGCCCGGCGCCCTCAAACAGCAGCATGGCAACGCAGCCTGCTATGGATAGTGCGGCTATGCCCAACCCCTGTACAGCCGTAAGCGGCGAGCTTTCCCGCGTGGATATAAGCAGCGGCAGCGGAAGTAGCAGCGCCGCAAAGTTGATCTCAAATTCCGGAAACGGCGCGTAATTCATACCGGACAGCGCAAGCATAATGAAAGCGCACAGCACGGGCAGCATCCCACGTATGCACATGCGTTCGCAGGCGCTGTTCAGCACGGTGGTAGCGGACAGGATCAGTATTATCACGCTGATCAGCGTATATATCTGCATAGCAAAAGCTCCATTCGGGCGATATGTGTTGAGTTTGCCCAGATAGAGCGCGAGAAACCCTTGTTAATTATTGAAAGCTATACCAAGCGTATGTAAGCGGACATGGAGCCTGTTTCGCCATGATCTCGCCTGTGCGAAAAGAAAAGATCTTCGCGCTCGTATGTGCATGCATGCATGAGCGTGATGTTGCTCGGCAGCACGCCCGCATCCAACAGCTGTATGGCGCTTGCCATTTCAAGGTCGAGCTGCGCTTTGCCGGGTTTTCCCGGTCCGTGGCAGCATATACCGAACTCCGCTTGAAATTTCAGCGCTAACGGCATATCCACCTCGAAGCAATCCTTACATATACACGGGCCGTTAGAAGCGATAACATCCTTTGCCAGCGTACCGTATTCCTTGTGCATAGCCTCCAGCATACGCGCGCCGATTCGGCCCAATGTTCCCTTCCATCCGGCGTGCGCTACGCCTATTGCACGGTTCACGGGATCATACGCAAAAAAGGCGCCGCAATCGGCATGTGAGGTAATAAGCGTAATATCGGGATCGTTAGTGATAAGGCCGTCGCAAAACGGCAGCTCTTCGCGGTCGAAGCCTCGTCCGCGGTCCAAGGCGGTCAGCGGCAGCACCGTGGATCCATGCTCGTAGTTTATCGCCGCCATGCTTTCGTATTTAAAGCCGCAGGCAGCGCAGAAGCGGCGGAAGTTCTCAATCACATTTTCGGGAGGCTCCGGCCGGTTCCAGCCGAGATTCAGCGTATCCATGGGCGGCGCGCTTACACCGCCGTACCGCGCCGAAAAACCATGCTCAACGCCGCTTTGCGATGCAAGCTGCGCCGACATACACAAGCCCACTCCCCGCTTGTCCTCCAAAATATAGCCGTGCTGCATCAGCGCGGCCATTTTTTCATATTCGTGGGATGCTATGCTCATTTTTCGTCCAACATCAGCTTCAGCTCGTCCATAAATGTATTTATATCCTTAAACTGGCGGTATACCGAAGCAAAGCGTATATATGCCACCTCATCAAGCGATTTCAGCCGCACCATCACCATTTCGCCGATAGCGTCGCTGGTTATCTCCTGCTCGAGCGAATTGAATACCTCGCGCACAACGTCGTCCACCAGTTCATCCTGCGCGGTGACGGAAATAGGCCGCTTGCCTGCGCAGGCCTTTCGTACGCCGTTTGCGATCTTTTGACTGTCAAACTCCTCACGACGTCCGTCCTTTTTTATCACCATTATGGGTATCTCTTCGATTTTTTCATAGGTGGTAAAGCGTTTTCCGCATTTTAGGCACTCGCGTCTGCGACGAATCGCCGTGCCGTCGTCGGTAGGACGGGAGTCCACTACCTTGCTGTCAGTGCATGAACAATATCGGCATTTCATCGCATAACCTCCATGAAATGATGTGGCGTAAAAAATACAATGGATTACGCATATTTTTTTACATTATACCACATGTTGCGTAGATATGCCAACACAATCGTCATGCTTCGCATTTAGCGTAT
>CAZXRQ010000043.1:0-16485 GCA_964642795.1 uncultured Oscillospiraceae bacterium | reverse complement strand
GCCGCAAGCTGGTGCTGCTGTGCTTAAGCTATGAGGGGTTGAACTGCCTGCTGCTTCGGCGTACGCTGCCGGAGCTGCGCGAGAACCATGTGCTGCCGCTGCTGAAGGAGCTTTCCGGGATCGCCGCCTATAACGCTTCCGAGCGGGTGTTTCGCTTCCCAAACGGCAGCCGCATACGTCTGGGCTACTGCGACGGCGAAAATGATGTATACCAGTATCAGGGGCAGGAATACGATGTGATAGGGTTGGAGGAGGCCACACATTTCAGTGAGGCACAGATGCGCTACATCGCCACCTGCAACCGCACGGTGCGCACGGATTTCAAACCTCGTATGTACTACACCTGCAACCCGGGCGGAGTAGGGCACGGCTGGGTGAAACGGCTTTTTATAGACCGACGGTTTACCTCAAACGAACATGCGGAGGATTATGCGTTCATTCCCGCCAAGGTGTATGACAATACCGCGCTGCTGTCGGCCGACCCGGAGTATATAGAGCACCTGCGCGCGCTGCCGGAGCCGCTGCGCCGCGCATATTTGGACGGGGACTGGGGTGCGCACGCAGGGCAGTATTTTTCCGAGTTTTGCCGCGATGTGCATGTTTTGCCCTCCCCCATCCCATTGCCGGGCTGGTGGAAGCGCTTCCGCTCGATGGACTGGGGGTATAACGACCCGTGCTGTGTGCTTTGGAATGCGGTGGACGGCGAAGGCCGAGTATACACCTGCCGCGAGCTGTATGTACGCGCCATGCGCGCCGAGCAGGTGGCGCGGCGGGTTGTGGAGCTTAGCAAGGATGAGACCATTGCATACACGGTGGCCTCGCCGGATATGTGGCAAAAGCGCGGCGCGGTGCTCACCGGGGAGGGCGGCTTCGTAGGCGAGACCATCGCGGAGGTGTTCGCGCTGTGCGGAGTACCGCTGACGCCTGCGGATTCCTCCCGCGTGGCAGGGTGGCAGCGGGTGCGGAGCTATCTTTCCGCCGCGCCGGACGGCCAGCCGCGCTGGCGGGTTTTCCCCGGCTGCACCGAGCTTATACGCACGCTGCCGCTGCTGGTATACGATAACCACAGCCGCGAGGACGCCGCTCCCGGCGAGGATCATGCTCCCGAGGCTTTGCGTTACGGGCTGATGAGCCGGCCAGGCATAAGCGAGCTTGCCGTGCCTCTGCAGGCGCGGCAGTACGATCCGCTGGAAGCCTGTGAGTCGAGGGCAGATTTTTTGGATATGTAGCGGGCGCGCCCGGCATACTATTTTTAAACATCCAAACGAAAAGGAGAGTACAACATGGAAAAGCACGGCCCCAGGATGAAGATAAACATCGACAGTGTGGTAGATGAGATGCGCCGCACCGGCAAACAGCGCATCAAGAGCGATACGCAGGGCAGCTACACCGGCATTACGCCCAACGGCGAGCCGCCCGTACAGGATGCGGACGATCTATAAAGGCGAAAAAGGAGACGCAATACTGCGCCTCCTTTTGTTAACTGTCAACGCCGGATCATTGTAATGCCACGTCGATGAATTTGCAGCCTATGGGCGAGCTGTCGTCAAGCTGCGCGGTAATTGAGCACGCGCATACTACGCCGGTGTCCACCCCGCCCGGCACACCATACATGACAGTTCCGGTAAACGTTACGGTATTCGATGATATTACCGCGTCGTCCAGCACCAGCCCGTAGGCGGCCATCGGCGTATCGGGCATTACATAGAAGCCGTTTTCAAGATATGTTCCGTCGCCGTCTGTAAGATCAGCCGGCAGCATCCCCAAAAAGCAGGCGGTAAAGTAGGCTTCATATGCGGCCTGCGGTATTGAGGTGCTGAAGGTTTGCGTTTCCGGCGTTGCGCCTGCCAGAGCCGCCGCGGCGTCGCGCATACGGTTCATATATGTGGTAGCAATAAGCGCCGTAGGAGCCGTATTGAAGCTCTCATATCCCGTGGCGCATGAGGCCGCAAGCGCTATTAGTGCGGGGCGCATCAGCTCGTACTGCTCTATGGTTATTACCTCGCCCACGAACAATGGGTACAGTGCAGCCCTGGTAAAGGAAAAGCTGAGTATGCCCCTGTCCTCCGGGGCGAGCTTGCCGGGCAGCACAAACAGAGTATAACCGGTATCGGTGATTATGTAACCGTTGTAGAGATCCAGCGCAAGCTCAATATCCTCCAGCGTTATATCGCCGTAGTAGTCGGAGCTGTCGCGGTCGATAATGTTGTATATCTGCTGCGCGGCGATGGCCTCGGGCTCGTATAGACCGCTTGCTTCGTGGAAGCTTACCTCGCTGCCCGCGCTATCCAGTACAAGGGTAAGCAGGCTGCTTTCCTCGATCTCGCCGTAGCGCGCCGTCTCATTGAACACCATGCACACGCAGCTGCCGGTCTCACTCAGCTCGCAGGTAACGAAGGTGGCGGGCGCTTCCGCACCCTCTGCGCGGTCGGCATACGGCATACGCTCGTTGACCACGCGCTCTATGAGCTCCTCGCGGTACAGCGTCACGGCTGCATTCATGCTCTCCGCACCGGCTGCGGGTGCAGAAAACACCGGGTATTCCAGCATAAGCATATAATCCGCCGTGCTCTCTGCGGCCTCCTCCGGCCACAGCAGCGTTTCGCTTACAAGCTGGTATACTATACCAAGCTCCGCCGTTTGCGCGATGACCTCAGGCCCCGTGTATTCGCCCAACGGTTCCGGAGTGGCGGGTATCGGATCATCAGAAAGGGTATCGTTATTGTACGGCTGTTTACCGCAGCCGGCAACAGCGGCCATGATCAGCAGCGCTACAAGCAGCAGAGCCATCTTTCGCATATGCGCACCTCGTATTTCGTTTGATACGTTATATATAAAAATGATAACACAGGCGGGTCACGGCCGCAATTACAACGGCGAAAATTAACATACCCGTCAAATTTTGCAAAGGAGACTGTATTTATGGATGTATGTGTTTCACCCGACGCCGCCACGGCGCTGAGCGCGCTGCGCAGCATATGCGAGGATGATTCCGCCCGCCACGCAGACCGTATAGCGGCAGCCAAGCTGCTGCTGGAATATGACCGGCGCGCGGAGCCGGGGGATGATGAAAGCGTGCTGCGCGTAGTGATGGACGTGCCGCGCGAATTCTGCGTGTGAGGGGCGCGCGCGAACCGCAAAGCGGTTCATGCGGGCGGCAAACGTTCCGTTTGCCGCCCGCATTGGCGCACTTCGTGCGCCGCGCGCCCCGCACACGCTCATCGCGCGGCAGCCATCATTCCATATTGCAAACGCATTGCTTAACATGCGCAATTATCTCGCCCGGCACATCCACGCCTGTGGTCTCGGATATAGCGGCAAAGTGTGCGTTGGAGTTTACCTCTATAAGCAGCGGCCCGTCACGGCCGAACAGAAGATCCACCCCGCAGAAGTCCAGCCCCAGCAGTCTCGCCGCCTCAAGCGCCATGCGCTCCTCCTCGGCTGTGGGAGTGTGCGGCACAGCCATCCCTCCCGCGGCCACGTTTGCGAGGAAGCCGCCGTGCTGGTTTTTGCGGCATATCGCGGCGGCAACATGATCGCCTACGACGTATATACGCACGTCTTTCCCGCGGCTTTCCGCAACATACCTCTGCATGATCGCGGCGACGCCGCGCACACGCTCAAGCGTTTCGTACATTTGCCGCATATCGTTTACAAGATACACCTGCTTACCGAAGGAGCCGAAGCACTCCTTTATCACCATGGGAAAGCCCAGACGCTCCGCGGCCTCCACCGCAAAGGAAAAGTCCGGCTCCCCCACCCCCGGAAAGCAGAACGGCACCAGCAGCGTATCCGGCATGGGCAGCCTGCCGCAAAGTGCAAGATGCGTGGCCGCCTTATCGTCGCACAGCTCTATGGCGCGTGCGGAGTTGAACAGACGCATACCGTTGTTTTCCAGCGCATAGCCCAGCCGCACGTCCTTATCCCAAAACACCGCAAAACCGTCCGTCGGTTCGCGTTTGGTGATGCAGGGAAGCAGCCCGGCATTGGTGCGCCGCTCCAGGCTCAGCCCCTGCCGCTGTGCGGCAGCTGACAGCGCGTCATAAAGCGCGAGAAACTTCGCGCTCTGCATAAAACCGTTGGTTATAAGATAGCCTTTTTTCATCCCGTTCAGCATATCACGATGAAAGCCTGTTTTCAATACGCACAAAATGATGTATAATCCGTTTATGATGGACGAAGTTGGAAATACCGCCTTTACCGGCGAACAGCTCCCTGCCGAGCCGCCGGAGCAAGGCGACGAGGAAGCAAAAGAAACAAGCGACGGCGCGCGCTTTGACCTTAACGCTGTGCGCATAGTTGGCATAAGCCGCAGGATATGCGGCAAGTCCAAGGAGCGCATCGGTTTGGCCAGCGCATTTTACGCTGAGCTTGAAGAAAACGGCGTCATTGCCGCATTGGACGCTTTACCGCGCAAGGACTATTCCGGCATACTGTGCGTAAGCTATGATTTTTCCAAACAAGGCTTTACGCGTCTGATAGGTGTAAATACCGATGTTGAGCCGCCGGAGGGCATGGAGCTGTACACGCTGGAGGCGGGTAAATACGCACGCTTTGAGTGTAAGAACAACGAAGCCGACATAAATGAAATGTGGAACCACATCTACTTTACCTGGTGCGCACAGGGCGAGTTTATACATTCCGGCGGAGCGGAGCTGGAGCAGCTTGACGGCGAAAACGCCGCGCTGTATGTGCCGGTGATGCGCCGCCCGGTCAAAGAGCCGGTCGAGAAGCCCAATATGCTCAAAAACATACTCCCCATACTCATCGGTGCTGCGCTGGGCTTGTTTGTGGGCAACATGTTCGATAAAATGCCTTTGGGTATGCTGATAGGCGTGGCAGCGGGCATGGTTTTCGCCATGCGTAAAAAAAAGGATAAAAAAGAATAGCGGATACACCCGCTTTACTCTCGGCTAATTATATGCCCGCCATTCCGCTCCGGGAATGGCGGGCTTTTCTGGCCGCATACATGCTGCTGTTGCGTTATTTAAGCAGCATACCGCTGTTTATCAGCGAGGTGCTGTACATAAACAGTACGTCCTGGTCGGTAAAATCCACATAATCCCCTACCAGCGAGGAGGAGATATATCTAAGGTCTATAAGCGTTATCCTGCTGTAAGCGCCGATAAGCAGCGGCGCAAGTGAGGAAGCGAAGCTGTCGCGGAATATGATAAGCTCACGGTCAGTACCGGCATTTGGCACATCAATGGTAATCACGGACTGAGCGCCGGAGAGGAATACGTCGTAGCCGTCCAGACCGCCGAATCTGTCCACGGTATATACCGGCTTTTCTCCATCCAGCTCTATGCCGGTGACTGTGGCAAAATCTGTATACCTGCTTGTAAGGTAGACGAGCGTATCCGGCCGCACCGGGAGCGCGGACTGCCCGCAGTAAACGCCATAGAAGGGCGAAAGCGTGTGCTGCGTATATGCGCTCTCATCTAAAAAATACTCATGTACGCCCATAGCGTCCGCCAGTTTTTCGGCAACGGGTAATATGCACTGCTGCTGCCAGTGGGAGTCCGTGCGGTAATAATCCTCCGCGGTGAGCAGCCCCATAATGTCGATATATGTGATGCCTTCGGGCAGCCGCGCGCTGAAAACGTCCAGCAGCTCGCCGTAGTCCATGCTAAGCTGGCCGCTCTCCTCTGCAACGAAATGGCTTTTATCCGGTATCACGGAATAGTATACGTTCATGCCGCCAAGGTACAGCTCCGTTAGCTCTGCGACCTTGTTGCCGGCGTATTCCACCTGATCCTGCTTTAGAGGATACTCCTGCTTGAATACACTTCCGTCCGCAATGAATATGCCGTTGTTGTCGGACTGTAAAAACACATAGAACCGCAGCATGGCTTTTATTGTGCGGAAGCCGTCGCGCGCGGGGAATTGATCCAGCAGGTAATCCTCGAGCGCCCCGGAATAATCGCCGGAGACGAGCGCCCCGGCGCTGAGCGCGGGCGCCTGCTTCAGCTTGCGGCGCTCGGAAACCGAAATGCCCGCATCTGGCAGCACCATATGGGCTATCGCCAGCCCGAATATGAGCACGGCGAACACGCCTGCCGTCAGCTTTGATCTTAACATGCGTATTCCACCTCCCTAAAACCGGAAATACAGAAACGGATTAAAGGATCCGTCCACAATGCAGGCCGTGGATGTTATAATCAGCGCCGCCACCGTAAGCGGCTCCAGCACGGCCATTAGGCGCGCGTCCTTCACCCGTTCATACAGCCGCCTGCCCAGCGGCAGCGCGGCAACGATGCACACAGCAAACAGCACCGCATAGCTTCTGAGATAATAAAGCGTTTCCGCACTTACGGCCGGTATGCCGCCCAGCCCGATCATTCCGCCCAGATCGCCCGCCGCGCCGGAAAGTCCGTCCGCGTTGAATATGGTAAAGCTCACTATCACTACCAGCAGCAGATATATATGGCCGATCACGCGGCTTTTTTCCAGCGCCTGGCCGTACCATAGCTTTTCGGCTATCAGCAGCGCGCCGAACAATGCGCCCCACAGCACAAAATTCCACGCCGCACCGTGCCAAAGCCCGGTAAGCAGCCATACCACGCATATATTGCGCAGCCATTTGAGCCTGCTCGTACGGTTGCCGCCCATGGGTATATATACGTAATCGCGGAACCAGCCGCCCAGCGTCATGTGCCAGCGCCGCCAAAACTCCGTAGCGGATCTGGATATATACGGATAATTGAAGTTTTCCGGGAAGCGGAAGCCGAACATACCGCCCAGCCCTATCGCCATATCCGAATAGCCGGAAAAATCGAAGTATATCTGCAGCGCGAAGGCCGCCGCATACATCCAGTAAAACAGCACGCTCTTGTCGCCCGATGCGCGAAACGCCGTACACAGCTCCCCTATGGCGTTGGCAAGCAGCACTTTTTTCCCCAGCCCAAACGCAAACCGCCGCACACCCTGCGCAAAGCCATCCAGCGTAGTGCGCCGGTCGGTAAGCTCCCGCTCTATATCCGAATAGCGCACTATCGGCCCGGCTATCAGCTGCGGAAACAGGCATACGAAGGTGGCAAGCGTAGCAATATTCCGCTGTGCATGCACCCTGCCGCGGTATACGTCTATGGTGTAGCTCATGGTCTGGAAGGTAAAAAAGGATATGCCTATGGGCAGCGCAACGCCGCTAAGCGGTATGGCTGTTCCAAGTATGCCGTTGATCGTACCTATAAAGAAATCGACATACTTAAAAAACCCCAGCATACCGAGGTTGATGATTATGCTGGATACCAACGCGGCCTTTGCCTTTTTGCTCCCCCGCCAGCGCTCTATCAGCAGCGCGTGGACATAGTCCGAAAGAGAGGAGAATACCAGCAGCAGTGTATATACCGGTTCCCCGAAGAAATAGAACACCAGACTGCCTATAAGCAGCACATAGTTCTTAGCCCGCTTTGGCGCTGCAAAATACAGCGCCAATATAACGGGCAGAAAGCCGTATAAAAACGTTATGCTGGAAAACAGCATACTGCGTCCTTTCCCGGCGTACCGGCTGGGCCGTTACGCAAGTATTGCTTAATCGAACAGCGCGTTGAAATTAGCGGTTATCTGATTGCAGACGCCATCAAAGGACATGCACAGCAGTATGAGGCTGCCGTGCTGTACGACCTCCACCTTCTCTGCCTCCACGCATATCCATTTGCGCGGGTTGGCGTTTGCCTCGATATCCGCCGCCACATCCGCCGCGTCCGTACCGTCCGGCACACGCAGCAGCACCACCGAGTGCGCGACGGAGCCTATCATGGCCTCGCTGGCCAGCGCCTCGGCGCCTTCTATGGGCTGGATGAACAGGTAATACTCGAAGTTGGAGTCGTCCACCTCCACATCGCCTACCATGGGCAGGTCGTCAACGTCCGCGAGTATATCCTCCATAACGTCGGACAGTGGAACGGTGGATGTATCTATGCCGCCGGCGTCCCCGCCCGATGCACATGCAGCCGCCGTCAATGCAAAAACGGCCGCGATGATAAGTGCAAGCATCTTTTTCATAATGATTCTCCCTTCGCAAATTAGGTTTACACGGATAATAACGTATCCGATACGCTTATAGTTCCCGCTATATCGCTATTGTACAATAATGCACGAAAAAAAGCACCCGTCCTGCACAAATACAAGGGCCGCGGCATATGCCGCAGCCCTCAGGCTTTCGAAAAAACTCCGGGGTTATTAAGGGCCGAAGCCCTTAATGTTTAATCCGGTCTGGCGGCGTGTACGTCAGACCGGAAGGAAAAACGGAGTTTTTCCCTATTCCTCTCAGTTTCGCCGTTTAGAGCCCTTTAGGGCGAGAGGCGAAACTGCAAACCTCGAAAAAGTGCTTTCAGCACTTTTTCGACATGCAAGGGCCGCGGCATATGCCGCGGCCACTGCTGAAAACCGTGTTTTGTTTTATGCTTTGCGTTTTCTGCGCAGCAGTACGCCCGCGCACGCCAGCGCGGCGCATACTGTAAGCACAGGCCACGCGGCGCTGCCGGTATCCGGCACAGTGACCGTGCCGCCACCGATAACGTACAGCGTGAACACATTGCCGTCTACGCTGTAACCGCCGTATTTGGTGGCGCGGCGGTAGCGGTAGCCGTTATTGCCTGCGTTCACCTCGGAGGTGGTGTAGCTTTCACCCGTCGCGCCGGATATCGCCACAAAGCCCTTGCCGTCGCCGCGATCTATATACCATTGGTAACCCGCCGCATCAGGGTCTGCGGAAAGCCTCATACTCGCCCGCTCGCCCGCGTTTACGGTGACGGTGTACGGGTCGGAGGCGGGTGCGGGGTCCGTTACGGTGAACTTAACGTTGTAATATTCGGTATGGAGGTCGTATTTGAGGGCTATGGTTTCGTCATACACTCCCACGGGCAGCCCCGCTTTCGGCTGCACGGTAAACGTGACCGAGTTAGCCAGGGCGGAGTTAAGAGATCCTTGGACGCTACCATCGGCACTACCTCCAAAACCGTCGCCCGGCAAAATTACGAAGCTGGTGCTTGTTGGAAGTTTGAGCATCGCAGCTACATCGTTTGTTTTTCTTGTAACTGTGACCGTCCGTGCGGCAGGCTGTGCGTAACCAGCGGATACGCTGCCGAAATCCAATGCAGCCGGCGTATAAACAAGCCCACTCAGAATATTCAGCTTTAGGGCGATACCCGCGCTCGCGCCGCCGGTGCCTGAAACGGTCAGCGTTTTGTCGTAGTATCCGGGACCGGCAATGAATAACGGCTTCACGGAAAAAGCGGCCGTGTCGCCTTGCTCAGCAAGCGTTGCGCTGTTGCCGGAAAAACCGCTTACTGCTGTAATAGTGTAAACATCATCGCTTGGCAGCGTTACGGTCACGCTTTGATTGCCCGTATTTGTCAAAGTAACTGTAATTTCATCATCTAGTGTGGCATTCACAGTCAAACCGTTGTGTTGACGCGTTCCAAAATCCCAGGCGTCGGGTGACGCTGAAATTGCCGTCCGCGGAGCCGCTACCTCGAAGCTGACCGTTTGCTGTACGGTTGAAATACTGTCTGCGGATACATTTATTACCGCGCTATATGTTCCAATGGGCATGCCATCGTTGGGCTTCACGGTAAAGGTGGTGGTATCCAGCCTGTTGGTAAGCGCCGAGAGCGTTGTGGCCGTACTCAGTGTAAAGCTGCCCGCATCCGGTCCGGAAAGCGTCACGGACAGGTTGCTTACGGATTGCGTCCCCGTGTTCATGACGGTGTAGGTGCGCGGCGATATGGGATCGTAGCCCTCTCCCTTTTCAATGAATACGATATCGCCGGGCGTTACCCGCATGCCACGCTCAACACCGTCCGCAATGGTGTCCAGTGTGATCGTGGCGGTATAACCGCTTCCCGTTGTGGCTTCCGGAACGCCGATGGTGTAGGTACCGCCGCCGTTTGCCGTTACGGTCGTATCCGTTTTATCAGCCGTTGGCGCGGCTGCGAAAATGTAGCCCGCGTCGGGTGCGACGGTGAACGAGCCGCCCCGCAGTACATATTGCTTGCCGTTTACCGTGGACAGCCCCGTTGCCGAAGCATGCTCGCCGCCCAATAATGTGATCTCGTAATAATCGTTGGTGATCGTGCCTATCATGATCAGAGCGGTGCCATAATTATTTATTACACTGCCGCCAAGCAGATATCCACAGTAGCCAAAATTGTTAGTGATAGTACCGCCTAATCTTTGCAGCCTGCCGTAATTATTGGTAAGCGTACCCCGGCATTCAATTATATCACCATTGTTATTTTCCATCGTGTCGCCGGCGGCAAGTGTGTCTACGGTTACTCCCTCCGGGTTATCCGCGACCGTTTCCGCCAGCGCCGCCATAGGCAGCAGCATAAGCGCCATAATGAAGGATAGCGCCAGTGCCAGAGTCCTGTTTGCGTGCTTCACATGCTGATAGTCCCCCTTAAAAAGATAAATCGATATGCCGGTTATGGAGAGCGCGAGACTGTTCGGGTCGGTAGGCGCAGCAAAAGCCGCATTTTTCACGCCGCACCGCTTTGCGTTTGCTGCGGCGGACATTTATGGTATACTATTATCAAACGAGGCTGGGCTATATGCGGGTGCGCCCGGCGTCACATTTTATTTGAGGGAGGAAGACCGTATGGCTTTTTGTACGACCTGCGGCAAGGAGCTGCCGGAGGGCGCTGTGTTTTGCTTGAACTGCGGGGCGTCGGCCCCCTCTGCGTACGGCGCTGCGCCGCAGCAGAGCTATGCGCAGCAGCAGGGCTATCCGCCGCAGCAGGGTTATGCGCAGCAGCAGGGCTATCCGCCGCAGACTGGCGGCAAAAAGAAGGTTGGCCTTATAATAGGCATAGGCGCGGCGGTGCTGGTAATCGGCGTAGCCGTTATGCTGATACTGCTGCCGGGCGGAAAGGGCAGCGACGACCAGCCGGCGGGCGTAAACGCAGCGGCGGAGGAGGAAAGCGCTTCCGGCGGCACATTCAGCGCGCCCGCGATCCAGCAGACGGACTATTCCGGCATGTGGACAGGCGAGGATATACTCATATCCGGCGAGAGCATGGCCGACTATATGGGCGGCGACGCCATAATTAAGGAGCTGCTTTGGATGCGGCTGGACTCCGGCGGCAGTGGCAGGATGTATCTGCTGGACGAAGAAGTGGACCTAACATGGGACGCCGGTTCCGACAGCGTTGCTGTTACGATACAGGGGGAAACAGCTTATTTCACATATGAGGACGGGCTGCTTCACGGCGTTATAGATACAGACGATGGCACGGTGGAGCTGATATTGGAGCGCGGATAAGCGTTAGCTGAGGATAGAGCGAATACGCCGTGACCGTATAAAGCCGCGGCAATACCGCCGGCGCATTTGGGGCTTCCGCTTTGGACGGCCGTTACCGTAACTGAACCGTTAGCAAACCTTGATATCAGCCTTAAAGCACGCCGCGGACCGTATTGGTCCGCGGCATCAGGCTTTCGAAAAAGTCAATTTTGACTTTTTCGAGCTTGCAGTCTTTGCCTCTCGCCAATAGGCTGCGCCTATTGGCTCCCGGGCAGCAAAGCCTGAGAAGAACAGGGAAAATCTACGATTTTCCTTCCGGTCTGCCGCACCGGTCGCCAGACCGGATTTAACATTAAGGGCTGCGGCCCTTAATAATCCCGGGGTTTATCGACAGTCTCGGGGCCGCGGCATGTGCCGCGGCGTTGAGTTTGGATCAAGTATATGCGTCGTTGCGCCATATCACGGCTTTTTGTACAGCTTACGATTATCCAGCGCCCACTGCCGCTCGGAAAACTCGCCGGGCGCGGTGGCGGCCAGCGCGTCGTACATCTCGTACAGCTTGGAATCCAGCAGGTCAATCTCGCTTACTATCTCCGCTTCGGGGAACATGGGGAACAGCGGGCTGCCAAACTCCGGCTGATTGTGGTGCGAAAGCAGCATGTGCTGGACCTGCAGCTTTACCTCATCGTCTATCATAAGCTCGGCGGCCGCGCGCTCCACGTTGGCCACGCCCATGCTGATGTGCCCCAGCAGCTGCCCTGATTTGGAGTAGCCGGACGCTATGCCAAGATTGCCCACGGTAAGCTCATCCACCTTGGAAACATCGTGAAGTATTATGCCCGCGCGTACAAGGTCGCGGTCGATATCGTACAGCCTGCAGTACACATCGCATACGGCGTCGGCTGCGCGCAGCATCGTAACGGTATGAAACATCAGCCCGCCGCGTATTGCGTGGTGCAGCTTGAGCGCCGCCGGCCACTTTATCAGCTTTTCTTTTTTTTCACGCAGTATGTACTGGGTAAGCATCTTCAGATCCGGGTCCGCAAACCTCTCGGCCGTGCCGTACAGCGTATCGTACACGGCCAAACCGTCCTCGGGCGCACAGGGCACCAGCTTAGCCATATCCATCGTGTCCGTGTCGGTAACGTTGCGTATGCGGTCTATTTTGAGCTGCTCGGTGTCCTTCCAGACGTTTATTGTGGCGCGTATCTTTATTACGCTGTCCGGGTAGTAGCGGCCGTGCTGCTCGGGAACATAGTCCCACAGCTTGGCGTCCACCTCTCCGCCGGCGTCGCACAGCACGAAATCAAGGTATTCCGCGCCCTTAATGTTGCTCTTTTGCAGTACGGACTTGACTATGCAATAGCCCTCCACCTGCGTATTGCCGTTAACGTAACTATCCAGCAGCAGCATCCTTCCCATGATGTACCTCCCATTACCGGCGTGTACCGGCGCGATATATGTGCCATTATAACAGAAGCGGCGCGGATATGCCAACCCACGCCGTAAGTTAATGCACTCGTTATTTGTCTTATATTATCGCCAGGCTATAATAGTTGTCTATCCTGACGGACTGTCGCCTGTCACGGTAATTCCCGGCACCGTATTGTTTAGCCGCTTCAGCAATGCCCGCTCAGCGTCGAACTCACAGCACCGTATCAGTACGCCGGCGTCCTGAGCGACGGTTGCCCATATTCCGAAAACAGTAAATATGACCATCGCGGCTATAAGCCCTGCGAGCTTCACCTTGCTTTCTTTAAGCGGTTCAGACCGTGGCATAGAAGCGCAAAGCGGGCACACCGTCAGCGCGTAACGATGTGCCCGGTAAAGGTCTGGCCTTCTGTTTTTCGCTTACTTATTAAGCGCCTGACTCACTGCCACGGCGGTTGCGACGGTCGCGCCCACCATGGGGTTGTTGCCCATGCCGATAAGTCCCATCATCTCGACGTGCGCCGGAACAGAGCTGCTGCCCGCGAACTGTGCGTCGGAGTGCATACGGCCCATGGTATCGGTCATGCCGTAGGAGGCAGGGCCTGCCCCCATGTTGTCCGGGTGCAGCGTGCGGCCGGTGCCGCCGCCGCTTGCCACGGAAAAGTATTTTTTTCCGTTCTCCCAGCACCACTTTTTGTAGGTGCCGGCTACGGGATGCTGGAACCTTGTGGGGTTGGTGGAGTTGCCGGTGATGGAAACATCCACGTTTTCGTGGCGCATTATCGCCACGCCCTCGTTTACGTCGTCCGCGCCGTAGCAGCGCACCTTGGCGCGTTCGCCGTCGGAAAACGCCTTGGTGGATACTATGTTGAGCTTGGCGGTGTACTGGTCGTAATCCGTTTCCACAAACGTAAAGCCGTTTATGCGGCTGATTATATACGCCGCATCCTTGCCAAGGCCGTTAAGTATAACCTGAAGCGGCTGCTTTCTCACCTTGTTGGCGGTGCGGGCGATGCCTATTGCGCCCTCGGCGGCAGCAAAGCTCTCGTGCCCTGCAAGGAAAGCAAAGCAGTGCGTTTCCTCTCTTAGCAGCATAGCTCCCAGATTGCCGTGGCCCAGGCCAACCTTGCGCTGATCCGCAACAGAGCCGGGTATGCAGAACGCCTGCAGGCCTTCGCCTATGGCCTCCGCAGCGTCGGCTGCGTTGCTCGCATTTTTCTTTATGGCGATAGCCGCGCCCAAGGTATATGCCCAAACCGCGTTTTCAAACGCTATGGGCTGTATGCCCTGCACGATGCCGCGCACGTCTATGCCGTGGGCCTTCGTGAGCTGCTCGGCGGACTCAAAGTCGGCGATGCCGTAGCGCTCCATCACCGGCTTTACGGTGTTTATTCTTCTTTCGTAGCCTTCAAACGTAACCATGTCGACCTCCTATCACTGCTTGCGCGGGTCGATCACCTTTACGGCCTCCGCAAAGCGGCCGTAGGTGCCGATGTTCTTTTCGTATGCTTCCTTTGGATCCACGCCCTTTTTGATGGCGTCCATCAGCTTGCCGAGGTTGACGAATTTGTAGCCGATTATTTCGCCGCCTGCGTCCAGTCCCAGCTCCAGCACATAACCCTCCGCCATTTCGAGGTAACGCGGGCCCTTTGCACGGGTGCCGAACATGGTGCCTATCTGGCTTCTGAGCCCCTTGCCCAGATCCTCCAGCCCCGCGCCTATAGCAAGGCCGTCCTCTGAGAACGCGCTTTGGGTGCGGCCGTAGACTATCTGCAAAAACAGCTCGCGCATGGCGGTGTTGATGGCGTCGCAGACCAAATCGGAGTTCAGCGCCTCAAGTATGGTTTTGCCGGGCAGTATCTCCGCGGCCATGGCAGCGCTGTGCGTCATGCCGGAGCAGCCCAGCACCTCTACCAGAGCTTCTTCAATAACGCCAGATTTAACGTTGAGCGTTAGCTTGCAGGCGCCCTGCTGCGGCGCGCACCAGCCTATGCCGTGCGTAAAGCCGCTGATATCGCTTATCTGTTTTGACTTGACCCACTTGCCCTCCTCGGGTATGGGCGCCGGCTCGTGCTTTGCGCCCTTCATAACGCAAAACATTTCGTTTACTTCGCGCGAGTATTGCATATGTACTCCTCCTTAGGCATATGATGTTCAAATTATTTACTTATCGGATTATAGTATACCACAGTTGCGCGCGGCGCCGCTCATAATTATTTTTGCGCGCGGAGCAGCCGGCCATAACATCAAACCGGCAGGCCTGAACCCCGGCAAACCAAAAGTGCGCACATTGACTTTAGCGCAATTCGGGTAAATCCGCGGGAGCGCCGGCGTTAACAGCTCTGACCCTGAAAACGACCGACGCCCGCGGTATATGCCGCGGGCGAAAATACGGATAGTTTAAGTATCAGCCGTTTATGTATACCCTCGGCACACGAGGCGTAATCAGGCAGGTAAGCTCATAGTTGATGGTGCCCACCGTTTGGGATACCTCCTCCAGGCTTTCGCCGCCCGGGCCGAACAGTATAACCTCGTCGCCGCGCTTGACGTTTCCGCCGGTAACGTCCATCATGGCCATATCCATACATATGCGGCCCACCTGCGGATACCTTTTGCCGTTTATCGTTACGGTGGTGCTGTTGGACAGCCTGCGCGCATAGCCGTCGGCATAGCCTGCGACCACTACTGCGCTTAGCATGTCCCGCTCCGTCTTGAACGTGCGGCCGTAGCTTATCGTAGTCCCGGCGGGGAGATTACGCACCTGCGCCACGCGGGACTTGAACGTCATCACCGGCGCAAGCTCGCCCACGGTGGGCTGGCTGTCCGGATACATGCCGTAGAGCATTATGCCCTCGCGCACCATGTCGATTATGGTCTCCGGGTGCTGCATGATGCCGGCGCTGTTGGTGGTATGGCATACCTTGGGCCGCTTGCCGCGCGCGGTCAGCGCGTTGAGCACGCGCATGTAATTTTCAAGCTGCCATGCGGTGTATTCGTCCTGGCTGGGCGTATCCGCCACGGAGAAGTGCGTGTACATGCCCGTAACCTCTATGCCGGAAAGCGCCATGATGCGCTCCGCCGCGTCCGCCGCTAAAAGCCCCGCTTCTTCGCCCTGTGCGAACAGGCCCGCGCGGCTCATGCCGGTATCTATCTTTATATGCGCCTTCACCGTAACGCCCGCGGCAACTGCGGCCCTGCTCATGGCTTGCGCGGCCTCCTCGTCCACCAGCGTCTGGGTGATATCATGCTTGGCAAGCTCCGAAGCAAAAGCATCGGGAGTATAGCCAAGTATCAGTATGGGAAGGGTAATCCCGCCCTCGCGCAGCTCTACAGCCTCGCTTATGCAGGCCACCGCAAATGCAGAGGCGCCGTTTTCCTCTAAAAAGCGTCCGCAGCGTACCGCGCCATGGCCGTACGCGTTGGCCTTTATTACGCACATGACAGGCTTTCCTCGCCTGCGCGCTATATCCAGATTATGCTTTAGCGCCCCAAGGTCTATCTCCGCCCAGGTGCGCGCCGTGTTTGCATCCATGTAAATCGCCTTCTATCTTAATGCTTCTTTTACTAATTATTCCGGTGGTTAGGGAGCCGCCCGGCTCGCGGGCGGGAGAAACGCCCGGAAAGCTCGGGAAAGTGACAGAGTCACTTACCCCGGGCTGTCGAAAAAGTCAATTTTGACTTTTTCGAGCTTGCAGCCTTTGCCTCTCGCCAACAGGCTGCGCCTGTTGGCTCCCGGGCGGCAAAGCCTGAGAATAGCAGGGAAAATCTGCGATTTTCCTTCCGGTCTGACGCACTGGTCGCCAGACCGG
>CAZXRQ010000042.1:0-17065 GCA_964642795.1 uncultured Oscillospiraceae bacterium | reverse complement strand
CGCTTCTTGAACCTGTCTACGCGTTCGCCGGTGTCCACCAGCTTTTGACGGCCGGTGTAGAAGGGATGGCACTTGGAGCATATTTCGACCTTGAGCTCGCCCTTGGTGGAGCCGCTCTTAAAGGTCTCGCCACAGGCGCAGCGTACGATGCTCTCGCCGTAATTAGGATGGATGTTTTCTTTCATTCTTAATTCAGCCTCCGTAAGTATTGCTTGGCGCAGAGCGATTAGCCGCTCTCCTGCTGCGTTGCGAGCCGCCGTCTGCGAACCCGAACCAAGGTATTATACCGTACGGGCGGGCATTTGGCAATAGCGATTTTGTATATAACCGCTATCTTTCGAAGCTTTTGCCTGCAGAATAGCCGCCTTTCTCGTAAAGTCCTATCCAGCCCTTGAGCTTTTTGACGAATTCCTCATTGGTCTCGCTCTTGTCCATCATGCCTATAAGCTGCTCCGTAACGTCGCCGCCGTTGCCGGAGGACAGCAGCCGGCGTATGCTCATCACGCCCTCGCGCTCCTCCGGGGTAAGCAGCAGCTCGTCATGCCGCGTGCCGGATTTGTATATGTCTATTGCGGGGAATATGCGCTTTTCCGACAGCTTGCGGTCGAGGTGGATCTCCATATTGCCGGTGCCCTTGAACTCCTCATATACTATATCGTCCATACGGCTGCCTGTCTCGATCAGCGCGGTAGCTATTATGGTAAGGCTGCCGCCGTTTTCGATGTTTCGCGCGGCGCCGAAGAAACGCTTGGGCTTATGCAGCGCACCGGGATCCATGCCGCCGGAAAGCGTTTTGCCGGTGGCGGGTATGGTAAGGTTGTACGCGCGTGCGAGCCGTGTGATGGAATCCATCAGCACCACAACATCCTTGCCCTGCTCCACAAGGCGCATAGCGCGCTCCTGCGTCTTCTCAGCCACGCGGGTATGGTGCTCCGGCAGCTCGTCAAAGGTGGAATACAGAACCTCGCCCTTTATCGAGCGCTGCATATCCGTTACCTCCTCGGGGCGTTCGTCTATCAGCAGCACTATGAGGTGCATGTCGGGATAGTTATTGGCGATACCGTTTGCAATGTTTTTAAGCAGCGTGGTCTTGCCGCTCTTTGGCTGGCTTACTATCATGCCGCGCTGCCCTTTGCCGATGGGGGCGATCAGGTCGATAAGGCGTATCGCCATGGATTGATCGCGGCTTGCGCCGGGATACTCCAGCGTTATTCGCTCGTTGGGGTATATAGGCACAAGCTCCTCAAACGGCCTGCGCTGCGGTATGTTTTCGGGATCCTCCCCGTTTATCGCGGTGATGTACAGCAGTGCAGGAAAACGCTCGCCCTCCTTGCCGGGGCGGGTCTTGCCGATGACCAGATCGCCGGTACGCAGACCAAAACGGCGTATCTGCGCGATGGAAACGTATACGTCGCGGTTGCCTGGCAGATAGTTTTCGCTGCGCAAAAAGCCGTAGCCGTCGGGCAGCACCTCGAGCACGCCCTCGCACTCGCCGCAATCGCCGGCTTCCAGCATCTCCGGAACGGCCGGATTGCTTGTGCCGTATTCTTTGTTATAGTAGCCCTCTTGGCGACCACGGTAGCGCGACGCCTCACCGTCATCAAACTGCTGCTGACCGTAATCCTGTCTGTATCCGGGCTGACCGCCCTCCTGCCGGTATTCGTTCTGGCGGTAATCGTTCTGCCTGTAATCGTTTTGCCGGTAATCGTTTTGACGATAGTTTTGATTATAGCCCCCGCGCTCACGGTCCTGATAACCCTGATTGTTGTAGCGCGACTGGTAGCCTTGATTGCTGTTGTACCGCTGCTGGGGATATGCGTTGCGGTCGTACTGTCTGCGATTGCTGTTGCTGTTGCTGTAAGCGGGCGCCGGCGTATAGCTATCGCGCTTATAGGCGCGGCGATACTGGTCCTGCCGCTCCGAAACCTCGCCGCTGCGCATTTGCGGCGGGATGCTTGCTTCGTCTGCCGGCGCCGCCGCAGGAGTCTGCTGCTCCGCGGGCGCTTCCGCAGGTTCGGGCTGGTTCGGCACCTCCGCCTGCTCCGCCGCGGCCTTCACTGCAGACTTTGCTCCCCCATTCATGATGAGATCTATCAGCTCATCCTTCCGATACTTTGTGATGGATTTTAGCCCCATCATCTTTGCTATCTCCCTGAGATCCGTCAGGCTTTTATCAGCCATCTGCTCCCGTGAAACTTCGTACTCGACCACGGTATACTCCTTTTCTGCGCACAAATAGCGCAATATGATTATATTAAACTGATTAACGGCATTTGTTTAAATTCATAAATCAAATGGACTTACTGTAATGATTATGCCTGATTGTCAAAAAGATAAACCTCAGAGCAGTAATAACTTGATTTTAATTCTAATCGCGTTCTACAGTACCTATCATTTACCATAATATACCCCTCGAAGTTCGTTATTGTCAATAATGTATAATGTCAGCTTAGTCATAATTAACGGTTTTGTCACAATAGACTATACAGGAGGTGACAGCATGAACGAATCACGTATTGAGGGCGCCGGACTGAGGATGCGCCCGCACTCGGTACACATGGACGACCGCAGGCTGATGAGCATTTCGGGCGTGCGCGACGTTATCAGCTTTAACGAGCAGGACATACTGCTGCTTACGGAAACCGGGGAGCTGCATATCGAGGGCGAACAGCTCCACATCACAAAGCTGAACCTGGATGACGGCGGCGTAGTGCTGGAAGGCGAAATTGCCGCGCTGGAATATTCGGAGCCATCCGAGCGCGGCTCACTGCTGGGCAGACTGTTCCGCTGATGAGTGAGCTTACCGTTTTTCTCGGTATGCTATGGTGCGGCGTGGCCATCGGTATACTGTTCGATCTGCTGCGGCCGCTAAACATGATCTGCCGCGCAAGGCTGTATCACGCGACGCTGGACGTGCTGTTTTATGCAGTTTCCGGCGCGTTCGCCGCTGCGACGCTGGTTTGGTTAAACGGCGGAGTTCTGAGGCTGTACGCCGTTATCGCATGTTTTATAGGCATATTTGCCCAGCAGCGCACGGTCTCCGTGCTGTTGCGCAGCTGGCTTTCAAAAAAGGCTTGCCAACACAACCGTTATGTTATATAAGTATATTAAATAAGTATATTTTGCGGGCCGGAAGTCGCCCGCGGTTTGTTGACCTTGCGGGGGTGGAGCTTTGGCAAAACAGGCCTCAAAAAAAACCGCTCGTTTCAAGCTCAGGTTCATAGTGATATGCTGCCTGCTGTGCATATGCGCAGCAGCCGCCGCGCTGTACTCGCAGGAGCAGAAGCTAAACGACATAAATGCCGAGGTGCAGGCGCTTACCGACGAATATACAGCGCTTCAAAATGAGGAGCAGCGCCTTGAGTACATGATAGAATACGCGCAGACGGATGAGTTCAAGCTGCAGTACGCACGCGAGAAGCTCGGGCTTGTGCTGCCCGGCGATGTAAAGTTCGATATAACCGACTGAGCCTGCGGTGATGTGTTGGCGCGCTGTGCGCGCTTTTTTTGTTTTTACGGAATAAAAGCCGGACGCAAAGGACATGCCGGGCTGCGCGGCGCGCGGCGCGCAAAGCGCGCCAAGCGGCATAGCCGCGTAAACCGCATGCGGTTTACGCGCGCCGCGCAGGCCCGGTCACACGCTTATATCCTTTGCATCCACCCGAATCCCCGTCCAAATAAAAAACGCGAGCGCCGCCTGCTGCCTGAGCATCTCCAGCCCCGGCACGGCCGTAAGCCCATATGCCTTTGCGTGCGCAAGCAGCGCGGTTTCCCGCGGGGCATATACCATATCCAACACCGCCGCCTGAGCTGGCAGCTCGCCTACAAAATCCAAAGCGCCGAATTCCGCGCCGCCTTGCATTCCCAGCGGCGTCGCATTTACAAATATGTCCGCGTTGACTTTTGCCGGCCAGATATGCGCATCAACGTTCAATTCCTGCGAAAGCGCCGCCAACGCAGCCCTGTTGCGGCCGGTCACGGTCACGGCTGCGCCCGCGTCCGACAGGGCGCATATAGCCGCGCGCGCCGCGCCGCCCGTTCCCAGTACAAGCGTCCGCGCGCCGGATATCCGTACACCGGCGTCGGCTAACGCACGCAGCGCGCCAGCGCCGTCCGTGGAATAACCTGCCATCCTGTCACCGTTTACCCGCACTATGTTCACGCTGCCTGCGCGCCGGGCTTCGGGAGATATTTCATCAAGGTGCCGCATTATATCCTGCTTGTGCGGCATGGTGCAGGCAAATCCCGAAAGTCCTTCCCATGCCAGGGACGAAAGCTCGCCCCGCGGCACACGGCGCAGCGAAAAATCCGCCTGCACGCCGAAACGCTCAAACAGCCGGGTGTATATATCAGGCGAAAGGCTGTGCTCCACAGGATCGCCAAGCAAAGCGTAGTGCTTCATGTTGCAATGCTCCTTACCAAAGTGATATTATGATTTTACCATCCTGTATGAATGTGAGGCAAGCCGTGAAGCTGCTTTTGATGAACGGGCCCAACCTTAACCTTACCGGCATACGCGAGCCGGATATATACGGCTCTGAAACGCTTGCGGATATCGAAGCGCGCTGTGCCGCACTCTGCCGCGAGGCAGGCTGTGAGCTGGAATGCTTCCAATCAAACCACGAGGGCGCGCTGATAGACCGGCTGCAAGCGGCAATGGGGGGCTGTGCTGGCGTCGTGCTTAATCCCGGCGCACTTGCACACTATTCCTATGCGCTCAGGGATGCCATAGCCGCAAGCGGCTTACCCGTGGTAGAGGTGCATATAAGCGATATCTATGCCCGCGAGCCGTTCAGAGCGCACAGCGTAACCGCCGAGGTCTGCTTCGATGTTATAACCGGCAAGGGTACGCTAGGCTACGAGCTTGCGCTGGAAAAAATATTGGGGCATTGTCAAGCCCGTTAGAAATAGTGTATAATTTAAGCAGTTATTGTATAATGGTTCGTGTCCGGAGAGAATTCATGCGCAAATTATTTGACTTTATGTCGCCTCCCAATGGAGAGGACTACTTCCGCGATGACCGCGAGGCCATCGCACGTGAAAATCTATCTACCATTTTCATAGCATGTCTATGTGGACTGATGCTGTGTTTTGTATTGTTCCTGATCGCGCCATTCATCATCCGCAGCTGGAGCATCACCCGGGAATACTGGCTGCTCCCTCCCATTCTGCTTTCGTTTGTTATATTTGCCGGCATTTGCAAATTTACTAAATTCTCAGTTCCCTGCATTGTAGTCGATATCGCCTCGGCATCGCTTTTTGTGGCTTTGCTTTTAGTTTTTATAGCCATAAGCGTGTTTCCGTACCCCGACACGCCGCAGATATACGTAACGCTGTGCTTTATGCTCATGCCAGTTACGCTTATCCAGCGTCCCCGCGTGCTGCTTATAATTTATGCGTTAAGCGAAGCGCTGTTCCTCCTCCTTGTGGTCAAATTTAAAACCACCTCCTGCGCCCAGCAGGATATATTCAATTCCATAGCGTCGCTGCTGTTTTCTCTTATTGTAATGAACACCACCAACCGCCTGCGCCAGCGTGACTACCGCGCACGCATGGAGTTCAAGCGGCTAAGCGTGACGGACCAGCTTACCGGGCTTTTAAACAAGGCCTCTTTTGAGGCGCAGTGCAGGGCCTATCTCGATCTGCGCCGAAAAGACGAGCGTTGCGCGCTGATGATAATAGACATAGATGATTTCAAGGCCATCAACGACACCTATGGCCACCATAACGGCGATCTTCTGCTGCACGCCATGGGAGAGCTGATAAACGGCACATTCCGCCAAAGCGACATAAAGGGCCGAGTGGGAGGCGACGAATTCGGCGTGATGCTGGCTGGAGCGCCCGGTCCAAATGAGATACGCCGCCGCCTGGCCGGACTTCAGCGCTCGCTGCTTGAGGTTTCGGGGGAAAACGTCGCGCTGCACGCCACATGCAGCATCGGCGTAATCATAACGGACAAGGTGCATGTAGACTATAACGCTATGTTCAGCGCCGCAGACGCTGCAATGTATGAGGTCAAAGGCCAAACAAAAAACGGCTCAATTTTTCATAATATCGACGATATGAACTAAGACAGTCCCAACCTACAATACTATATTCGACGTTCGGCGTTTTTTGCCGGCTCAATTATGCCCTTCAGCGTCCTTCACAAAAAGCCTGCAGCGCCTTTCTGTACAAGCGCGCTTTAAATGTGATAGAATGGTTCAAGTATACGGGGCGATGCTCGACGCGCCCGGCCGAAGCGGCATACAGCGCTTTATCGTCCTCACGGCGCTATGCTTCCGACGGCTTTTAGAGGTATTATATGAGCGCAGTTTACTACATCGAAATAAACTCCATCTGCATAGTTTTGATGCTGTTGCTTAAGGAGCAGATGCGAAGGCAGCGCAACAATTTATCCACACAAAAAATCGTTTTCAACAGGCTGCTGTGGGCAACGATGATCCTGTGCCTTGCGGACATGGTCGCCGGAATATGCCGCGGGCAGTTTTTTACCGGCGCGCGCGCAGTATTGCAGATAAGCAATCTGCTTTTTTTCGAAATGCTCGCGGTAATCTGCTTCCTCTGGGCACTGTATGTGGAATTGTGCATTGGAAGGATCACCCGGACGAACCAAAATAAAATATGGCTGCTGGCAATACCGCTGTTGGCCTTTACCGCCGTGGCCCTCTCCAACCCGTTTACGCGCATACTGTTCACCATTGACGAATCCGATCGGTATGTGCGAAATGCCGGCGTATACCTGCACTGGGCTATCACATGGCTGTATCTATTGTACTCCACCTTGCTTACGGCGCTGACCATGCTGCGCGAAACGAACAAATCCAAGCGGCGCGAGTTTGCTCCGCTGCTGTATTTCATAATTGCTCCGGTGGTGGCGGGTATCCTTCAGATGCTATTCTATGGCGTCACCTCCACGCAGGTCGGTATAACCGTTTCCATCATCGCCTTTTTCCTGGTTGAGCAAAACAATCAGATCGCAACCGACACGCTTACCGGGCTCAACAACCGCAGCGGTTTGGATAAGTATATCCTTGGCAGCATACAAAACCGTTCTGTGATAAGACTCTCCGTAATTATGATAGACATAAACAGCTTCAAGCAGATAAACGACAAATTCGGCCATCTCGCCGGGGATCATGCGCTGCTCAACGTAGCCGACACGCTTAAGCTGTCGTGTGACAGGGCTTCAAAGAAGACCTTCCTCTGCAGATTTGGCGGGGACGAATTCCTTATCGTGGGAAAGGATCTGTCCGGCGATGACATCCAGCGGATCAGTCGCTTTATTGACGACAAACTGGACAGTATAAACGCAAGCGGGTGTAACCCGTACGCACTGTCGGTCGGGATAGGCGTAGCAAGCGGCGACTGTACGGATCTGGATAGCGCAAAGCGGCTTATTCGCATCGCGGACGAATCCATGTATGACGATAAGCGCGGGACTAAATCCGCACGGCGCAGCATCACATAAACGCGCAGCAGGTTAATCATTCCAAACTAAAAGAGGTTTGTTATGGAACGCAGGCAGCTCCTGGCAAGCGCCGTTATCAAGCTCATGTCCGGTGTGGCGGTCACCGGCTTTTGCTGTTCCTGCTTGCAGGCTACGGACTATGGGCAGGGGTCATGCGTGAAAACGCATATCTGTCCCGCACGGTGGAGATCCAGCAGAATCAAAAGGTGGTGGATACGGGTCTTTACGGGATAGTGCGCCATCCGATGTACGCGGCGGCGCTGCTGCTGTTTTTAAGTATGCCGCTCGTGCTTGGTTCACCCATATCGTTCATCGTATTCCTTGGCTTCATTCCGGTACTCGCGCTGCGCATACTCAACGAGGAAAAGGTGCTTGAGGAGGGGTTGGCCGGGTACAAGGAATACATGGCCAAGGTCAAATACAGGCTTATACCGTTTATTTGGTAGATGCTTCCATGCCTGCCCGCAAAAACAGGAAAAAATGCACCTTCCGAAGGCGGAAAGGTGCATTTTTTCCTGAATATGATATCCGCGCGGCCTGCGTCAGCCGCCCAGATACGCTTTTTTGATCTCCGGGCTTGCGCTTAGCTCCGCGCCCGTGCCGGAAAGAACGATCCTGCCCGTCTCCAGCACATACGCGCGGTTAGCTATGCGCAGTGCCATGCTTGCGTTCTGCTCCACCAGCAATATTGTAGTACCGGTCGAGTTTATCTCGGTGATTATATCGAATATCTCCTGCACCAGCAGCGGCGACAGACCCATGCTGGGCTCGTCCAGCAGCAGTATGGACGGCCTGCTCATAAGCGCCCGGCCCATCGCAAGCATCTGCTGCTCGCCGCCGGACAGCGTGCCCGCGGGCTGCTTCGTGCGCTCCTTCAGCACGGGGAAATGGCTATATACGCTTTCGATGTCGTCCTTTATACCCTGCTTGTCGTTTCTGAGGTATGCACCCATCTCAAGGTTTTCCAGCACGGTAAGGTGAGGGAATATCCTGCGCCCCTCCGGCGCCTGGCTCATGCCCAGCTTCACGCGCTGCTGCGGCGTGGTCGCGGTTATATCGCGCCCTTTCAGCTTTACGTGGCCGCTTTTAGGCTTGATAAGGCCGGACATAGTATGCATGGTAGTGGTTTTACCCGCGCCGTTTGCGCCTATAAGGGTGACTATCTCGCCCTCGTCAACACGGAAGGAAACGTCCTTAAGCGCGTGTATGTTGCCATAGTAAACATGGATGTTGTTGACTTCAAGCATGGCTCAGCCCTCCTTTTCCGTTTCCTGCTTGCCAAGATACGCCTCGATAACGTCGGGGTTTCTCTGTATCTCCTCGGGCGAGCCTTTAGCGATTATCCTGCCGTTATTCAACACGGCTATGCCCTCGCATATGCCCATTACCAGGTTCATATCATGCTCTATGAGGATTATGGCTATGCCAAACATATCGCGTATCTTGCGTATGTTATCCATAAGCTCGGCGGTCTCGGACGGGTTCATGCCGGCGGCAGGCTCGTCCAGCAGCAGCAGCTTGGGATCGGTTGCCAGCGCACGGACTATCTCCAGCCGGCGCTGCGCGCCGTAAGGCAGGCTGCCGGATTTCCAATCCGCCGTGTTCTGCATATCGAATATGCTCAACAGCTCCAGAACCCGCTCGTGCGCGCGTTTTTCCTGTTTCCAGTAGCGCGGCATACGCAGTACGGATTCCGCAAGCGTATAGTCGGACTCGTTATGCAGTCCTATTCGCACGTTGTCCTCGACGGTTAGATCCTTAAAAAGACGTATGTTCTGGAACGTACGGGCAACGCCCATCTTTACCAGCTGATAGGTCTTTTTCCCGCGTATGTCCACGCCGTCCAGCAGTATAACGCCGCGCGTCGGGTTATACACATTGGTAAGCAGGTTGAACACCGTGGTCTTGCCCGCACCGTTTGGGCCTATCAGTCCGGCTATCTCGGTACGGCCAATAACAAGGTTGAAGTCGTCCACAGCGTGCAATCCGCCAAAGTCTATCCCCAAATGATGTATGTCCAGTATGGGGCGCTTATCATAGTCGCGCTCGGGTACCAGTCCCAAGCTGGGAAGCGGTATGAGCTTATCCATCGTTTTCCGCCTCCTTCACGTTTTGTTTGCGAGGCTTGCCGTTCGCTATGCGCTCGATAATGCGTTTAAGCGAAAAATCGTACATACCCATAAGTCCCGAGGGCTTGAAGATCATCACCAGTATCAACAGCAGCGAGTATACTATCATACGGTAGTCTGAGAATGCGCGCAGCACCTCCGGCACGGCGGTAAGCACCGTTGCCGCCAGCACGGAGCCAACCATAGAGCCCATGCCGCCCAGCACCACCATTACCAGTATTTCTATGGATTTCATAAAGCCAAAGCTTGAGGGACTGAGTATGCCCAAGTAGCTTGCGTACAGTGCGCCGGCCACTCCGGCGAAAAACGCCGATACCGTAAAGCCCAGCGTCTTGTAGTAGGTCATGTTTATGCCGCAGGCGTCTGCCGCGATCTCATTTTCACGGATGGAGAGTATTGCGCGGCCATGGCGGGACTTCATGATGGTATGTATCACAAAGCAGGTGATGCCCACGCACAAAAACGCATTCAAGAACGTGGTGGTCTTGGGTATGGACTTAAGGCTCGCCGCGCCGTAGGTCAGCTTAAAGCCCAGCACGCTGTCTATGTTGAGCAGCACCACGCGAATTATCTCGCCGAAGCCCAGCGTGATTATTGCAAGATAGTCGCCCGTAAGCCTAAGCGCCGGTATGCCTATGAGTATACCGAATATCGCGGCCACTATGCCCGCAAGCAGTATGCCTATGGGGAAGGATATGGAGGGATCCAAACCGGTGCGTGTCATGAATATAGCGGAAGCATAAGCGCCCACCGCCATAAAGCCCGCATGGCCCAGCGGCAGCTGGCCCAGATAGCCCGTGGCCATATTTAGTGAAACTGCAAGTATTATGTTGATGCCGATAAGCATTATGACCTTGGAGTAATAGGTGGATACCGTGCCGTTGTTTATAAGCGTAGTCCCCACAAGCAGGAACAACGCAAACAGCGCGGCATTGAGGAGGTAGCTTGCCCACACGGGCAGGGAAAACGGCTTGCTTCTCATTGCACCCACCCCCTTAAACCTTTTCGTGCATGGGCCGGCCCAGTATACCCGTGGGCTTGACCAGCAGCACGATTATAAGTATTGCGAACACCACGCCGTCCTTCCAGACCGAAAGGCCCGCGGCGCTGACCATCGCCTCCGCTATGCCTATGGCGAAGCCGCCTATCACGGCGCCGGGGATGGAGCCTATGCCGCCCAGCACAGCCGCGACGAACGCCTTCAAGCCCAGCATGGAACCCATGGTAGCGGTGGCCTGATTGTATGCGCTGCAATACAGCACGCTGCCAATGCCTGCAAGCGCGCTGCCTATTGCAAATGTAAAGGATATAGTACGGTTTATGTTGATGCCCATAAGCTGGGCAGCGCCGGTATCCTCACTGACTGCGCGCATCGCCTTACCCATCTTGGTGCGCTGCACAAGCAGCGTCAAAGCCACCATGGATGCCGCCGCTGTAATGAGCGTGACTATTGCCGTACCGGGTATTTCCACACCGCCTATCACGGGGGATTTAAGCGTAAAAAATGGCGGGATGACCTGCGCGTTCGCGCCAAACACCATCTGCGCCACATTTTCTAAAAGGAAGGATATTCCTATTGCGGTTATAAGCAAAGAAATACGCGGCGACTTGCGAAGCGGGGTGTAGGCTACCTTTTCGATGGTAACGCCTAACAGCGTGCATCCAAGTACGGCCGCTAAAACAGCAAACACAGGGTTAAGCGCAAAACGCGCCATCATTATCCAGCTTATATATGCGCCCACCATGATGATATCACCGTGCGCGAAGTTGAGCAGAGATATTATGCCGTAAACCATGCTGTAACCGAGTGCAACCAGCGCATATATGGAGCCTGATTGCAGCCCGTTGATCAGCTGTCGCAGGATTATAGAAAACACGGACATAAGTTTGAGCAACCTTTCTAAATAGATTGGGCGTGCCGTGAACCGCTCCATGCTTTCCCGATATCATGCGGGAACGGCTTGCCGCCCCCGCATGAATTGCAATACAGTAAGCCGTTCAGGCTGCCGCAGTGTTAGAATATCTCCTTAAAGACCGCCTCACCGCCGGTGATGGTCATTATAACGGCGTCCTTTATGGGATTGTTGTACTCGTCGAAGGTATAGCCGCCTTCGCTGGTGATACCAACAACACTTGCGCCTTCAGATACGATGGCGTCAATAACGGCCTGCTTATAAGCGTCGCTGCCGGGCTGTTCGCCGGTCTCCTCGGCCTTGGTGAGCGCAGCGGTCATTATCATGGCGGCGTCGTAAGCGGTAGCCGCAAACATATTCAGCGTATCCGCGCCGTAGGCTTCGGTATAGGCTGCTTCAAACGCCTGCACGGCCTCGGTGGAACCCGGAGCGTAAGCGGAGCAGTAGAAGCTGCCTTCGAGGTCTTCGGCGGAGGCATATTCGGGAACGCCGTTCCAGCCGTCGCCGCCCAGGAAGGGTACCGTAAGGCCGATCTCACGGGCCTGGGTGATGATCATGCCGACGTCCTGATAATAGTTGGGGCAGAAAACTACGTCGGGGTTCTTTGCGAGCATATTGGTCAGCTGGGACTTGAAGTCCACATCGCCGGTGGCATAGCCTTCCTGCGAAACAACTTCCACGCCCATCTCGGCACACTTAGCCGTGAAAGCATCGGCCAAGCCAACGGAATAATCGTTGCCCGTCTCGTAGATAACGGCTGCGGTGGCAGCACCCAGTGTTTCTGCCGCGTATTCGGCCATCTTCTCGCCCTGGAACGGATCTATGAAGCAGGTGCGGAATACGTTGGTAAACAGCGTATCGGATTCTTCGTCATAGGTAACTGCGGCCGCGGTGGCGGATGCGGTTATCATGGGCATGTTGATGGGATACGCCTCGCCTACCACGGCGATGGTGTTGCCGGTGAGCACGTCGCCTACCAGCGCGGTGATGCCCTCGTCTACCATGCGGGTGAACGCGGTGATAGCTTCGGTGGAGTCGCCCTTATTATCGTAGACAACGGTCTCGATCAGCTTGCCGTTGATGCCGCCGGCAGCATTGACCTGATCGAAGTAGAGCTGTGCGCCGTTGCGCACGGCCAGACCGTACACGGCGTAATCACCGGTGTGGGGGCCGAGCAGGCCTACCTTGATGGTATCGCCGGAAGCGGCCGCAGTATCGCCGGTTTCCGCAGCGGTGTCATCCGCAGCAGGCGTCTCGCCGCAGCCGGCGAAACATACAGCTACCATGAGTATCACCATTACAAAGCTGAGTACCTTTTTCATTGTTTGTTTTCTCCTTACGAAATTGATTTAATATATTGAAAAGCGATCCCGGAGCGGGATCGCTTTTACAATCATATATGATTTGCCAAGCGCCTACTCCGTATTCCCCGTGCGTATAATAATGACTACGCTAATTACCAGTACGGCCAAAATAATGGATACGGCCTGTACAAGTACGAGGGTAAGCAGAATAAGCCCCAGCAGAGCCAGCGCGCAGCGTACGGAAACAGCAGCCTGATCGGCAGCTATGGCGGCGTATGCGTTTAAGTTGAGCAGCATTGCCATCGTGTGTTTCCCTTTCCACTGTTTTGCGTTGGTTTGTAATTGGGTTATATATTATATTTAACTGTGCGTCTTGTCAAGTGCAAATTATATATTTTAATTTTTTAAGTCGAACGCGTGGTGTTTCTGCACAAATAAAACATATAGCTTTTTCTTGTATACATGTATACAAGAATACAATTCCGTGTTATAATGTCCCGCAAGGGCAGAAAGCCTGGAAAAACACCGCTACGGAGGAATTAAAAATGCGTTTGCAGTACGGACGTACAAACCTGCTTCAAGAAAACGATTATGATTATGAGCTGCACGATGTAAAGCAGCCGGAGCTTTTCCGCGACTGCTACCCATACGATTCGGTGCCGCGCATACGCTTCAATCACAGGCAGGTGCCTATGTACTTCCCGGATTCCATATGGATAACCGATACTACGTTTCGTGACGGTCAGCAGTCCAGAACACCCTTTTCAGCAGACCAGACAGTGCATCTGTTCAAGCTGATGTCGCGTCTGGGCGGCTACAAGGGCGTGATACGGCAAAGCGAGTTTTTCATATATACCGATAAGGACCGCGAGGCGCTTTCGCGCTGCCAGGACCTCGGCCTGAAATACCCCGAGATAACCACCTGGATACGCGCCGACGCCAACGATTTCAAGCTGGTAAAGGAAGCCCGCGTGGAGGAAACCGGCCTGCTGGTATCCTGCTCCGACTACCACATATTCAATAAAATGGGCCTTACGCGTAAGCAGGCAATGGATAAATACCTTGGTGTGGTGAAGGATGCGCTCAGCTATGGCATACGCCCTCGCTGCCATTTTGAGGATATTACGCGCGCGGATTTTTACGGCTTCGTGCTGCCGTTCACCAACGAGCTTATGCGGCTTATGGAGGAGAGCCACATCCCCATCAAGATCCGTATGTGCGATACCATGGGCTATGGCGTCACCTACCCCGGCGCATCGCTCCCCAGAAGCGTGCCCGGCATAGTGTACGGCCTGCGCTTCTATTCCGGCGTACCCTGCGAACTGCTGGAGTGGCACGGTCATAACGATTTCTACAAGGTGGTCACCAACGCCGCCACCGCATGGCTGTACGGCGCAAGCGCCGTCAACTGCTCCATGCTGGGTATAGGCGAGCGCACAGGCAACTGCCCGCTGGAAGCTATGGTAATAGAATACTGCCAGCTCACCGGCCGCACCGACGGCATGGATCTTACCGCGATAACCGAGATCGCAGACTACTTTGAGCACGAGCTGAACACCGATATACCCGAGCGCACGCCGTTCGTGGGCGCCTGCTTCAACTCCACCCGCGCCGGCATACACGCCGACGGTATGCTCAAGGACGAGGAGATCTACAACATATTCGATACCGGCAAAATACTCAACCGCCCCCCGCATGTAGTCATAGGCGAGCATAGCGGCGTTGCCGGCATAACCCATTGGCTCAACGCCCATCTGCGTCTGACTGGGGACGCGGCGCTGGACAAGCACTGCGAAACGGTACAAAAGATAAAGGCGCGCGTTGATGCGCTGTACGCAAACGGCCGAGATACAAACATATCCGACAAGGAGCTGACGGAGATCGCTAAGGAGGAAGCGCCGGATTTGTTCAAGACGAAAAAAGCCTAAATTAACCAAAGCAGATACCGCGGCGGCGCACGTGCCTTCGCGGTATTTTTTATTTACAAAGCCATTTTGCGGTAGTAAAATATACAAGGTTAGAGGTTTGCCTCTGCCGCACAAAACCGAAAGGAGATAAGCGTTATGGACGCCGGGCCCTATCCGAGTACGAACACCATAAACAAAAATCACGCGGCGTCCGCGCTTTACGGCCGCCGCCCATAGAGAGGAGACGACCGATATGACCGATCGCATACTGGGGCTTCTTGAGCAGAAGAGATACTCCGAAGTTAAACGTACCGTCGCCGAGATGAATGAAGTCGATATTGCAGACCTGTTCGAGGACATTGACGACCCCGAACGGGCGCTGCGTCTGTTCCGTCTGCTGCCAAAGGAAATGGCCGCGGAGGTCTTTTCGTACATGGAAAGCGACGCGCAGCAGATAATAATCGAAGCCATAACCGATACCGAGCTTGCGTACATACTGGACGATATGTACATGGACGATTATGTCGACATGGTAGAGGAGATGCCGGCTAACGTTGTCAGGAGGGTGCTTAAAAACTCCTCCAAGGAAAACCGCACGCTGATAAACCAGTACCTCAACTATCCGGATGACTCCGCCGGAAGCATGATGACCACCGAATACGTATACTTCAAGCGCACGCTCACCGTGAAGCAGGCGTTTGAAGTAATACGCGTTACCGGAAAGAAAAAGGAAACACTGTACACCGGCTATGTGATATCCCCTGACCGCAAGCTTATCGGCGAGGTTGACGTACAGGATATGCTGCTTGCAAATCCCGACGCAATAATCGATGAGCTTATGGATACCCATGTTATCTGTGCAAACACGCTGGACGACAGGGATGAAATCGCCAAAACCTTCAACAAATACGACCTTATAGCGATGCCCGTGGTGGACAACGAGCACCGTCTGGTAGGTATAATCACGATTGACGACGCGATGGACGCTTTGCAGGAAGCCAATACCGAGGACTTCGAAAAGATGGCCGGTATGGCGCCCAGTGAGAACACCTACCTCAAAACCCCTGTTATCACGCTTGCAAAAAACCGTATCGTTTGGCTTTCGGTGCTAATGATCTCCGCCATGGCCACCGGCGCGCTGCTGGAAAGCTACGAGGCCGCAATATCCGCAATACCGCTGCTTGTATCGTTCATACCCATGCTGATGGACACCGGCGGCAACAGCGGCAGCCAGGCCTCCACAATGATAATCCGCGGTATGGCGTTGGACGAAATCGAGCTTTCGGATTTCTTTAAGGTATGGTTTAAGGAGATCCGCGTGGCACTGTTGTGCGGCGCGGCGCTGTCGATCCTTAATTTTGCAAGGATACTCATCCAGTATCATGATCTGCAGGTTGCGCTTGTTGTAAGTATTTCGCTTATGGCAACCGTGTGTATAGCTAAATCCATGGGCTGCATACTGCCCATGCTTGCCAGAAAATTGAAGATCGACCCTGCGCTGATGGCGTCCCCCATGATAACCACCATAACCGACGCATGCTCCATACTGGTGTTTTTCAATATTTCCATGAGCGTGCTGTCGAGTCGGCTTTGAAGCACGCAGCTGTCAAAACGTCTGCAAAGCGGACTGCGGACAAGCTGGTCAAACGTACGGCCGCGGCCGTCGTGGGCGTGCTTGCTGCGTCCGCGCTTGCGCTGGGCTCACTTTTCAGCACGCCGGGCGAGCTTACCGCTTCCGCCGCCGCATTCTCCGAGGTGCAGACTTACGCCGTTTATGCCTCCTCAGACGAAAAGAGGCGTCCCCCGCGCCTGCGCGACCGTATACGTGCGCGCATTTGCGCGCTTCCCGCCACCCTGCGCATAGCGCTGCTTTTGCCGCTGTGGTGTGCAGGCAGGGCGCTGATACTGCTGCTGGGCGCACTATGGTCAGGCGTTGCACCGGCGCTGCTTACCGTGCTGCTCAACCTGCTGCTTGTACTGGGCGCAGCCATACTTGTATTCAAGCTGCTTTACCCGGAAAAATCCCTGCGCGGGCTGTTCACGAAGCGCAATATAGTACTTATGCTTGCCTGCGCGGCGCTGCTCTCGCTATGCGATAAGCTGCTGCCGCTGGTGTGGGAAAAATATGCGGCCTGGTCGATACTGGCAAAGCTCGCGCTTACGCTGATAATCCCGCTTTCGCTGCTGCTTACCGCCCGCGCAAAAAAACAAAGCGCGCAGCATGACGGCATAAAGGGCGTATAAGCCCTTGAGACTGTCGATAAACCCCGGGATTATTAAGGGCCGAAGCCCTTAATGTTAAATCCGGTCTGGCGACCCGCGCGTCAGACCGGAAGGAAAA
>CAZXRQ010000041.1:0-17749 GCA_964642795.1 uncultured Oscillospiraceae bacterium | reverse complement strand
ATACACGATTTCCAGTCGTGCGCCTTCGACCAGCTCAGCCATCTCTCCACGTTTTTTATTCGGTTTTTTCCGGACAATATGCGCGATTCCCGATCACTCATATTGGATTTCCAGTCGTGCGGCCACCGGCTTGGCCATTCTTGTGCGCTGACGCTTTTACGCACCATAGTATGATACAGTACGGCGCAAAAAAATGCAAGACCTAAATAGTGCGGATATATGCGGGCGTTTATGCCCCGGGCACGGTCTCCACAATGGTTTCAAGAAGCGCGATAAGCCGATCTGCTCCGGCGTGGCTTACGCTGTATTTGTGTCCGCCGGTCTGCGCGTCGTGGACATAGAACAGGGCGGAACCCTCCATGAGCGAAAAGCTCATAAGGACGGGCTCGTCCGCTGTGGCGGGCGCCGGGGAGATGAGATGTACGCTGTACAGCGGATCGGTCACGGTTATGGCGGTATATCGCCCGCGGAAGGAACCCTTGGTAGCGCCGAGGTATTCCCAGATGGCGCCGAGCGCGTTTTGACGGGTATCCTCGTCCAGCGACTCCAGCGTGAAGGAGAGGGATTCACCGCCGGGCTGGGTTACGGTTATGATCGCGCCGGTAAGCTCCGGCTCACCGGACTCCAGCACCAGCGAATTCAGCCTGTGCGGCATGAAGAATATGAACAATACGGCGAGCAGCGCTATCGTGCCAAGCAGAAACAGTATGTTTGTGAGTTTGCTCTTATCCATGTCGCACCTCCTGACAGCGGGGCGTTAAACCGGTTGCTTTTTAGCAAATATCACCTTGCGCACGCGGGATTCGGTCTTGTTGAATATGCGCACATAGTTTTCACGGTGCATTACAAGTATTACGGCGGTGGCGACGCAGATTATCGCCACGGGCCGCCAGTCCAGCGTGACTATGCCGGTGAACGCCGGGAACGCCAGCACGCTCATTACCGTGCCGGCCACGATGTAGTCAGTTATCAGCACTATCACCGCCACGGCCGCAAGCAGTATAAGCCCAAACTGCCAGTTGAGCGCCAGCGTCATGCCCAGGAAGGACGCATAGCCCTTGCCGCCCTTGAATTTGAGGTAGAACGGGAATATGTGTCCAAGCACCGCCGCAACGCCCGCGACGTAGCCAATAAGCTCAACGCCGGGGAACAGCAGGTACTTTGTAAGCAATACCGCCGCTGCGGCCTTGCCCGCGTCGTGCAGAAATACGATCGCGGCGCGCTTCCAGCCCATTATCATAAGGGTGTTGCTGGTACCCAGGTTTTTGCTGCCCAGCGCGCGCAGATCCACGCCCTTGTAGCGGGAGAGATAATACGCCATGTTGGAGCATCCCAGCAGATAACCGATGATCGCGGTGAAAATGTAAGGCATCATATCATTATATTCGCTTTCCTTAGGTTAGCCCGGCGTCCGGGCGCGTCCTATTTCTTTTTGCCGGTGATCCTGCTGAGTATGGCGATAAACAGCCATATCACCAGTATCACGGCGAATATGCCGAGCAGCCCCTTAAGCATCACGGGCAGCGTGGAGACGAAGCCGGGTACGTTCCACGAAAAAGACATTTCCAAGGCTGTGATGATCGAACTCATGCAGCACACCTCCTTAACCCATGTTCCCGATAAGGGAGAGTATCATGCCGCCCGCGATGACCGAGGCTATCTGCCCGGATACGTTCGCGCCGGCTGCGTGCATCAGCAGGAAGTTGTACGGATCCTCCTTGATGCCCATCTTGTGCACTACGCGCGAGCTCATCGGGAACGCCGATATGCCCGCCGCGCCTATCATGGGGTTGATCTTGTTCTTGGAGAACAGGTTGAGCAGCTTTGCAAACATCACGCCGCCTATCGTATCGAATATGAAGGCGACCAGCCCAAGGCCGATTATCACCAGCGTCTCCATCGTTACGAACAATTCGGCCTGCATCTTGAACGCCACGGTAAGGCCGAGCAGCAGCGTAACAAGGTTTGCAAGCTCCTTTTGCGCGGTCTCGGACAGGCTGCCCAGCACGCCGCACTCGCGTATTAGGTTGCCGAACATCAAAAAGCCTATCAGCTCCGCCGACTTGGGGGCTATCGTGCCGGCGATAAGGGTTACGAATATAGGGAACAGTATGCGCGTTGTGCCGGAAACGTTGGCCGGATGGTACGGCATACGTATCAGCCGCTCGTGCTTGGTGGTGCACATGCGTATCACCGGCGGCTGGATTATTGGCACCAGCGCCATATATGAGTATGCCGCCACCATTATGGGGCCTTGATAGTCCGAATTTAGCACGTTTGCAACATATATGCTGGTGGGGCCGTCCGCCGCGCCTATTATGGATATGCTTGCGGCATTGTTAATATCAAAGCCAACCAGCACGGCCAGCGAAAACGTGAAGAATATTCCAAACTGCGCCGCCGCGCCAAACAGCATCATCTTGGGGTTGGAGAGCAGCGGCCCGAAGTCTATCATCGCGCCTATGCCGATAAACAGCAGCAGCGGGAACAGCTCCGTGGATATGCCGGCATTGAACAGCGTTTCTATTGCTTCGGTATTGACGAACGGTAGATTTACCAGCACCGCGCCAAACCCCATAGGCAGCAGCAGCGCAGGCTCCATATCCTTTTTTATTGCCAAGTATATGAGTGTGCAGCCGATGACGATCATTAGCAGCATCTGCCATGTGAAATTGGCTGCGTTGCCGAACAGGTCGCCGCCAAGCTCACCGAGAAAGCTTAAAAAACCCAAACCTGTATCACTCCTTGCTTTTATTTTTCGCATTTTACTTGAAACCGATTCAGTATACCATATATCCTATCGCCCTGCAAACCGGGAATAAGTACGCCGTTTTGCCGCCGCAAAACCGCGCATTGAAGGTGCGCGTGCCCTGCGCTATGCTGTTCATGATGGGAAAAGCGGACGGCAGCGCCCGCTTTTTTCGATTTTTGGCTTTGCCGGCCGGAACAGGCATGTGCGGCGCGCCCGGTACGGGCGCGTTTTTGTACAGGAAAGCAGGAGGTATGAACAAAACAGGAAACAGGGGCGGGCTCGTAAGGGGAGACCTTGCGCGAGGCGCGAAAAAACGCTTGCCCGGCGCAAGCAAGACGGGAAATACGGAGACTGAGGCGCGCATAGGGCGGCAGATGATAAGCGCGCTGATGCAGGAGGAGGGAGTAAGCTACGAGCGCGCAGCGGAGCTGCTGATTGGCGGCGCTATGCCCACCGGGGCGGAGGCGTTCAGCGCGGCGGCCGCGGAGGAGCTTACCGCGCTTGCGCGCGACGGCGCGCTCAGCGAAGAACAGGTGGAGGAGTATCTTGCGGACGAGGATTTTATCGCACTGCTGTGCAGGATGCCCGCCGAAGCCGCGGTGGAGCTGTACCAGACCCGTATTGAGCGGGGCGAGCTGGAGCAGAACGTGCGCTCCGCCCGCGAGAACGGCCAGCGCGACGTGCTGGAGCGCATACGCGCGCAGAAGGCGCTCCCCAGCTCCATGCGCACGAGTACGCCCGCCAATCCGGAGATCGACTTCTACACCATGAGCGACGAGGATTTCGCACGCTACAAGGAGCGCAGGCTGCGCGAGCAAAGAGGCTAAGTCACCGGCAAAACAGAGAGGTCAATCAGACTTAGACAAAACACATCATACAATAAGAAAGGAAGTAAATTATGAGCAACACCAATACCACTACCAATACCGCGCAGAGCACTGCGCTTAACAAGACCTATTACGACCGCTGCCTGCTGGACGGCGCGAGGACCCGCCTTGTGCATGCGGCATACGGCCAAAAGCGCATGGTGCCCAGAAACCACGGCAAGCACGTTGAGTTCCGCCGCTGGGATCTGTTTGACGCATCGGACGCGGCGACCCCGCTTGCCGAGGGCGTGACTCCCGGCGGCCAGTCCCTCAGCCAGACCACCGTGGAGACGGACATCGCGCAGTACGGCGCATACGTTGAGGTGAGCGACGTGCTGGCGGATACCGGCTACGACAGCGTGGTTCCCGAAAGCGCGGAGCTGCTGGGCGAGCAGATGGGCACCGTGGTGGAATGGATCACCCGCGACGCCATGTGCGCCGGCAGCAACGTACAGTATGTCGGCGGCAACGCCAGCCGCCTTGCGCTGGATTCCACCGACGTGCTCACCGTAAACGAGATACGAAAGGCCGTCCGCACACTTAAAAACGCCAAGGCGCGCCCGTTCGTAATCAAGGGCCGCAAGCCGCACTTCATCTGCATATGCTCGCCCGAGGCGGTGTACGACCTGCAAAACGACAGCATGTGGAAGGATGTTTCCGTCTACTCAAACGCAGAGCAGATATACACCGGCGAGATGGGCAGCCTGTTCGGCGTGGTGTTCGTGGAATCCACCGAGGCCAAGAAGTATACCCAGAGCGTGCTCAACGCCGTAAAGAGCGCCGTTACCAGCGGCAGCGCGTTTGTGCTTAAAACCACCCCGTCCGAGCAGGAGATCGCGTACCTGAAGAAGGGCGGCAATAAGATAAAGGTAGGCTCCACCGAATACACGCTTGCCGCGTCCGACTCGCTTACCGTGTCCGAGGGCGTGTACACCGTTACGGTTACCGCCACATTTACTGCGGAGGCGGGGCTTTCGCAAAATGCCATAAACGCGCGCAAGGGTTACCTTGTGCTGAACACAAGCATTGTGGATTATTCCGCGGCACAGCAGCTGCGCTATGCGATAGAATCGCTTACGGTGGCCAATCTTATAATGTATGCACCGGACAACAGCATTGAAAAGCTGCGCACGATTGCAGCGCTCGAGTATCCGTCGGATAGAAAATACACCACTGTGAACGCCCAGTTTCACATGACTATGGCTCGACTTACGGAAAACCGGTATCTTGTTCAGTGCCTGGATATGATAATGTCGGAGCTGTCTAAAATATATACTTATCTTGACTCGAAGAACCAACCTGTTGAAGATCAGAACTGCCACGCATATCTGCTTGACGCCATAGAGGCGAGAGACCGCCGCGAAGCACTGCAATGGTTGAAAAAGGACATCATTGATGACCGCGTTGCGAAACGCTTTGACATAGATCTGTTTGATAATTGAAATCGGCCCGCGCCGGAGCGTGCGGCAAATGCTGCGCCATAGCCCCAGCCTATACCCGTATGCCCAAAACGGCCGAAATGAAGGCCCTTGTTTTGGCCGGTACAGGATTTACAGGGCTGCGGCGTGTGTGGTAAAATATAAACGGGAATAAAGTTGATTAATATACACCGGCGAAATGGGCATTATTAAACCGACGGAGGGCATCATATGGGCAAACAGCAGATATTCAGCACGCTTTCACATGAGGATACGGCACAGGCGCCGTGGGTGCCCTTTGCGGGGGTACACGCGGGCAAGCTGTGCGGCTATAATGCGCAAGAGGTGCTTACCGATGGCGATAAGCTGTTCGAGTCGCTTATGGCGGTGCATAAGTTCTATGTGCCGGACGGTATGCCCATAGCGTTCGATCTGCAGATAGAGGCGGAGGCCATGGGCTGCGAGCTGCTTTGGGCGGACTTTACGCCGCCGTCGGTGCGTTCGCATCCGCTGGCAGAGGAAAAGATCATACCCTGCCGCTGCAAGCTGCCCGGGGAAAGCAGCGGCCGCATCCCCATGATACTCGACGTTATGCGCCGCACCAAGGCGGCCGTAGGCGGGGATACCGCGCTATACGGGCTTATCTGCGGGCCGTTTACGCTGGCAAGCCATCTGCGCGGCACAAATATATTCATGGACATGATGAGCGACCCAGCCTATGTGACGAGCCTTGTGGAATACTGCGGAGAGGTCGCGCTGAACATGGCGCGAATGTATCTTGACGCGGGCATGGACGTTATCGCCGTGGTAGATCCGCTGGTAAGCCAGATCTCCCCTAAGCATATCGAGAAATTCCTTACGCCCACTTTTACCGCGGTGTTCGATTATATCAGGAGCCGCGGCGCGTACAGCTGCTTCTTTGTGTGCGGCAACGCCACCAAGCAGATCGAAGCCATGTGCAGGATGAACCCGGATTGCATATCCGTGGACGAAAACGTGGAGCTTGTACGCGCAAAGCAGACCACGGACGGCTACAATATCGTGCTGGGCGGCAATATTCCGCTTACCACAACCATGCTTTTCGGTACGCAGCAGGATAATATGAAGTGCGTAATCGATATTCTGGACAGCGTTGAGCATAAAAACCTGATAATAAGCCCGGGCTGCGACATGCCCTACGACGTGCCGGTGGAGAATACCATCGCGGCGGCGGAGGCCGTAAAGCATCCGGACGCGGCGCGCGAGCTTGTGAAAAACTATGAGAGCGCCGGCTTTGAAGATATAGAAATAGAACTGCCGGACTACGAGCACCTTGACCGCACGCTGATAGAGGTGTTTACGCTGGATCCGGATCAATGCGCCGCGTGTGGATATATGGTAAACCTTGTAAAGGATAATTATGAGCGAGTATCGGATATTGCGGATTATGCGGTGTACCGCTATACTATAAAGGAAGATATCGTGCGCACTATGAAGACGGGGCTTACCAACCTGCCGACGCTGTGTATAAACGGGAAGCCGGTATGGGTGTCGCTGATACCCGCTCCGGATGAGTTTGAGCGTGAGGTGCGCAGGGCGCACGCGGAGCTTACCGGAAGAAAAGATAATTAGAATAATAATGTATTAATATTACCAAGTATAGGAGGCGGCTAATGACAAACCAGGAAGTATTCGACAAGGCCAAGCAGTCCATACTCGATGCGGACGAGGATATGGCCATGGAGGCGCTGCACGAAGGCGACGAGCTGGGCATACCCCCCATGGATATGCTGGCAAACGGCTTCAGCGCGGGCATGAAGGAGCTGGGCGACCTGTTCGGTATGGGCGAGGTATTCCTGCCTGAGCTGATGTTTGCAACCGAGGTGATGAAGACCGCCACCGCGGAGATCGAATCCAAGCTGGAGCCGGGCGCGGCGCAGGCCAAGGGCGTTATGGTGATTGGCACCGTGGAGGGCGACGTACACGATATAGGCAAGGGCATAGTGGCGTCCATAGTCAAGACCAACGGTATAACCGTGCATGATCTCGGGCGCGAGGTACCCGCGCAGACCTTCGTGGACAAGGCTGTGGAGTACAACGCGGACTTTGTGGGCAGCAGCGCGCTGCTTACCACCACCATGACGGAGCAGAAAAAGATCGAGGAGCTGCTTGGAGAGGCCGGCATCCGCGACAAGGTAAAGACGCTGGTAGGCGGCGCTCCCGTTACCAAGCGCTGGGCGGAAAAAATAGGCGCGGACGCATACTGCGAGGATGCAAGCGACACGGTAAACTTTATACTGGGCTGGCTCAGCGCGAATTAAGCGCAACCGGCACGGTTATATATTTTTAGCGGAGAGGAGGCGGAACTGAATGGAGACTGTTGAAAAAAAGAAATACATGACCCGGATGGGCGACGGCTCGGTGGTATATATGAGCGGCGACGAAATACGCGCGGATATAGAAGCGGGCATCGAGGACGCGGTGAAGCGCGGCAAAATAGACCCGCTCAGCGAGGAGGACAAGCAGCATCTTTACGACATAATCACCATGCCCGGCGTTATAGTCGGCGTGGAGCCGGGGATGCAGATAGTCACCTCCAGCGATTCCGGCGCGGACAAGATAAGCACCAAGTGCGGCATACCTGTTCCCCGCGACGTGAACGCCATGATACACGAGCGCGTGCTGGGCTGCGACAGCGTGGATATAGGCTACAGCGACTATAACTACAAAACCGTCAAGGGCGTGGCAAAGCGCGAGGCGACGGTGCTCAAGCAGGCGCTTAACAAGACCACCATGCCGCTGTTTTACGGCGCAATGCCAAACCTGGGCTTCTACACCCGGCCGGACGGCCCCGTGGACAACTGGGCAACGCTGCTGCCGGAGGGTAAAATAGCCGAGGCGCTTGCCGCGCAGGAGGAGGCCGTGGGCCACAGCGTGGGCGATATGGTGTACGTCGCAGAGCAGATGAACGACGTGGGCGCGGACGGCTTTATGCTGGATACCTGCGGCGCTGCGGGCGACGCGGACTTTATGGCGGCGCTTACCGCTACGGAAAAGATTGTTGAGAAATTCCCGGATATGCCCGTGGAGATGGGCATGGCGGGCGAGTTTGTGCTGGGTATGCACGGCAGGATAAAATATAACGGCCAGCGCCTTGCGGGGCTGTATCCGCACAAGCAGGTGAAGCTCGCGGAGCAGGCCGGGGTAAGCATATTCGGCGCAGTGATAAATACCAACTGCAACATGACCTTCCCGTGGAACATCGCCAGGGTGTGTACGTTTATTAAGGCCTGCACCGACGCTGCGGAAATCCCCGTACACGCCAACGCCGGCATGGGCGTCTGCGGTATCCCCATGTGCGAAAACCTGCCCGCGGACGTGGTATCGCGCGCGGACAAGGCGCTGGTGGAGATCGCCAAGATAGACGGCTTGTAGGTAGGCGTAGGCGACCCGCTGGGGGCGGAGGCCGTGCATGAAATCGCCGCGGGCATGGGCGGAATGCGTACTGCCGGAGATCTGGTAATGCGCATGATGCTTGCCAAGAAGATGAAGATCAACGAGGCAAAGGCTTATGTGGCGAACAAGCTCGGCGTTACGCTCGAGGAGCTGTGCGACGTGGTCGTAATGAGTGAAAAGCGCGAGGAGCTGGGACTGGGACTGGCTCACGTTGAGCCGTGCGCAGGTGCGAACGGCGGCGTGGAGGCCAAATTCCGCATTGCGGAGCTGCTCGGCATAAAGATAAACTCCGTGGAACGGTTCAAGCAGCGCGCCGGTATAAAATAAAAGCAAAAGTGGCAAGGCCATTTTTGAGGGCTTTACGGGCGGTCGTTTGCGGCCGCCCTGTTTTCAAAATATAAATCGAAAGGAAGCACCGCAATGCAGGCATTGACGAGAAAATACCCCGTGATGGAGATAAACCTTACCAAGCTGCGCCACAACATAGACGAGATGGTGGGCCGCTGCAACGCCGCGGGTATAGAGGTTACCGGCGTAATAAAGGGCTTTAACGGAGTGCCGGAGGCGGCGCGGATGTTTTCTGAATCCGCCTGCATAGGGCTGGCCACCTCCCGGCTTGAGCAGGTGCTGGGCTGCATGGAGGCCGGGATAAAGGGCCCGTATATGCTTATACGCATACCCATGCCGGGAGAGGTGGAGGATGTGGTGCGCTATACCGAAAGCTCTTTGGAAAGCGAGCTTGCCACCATACGCCTGCTGGATGCAGAGTGCGCGCGCCAGCATAAGCGCCACGGGGTGATACTCATGGCGGATCTGGGCGACCTGCGCGAGGGCTGGTGGGATAAGGACGAGATGGCGGACGCCGCCGTACAGGTTGAGGCAATGGAGAACATCGACCTGCTGGGCGTGGGCACCAACCTCGGCTGCTACGGCTCCGTGCTCGCAACGGAGACCAACCTTGGCGAGCTTGTAAGCATTGCGGAGCGGATAGAAGCACGCATAGGCCGGAGGCTCAAATACATATCCGGCGGGGCGACCACCTCGCTGCCGCTGGTATTAAACGGCACAATGCCCAAGCGGGTGAACCACCTGCGCGTGGGTGAGGGCATATTGCAGGGCAAGGATCTAAACGACCTGTGGAATATACCCATGGATTTTCTCGACCTTGACGTGTTTACGCTCAAGGCGGAGGTTATAGAGGTCAAGCGCAAGCCCAGCTATCCCGTGGGCGAGATATTTGTGGACTGCTTCGGCGGCCGGGGCGAATATACCGACCGCGGCATGAGAAAGCGCGCGCTGTGCGGCATAGGCAAGCTGGATTTCGTGTTTTGCGATATGCTCATACCCAAGACTCCGGGCATAGAGGTGCTGGGCGGCTCCAGCGACCATCTTATACTGGATGTGGAGGATTGCAGGACAGAGCCTAAGCCCGGCGACGTGCTGGAGTTTGATGTGCGCTATGCTACGATGGCGTACGTTACCGCCTCAAGGTATGTAAGGATAGAGTGCGTAAAATGATACGCCTTGTGCTGATAGCGGGCTTTTTAGGCGCGGGCAAGACCACGCTGCTTAAAAGGCTGCTTGGAAGGACCGGGCGCGCGGGCGTGATAGTCAACGACTTCGGCCCCGTCAATATAGACGCGGCGCTGATAGCGGACAGCTGCGCAAATATAGTGCGGCTGCAAAACGGCTCCGTGTTTTGCGCCTGCATAAAGCAGGATTTCATTTCAGCACTTATCGACATGAGCGCGGAGGATATAGACACGCTTTATATCGAGGCGAGCGGACTTGCGGATCCTGCCGATATGCAAAGGATACTGCGCGGTATTGAGGGCAGGCTGCACACGCCGTATGAATACCTTGGCGTAATATGCGTCGTGGACGCGGCCACCTATCCGGACATGAGCGAAATACTGGAGGCACTCTCCGCGCAGGCGGAGTATGCCGGGGCGTTCATAATTAACCGCGCCGATCTTGCAGCGCCCGCGCAGCTTGCGGCGACGCGGCGCGCGCTGAGCGCGATAAACCCTGATGCGCCGCAATATACGGCCTCATATTGTAATGTGGATATACCCGCGCTGCTCAACGCACTTTCCCCGTCGGACACTCCGGCGCGGGACGGCGGCAACACCGTGGAGAGCAGGCCGGTATCCTTCACGCTTAGGAGCGTACGGCCTGTAAAAAGGGCGGAGCTGCTTGCGCTTACGGAGGAGCTTGCGCGGTATTCGTACCGCATAAAAGGGTTCGCACTGTGCGAAACGGGGGTGCTGGAGCTGAGCGCGGCCTTCGGACGGGTGAGCGCGGAGGAGTATACCGGCGCGCTGCCCGAGGACGGTACGGTGATAACCGTGATAAGCGCAGAGGGAATACGGCTGCTGAGCCGTATAACGGCGGCGACAGCGCCGCTGAACGGAGCGATAACGCTGTGAAGCTTACATTTTTACCGGATAACACAATATGCGATGCATTGCCCGGCGAAACGGTGCTTGCCGGTGCAAACCGAGCGGGGGTGAGCATTGCCGCAGACTGCGCGGGAAACGGAAAGTGCGGCTCCTGCCGGGTGCGGCTGATAAGCGGCGGGCTTTCGCCGCTTACGCCGGAGGAAGCGCGTCTGCTGCCGGACGCCGACAGACGCTCAGGCGTCAGGCTTGCCTGCCGCGCGATACCGGAATCGGATGCGGTCATAGAGATCGTGCCGCCGGATGCGGGCGCGGATAAGGGTGCATTGCAGTTTCCTGCGGACTTTCTGCCAAAGCAGCACGGCGCGGGCATGGCGTACGACATAGGCACCACCACGCTTGCGGCTATGCTGACTAAGGACGGGCGGGTGCTGGGCGCTTCGGCTGTGGAGAACCCACAGCGGGCGTTCGGCGCGGACGTGATAAGCCGAATAGACGCATGTATGCAGGATAAATCGAGTATACTCCGCCTGCAGCAGGCGGCGGTGACCGCGCTGAATACGCTTACATACGGCCTGTTGGCTGACGCCGGCTTAACAGGGGGCGATATACATTCTGCGATGGCCGTGGGCAATACCACCATGACGCATCTGCTGCTGGGCGAAAGCCCGCTTAGTCTTGCGCGCGCGCCGTTTGAGCCTGCGTTTTATTCGCATGAGCCTGTGCGCGCGCCGGAGGTGGGGCTTGACCTTGCGCCGGACGCCATGCTTTCGGTGCTGCCCAATATAGCCGGGCATGTGGGCGGGGATATCACCGCCGCGATACTCTCTGCACGCCTGGATGAAGCGACAGCGCCTATAATGCTTATCGATATAGGCACCAACGGCGAGATGGCGTTTTATAATGACGGGCGGCTTATAGTATGCTCCACCGCGGCGGGGCCTGCATTCGAGGGGGCGTGCATATCCTGCGGTATGCGGGCGGCGGCTGGTGCGATAACCGCGGCTGAATTGACCGGCGGCAGGCTGAAGCTTGCGGTGTACGATAACGCGCGGCCGGCCGGCGTATGCGGCAGCGGGCTTATCGACATAATGGCGCTGCTTATTGACTGCGGCGCTGTGGATGCAAGCGGAAGATTGCTGGATGGCGATACCGCGCTGGATCGCGGCGTCTGCGGGGATATTGCACGGCGCATAAGCGGCGAGGGCAGATCGCGCGAGTTCGTATTATATGAAGATGCGGTATGCCGTGTCGCCCTTACGCAGAAGGATATACGCGAGGTGCAGCTTGCAAAGGCCGCGATAGCAGCGGGCGCAGGCATAATGCTTTCGGAGCTGGGACTTGCGCCGGACGGACTGGGCTCCGTACTGATAGCCGGGGCGTTTGGCAGCAGGATACGTCCAGCGGGCGCAAGGCGGCTGGGGCTGATACCGGACGTGCCGCTTGAGCGGGTGCGCCAGCTGGGAAACGCGGCGGGCGCGGGCGCGTGTATGGCGCTGATGAGCGATGCGGAGAAGGAGCGCGCCGGGCGTATCGCTGAGCGCGCTGAGCACATCGTGCTTGCGTCGCACAGGGATTTTCAGCGTGAGTTCATCGGCTGCATGAAATTTTAGCATATGGAAGGATCGCCATGACGGGATTTTCAGAGATACAGCGCGCACGGCTCTCGGAGCTGGGAGCGGATGGGAAAACGCTTAACGCGCAGCATGAGGACGCATCCGCGCGCGACGCGGCATACAGGATGCTGGAGCGGGAGCTCATAGCGGACTGCCGTAAAAAGCTGACGGATTGCCTGGACGGTGTGCGGGAGCCTGTGCTTTTGCAGGTGCAGGACGCACTGTCGGGCTGGCTTAAGCGCGGCGAGGGCTTTACGCAGGTGGTCACACCCACGGTAATTAACGGCGATATGCTTTCGCGCATGACGATAGACGAGGAAAACCATCTGCGCGAGCAGGTGTACTGGGTGGATAAAAACCGCTGCCTGCGGCCCATGCTTGCGCCCAATCTGTATATAGTGATGCGGGATATGGCAAAGGCGGCCAAGCGGCCTGTAAAGATATTCGAAGCCGGCTCCTGCTTCCGCAAGGAGTCCAATAGCTCGCAGCACCTGTCAGAGTTTACCATGCTCAACCTCGTGGAGTACGATACCGTAAAGGAGGGTGAGCAGGAGGAGCGGCTGGAGCAGCTATGCCGCGGCGCGATGGACGCGCTGGGGCTTACCGGATATGAGCTGAAGCGCGAGGCGTCAGACGTGTACGGCTTTACGCTGGATGTGGAGTATCACGGCATGGAGCTTGCCTCCGGCGCGTTCGGCCCGCATAAGCTGGACGACGCGTGGGGCGTGTTCACCACATGGGTGGGGCTGGGGCTGGGGCTGGAGCGAGCGGCCATGGCGCTATCCGGCTGCCCGGCCATCAAGCGCGTGGCGCGAAGCACCGGCTGTTTCAACGGCGCTCCGCTCAATCTGTGAGGCGATGATATGGACGAAGTAAAGAAGCTATATTATAGAAAACGCTCCGATCTCTATTCCATAGTGAATAAAATGAAGCTGTGGCCCTCACGCAGCGGCGTGCTTCACGGCATAAAGACCGTGACGCCGCGGGGGGATTTTATAGAGCTTACCACGCACTGCGGCAAGACCTTCCGCGTGTACAACAGCCGCAATTCCCGAGCCGCGCGCTGGATACGCAACAAATGGGCCGTTGCGCCCTGCAAGGAGTGCAGAGTGCCTGAATGGAAGCTGGAGAAGTATTCGCGGACGTTTTTTTCCGAGCACTACGGCAAGGATCTTATGCGAAAGGACGAGCATGACCCGGCTGACTGATGAATGGATGGCTGAGCTTATAACAGAGCTGCCAAAATACCAACAGCGGTTTTATAAGCAGACGGGGCTGGATTTTGCCGCCGCCTCGGCGCTGTGCGCGGGCATATCCAAGGATAGCCTGCCGGCCGCTGCAAAAGCGCATACCGTGGCGGCTATCCCCGTGAGCGCGGGGCAGGGCGAGATAGGCGGCTTTGCGGCGGCTGCCGCGGCGATAGCGGACGCGGCGGGGTTTTGTGCGTTTACAACGGACGCGCCCGACGTGGACGGCATATACGAGGCCCATATGCGCGGGGCGGACATACTGCTGATGGCGGACGATGCGCGCTATATCGCCCTGCGGACGGACAGGCGTATTATCGCGGATAACGACCACGCGACAGCGCTGGGCTATACGCGGCTGCTTGAGCATGTTGCGGGCGGGCTGACGGATAAATACGTACTGGTGCTGGGCTGCGGCATAATAGGGCGGCTGGCGGGGGAATACCTGCTTGCGCTGGGCGCGCACACGGTATATTATGATAGCGACGCAGCCCGCCTTGCCGATATGGCGGCACGCTACCCGGTGGAAAGGGATATTTCCTGCACGCGCCGTTATGAGCTGATATTTGACGCGACCAATACCGGCGGCTGGCTGACCGCGGATATGCTTTCCGACACGGCGTATGTTGCAGCGCCCGGCGTGCCCTGCTCGCTTACAGCGGACGCTATGGCGCGCCACGGCGAGCGCGTGCTGCACGATAAGCTGCACATAGGCACGCTTGCGATGCTGGGGCTTTGCGTAAAGGGCTAGTACGAAGCATTATATCATGGGGGGCGGATCGGATGGATCGCATAGACTCTAAATCTATGCAGCGGGGTGAAACTCCCCGGCCTCTCGCCAAAATTGTCAAAAACGGCTTTGCTGTTTTTGCGGCTTCGTTTTAAAACATAATTCGGGGGTAACTCACATGAAGGCACGAAACATAATCGCAATACTGCTGCTGGTATTAACGCTGGGGCTGGCCGTGTGGGCGTATACCGCGCTGCCTGAGACGGTGACCACGCAGGTATCGTTATCCGGCGGGAGCGCCACCACGATGCCCAAGCTGCTTGCGCTGCTGATACCCGTTGCGCTAAGCGCGGGCGGCGCCGCAGCCTGCCTGCTGAACAAGACCGACGCCAAGGCCAAGACCAAGGGCGTTATAGTGTCCGGCGTGGGCGCGGCGGTGATAATACTTACCCTTATAGTAAATTTGTAAAACGGAGACCCTTATGCGTATAGCTGTGCTGGGCGGCAAATTGCAGGGCATGGAGGCGTGCTATCTTGCGAACAAGGCAGGGTATCACGCCCTGCTTATAGACCGGACGGAGACTCCGCCGGCCCGCGGACTGTGCGCTGAATTCCTGCATGGCGATATTTGCGCGCCGGACAAGGCGCTGCTGGATGCGCTGGCGGGCGCAGATGCTGTGCTGCCCGCATTTGAGAATATCACCTCGCTGGATGCGCTGGAAAGGCTTACCAAGGAGTATGGGCTGAATACGGCCTTCGATTTTGACGCATATCGCATAACGCGCTCTAAACAGCTGTCCGACGCGCTTTTTTGGGAAAACGGCATACCCGCGCCGGAGCCGTACCCGGACTGCCAGCCGCCGTATATATTCAAGCCCTCCTGCGCAAGCGGCAGCGCGGGGGTGCGCTGCTTTTCCACACGCGCGGAGCTGGAAGCGCACATCGCCGCGCAGGGGGAAAACGCGCAGTTCGTGGCGCAGCATTATATCGAGGGGCCGTCCTATTCAATAGAGGTAACAGGCAGGCCGGGCGCGTACAGAGCATATCAGGTGACCGAGATCCATGTGGACGAAAGCCGCGACTGCAACCGCGTTACCTGCCCCTGCGGGGCGGCGGCACGGCCGGGCGCGCTAAAGGATATCGCGCTGCGTCTCGCTTCACTTATTAACCTGCACGGCATAATGGACGTGGAGAGCATATTGGATGAAAACGGTGTACACCGCATACTGGAGATGGACGCACGCCTGCCCAGCCAGACCCCAACGGCGGTATATCATTCCACCGGGATAAACCTGCTGAGCGAGCTGGTCGCGCTGTTCGTTCCCGGTACGCAGCGCGCGCGCCCGTTTGCATCGGAACGCTTCGTCAGCCTTGAGCATATCGTACGGGAGGAAGGCGGCGTCATATCCCGCCCGGGTGAGCATATTATGGCGGCCCGCCCGCCGGTGACGCTGCGCTATAACGAGCCGGGCGCGGACGAGCTTATAACCGACGGCTGGCAGGACGGCCGCCTTACCGGCACCTTCATAAACGCGGCGGACACACAGGAGGCGCTGGAGGAAAAACGCCGCACGGGCGAACGGGCAGGTTCGCCCCAACGGTTCGCCCGTGGTAATGTGTTCGCCCGTGGTTTTATGAACAAACCATGAAATCGGGCAAATTATTACGAAATCGTAATAAAAACGCTTGACAACCGTAATAATTATGGTAATATAGCATTGTGCAGGTGGTACTGCCGGACAAGGCTCAAAGGGCCTTCCCGAAAGGCCCACCATTGCCACGCGGAGGGGAACCTCCGCATCACTTGCAAATTGGCCGAAAGGCCGCCAAATTTTGAAAGGGGAAAACAAACAATGAAAAAGATCATCGCATTCGCACTGGCATTCGTGATGGTATTCGCCGTTGCCGCGACCGCTATGGCCGCCGTCGGCATCACCGTCGTTGATCTGCCCTCCACTCCTGACATCGGCATCACCGTAGAGAAGCTGAAGGCTGACGAAGACATCGCCGGCAACGCTATCTGGACCGCCATGGGCGCTTCCGAAGGCATCAGACCCAACAAGAACTATGCCGTTAAGATCACCGTGACCGTTCCCAAGAACTACTCCTACACCGATCCCACTTGGCTGACCGTTGCTGTCAGCGGCGCGGCTAAGGCTGAGATTGTCGGCGTGACCGGTTCCGGCGCTGCCGCTATCTATGCGCAGGCCGTGAAGCCCGCCGTGGCCGATCAGGGCACAACCCCGTTTGGCGCTGGTACCATGGTTGCCGGTACAAAAGCCAATACTTTCACCACCGAAGCCACGACTTACCCCGCCAAGAACGAGACCGGCGCTGCCGTGAAGTTCACCTACGTCATAGACTTCTGGTCCATCGAGGACACGACTGACGAAGTCGAGACCAACGATGCTGAGAAGATCACCGTCCGCGTTGGCCTGACCGACGATACCTACGGCACCGATCTGGATGCTGCGGCTCCTTGGGTACTCAACACCGGCTACAACATCGTAGTTGGCGGCAAGGATTACCTCGTCTTCAAGAGTGATATACTGCCTACTCCTATCGGCGTAACTTCTGTGACTCCTGCGGTCTGGTACGGCATCACTAACAAGGGCATCACCGAGGGCGTTGTACTGGCTTGCGGCGCTCCGCGTACCGACAGCTACAGCGAGGTTGCCAGCGTGTATGTATCCTATGATGGTGTTCTCTACAGAGCATATGTGGATATCGTTGGCGGCTCTGTAGTATTTGACTACCCCGGCGATGCTGGCACCACCCGCAAGCTGAGCGCAGGCGACACTGGCTATGCCGCTGTAAAGGCTGTGCTCGACAAGTACCTCGGCGTCATGGGCTGGAGCTTCTCCGGCAGCCTGGGCTGGGTCTGCGACAAAGACTTCACCAAGCTGTCTGGCTACACCGGCGAGAAGGTCGTAACCGCGGTCTTCGCACCCTACATCCTCACCCTCACCGTGACTGGTCCCGCCACGACGGTTCCTGACACCGGCGACATGAACGTTGTAGGCATCGTGATGATAGCTGTTGCTATCCTCACCACCGCCGCTATCGCCATCCGCAAGGTTCGCGCGTAATCCGCGTAAAACCAAACGGCGCGTAAGCGCAAAAACAAAACTTAAAGCCTTATAAGGCGCCACTTAGCACAGAAGCCGCCGTCCGGGAAACCGGACGGCGGCTTTGAGACTGTCGAAAAAGTCAATATTGACTCTTCCGAGCTTGCAGCCTTTGCCTCTCGCCAAAAGGCTGCGCCTGTTGGCTCCCGGGCGGCAAG
>CAZXRQ010000040.1:0-19167 GCA_964642795.1 uncultured Oscillospiraceae bacterium | reverse complement strand
AGGCTCGCAGGACAGATGCATCTGTCCTGCGAGCCTCACGGTTTGCGCGCGCCCCGGCGAATGGTTGTTTTGCTTTACGGCTATCCTCTCATTTTTCCGACTCATGCAGCAGAATACACGCTGCGCTGCGTCCGTCGGGCAGTTCGACCAACTCCGGAACGGTCTGCGAGCACTCCGGACGCGCCAATGAACAGCGGGTGTGGAACCGGCAGCCCGAAGGCGGGTCAATTGAACTGGGCACGCTGCCCTCGATTACCGCAAGCTGTGATACATCGTCTATATCTATGTTGGGAACCGCGGCAAGCAACGCCTGTGTATATGGGTGCTTTGGATCATTAAAAATGAGGTCGGTCGCGCCGTACTCCACTATTTTTCCAAGATACATAACTGCGATTCTGTCCGACATATAACTGATAACGCTCATGTCATGGGATATAACAATGTAAGTAAGCTCCAGCTCTTTTTTAAGCCGCTCTAGCAGATCGAGTATCTGTATTTGCGACATAATGTCTATAGAGCTGGTGGGCTCGTCCAGCACTATCAGCTTTGGCATCAGCGCCAGCGTTCTCGCTATGGCGATGCGCTGCCGTTCGCCCCCGGAAAACTCATGAGCGTATTTGAACGCGCTCGGCTGGGGAAGTCCCACCATATCCAAAAGCTTTTCCACTCTGTCTATTAGCGCTTCGCCGTGCATGTGCAACTGCACATCTAAGGGCTCTCCGATTATGTCCTTTACCAGCATTCGCGGATTAAGCGACCAGAACGGATCCTGAAAGACTATCTGGATATCCCGGCGTATATTTCGCAGGTCGCGCTTGCTCAGAGCGTACATATCCTGCCCCTCGAACATAACGCTGCCGGAGGTCGGCTTGGTCAGATTGAGCACTGTATTTACCAGCGTGCTCTTGCCGCAGCCGGACTCGCCCACCAGTCCAAGCACCTCCCCGCGCGCTACGGAAAGATTTACTCCGTCCACCGCGCGGACATACTTCTTTGTTTTTGCGCCGATGTCCTGCTTTACGGGAAAATACTTAATCAGATCACAGATCTCAAGGATATTGTCGCTCATAGCTGCGCACCTCCTGCCATACAGCATTTGACCATGTGCGTATTGGAAACCAGGACGTTCTGCTGCACGGTTTCGCAGCCTGCGGATTTGCTCATTGTACACATGGAGTAATAACGGCACTTACCATCACAGGAATCCTCCCGGGCGGGAACAATAAACTTGTTTACATCGATGCGCTCAGTGCGGCTTCGCGGTATGGCGTCCAGCATCATGCGCGTATACGGATGCGCGGTTTCGCGCAGCACTTCATGGGTGCTGCCCGTCTCGATCACACTGCCCTTGTACAGTATAGCCGCTTGCTCACAGATGGCGCTTATCATGCCGGGATTGTTGCCAATGAACAACAGGGTTACATTAAGGTTGCGCTGCAGCTCCTTGAGCAGCCTGAGTATGCCGGCCTGAATGGTAACGTCCAGGTTTCTTGTGGGCTCGTCCGCAATGATGCATTCAGCACCGCACGCCAGAGACAGCGCGATTATTACTCGCTGGCGCTGCCCGCCCGAAAGCTCATGCGGGTACTTGCATATGAGATCGGTCGGATCGGGGAGCTTTACCATATCCAACATTTCAAGGCTTTTGACACGGGCCGCCTTTTTCTTTACACCCTCGCTGTGCATAACGACCTCATCCAGCTGCTGCCCCACGGTAAGCACAGGATTCAGTGTGGACATGGGATCCTGAAATATCATGGATATCTTTTTACCCCGGATTTCATTGCGCATTGTGCGCGCGCTGAGGTCAAGCAGGTTGCGTCCTTCAAGCAATATCTCGCCGTGCTCGATTATACCCGGAGGCGTAGGCAAAAGCCCCAGAATGGTGAGCGCCAGCACAGTCTTACCTATACCGCTTTCACCAATCAGACCAAAGGAGCTTCCCTTGGGTATGACGATCTCGTCGATATCCAGCACCGTGTGCGTTTCTTTTATAGTTTTATAGCTTACCTTTAAATTTTTAATTTGCAAAAAAGCATCCATGCACATAATCCCCATTCATAAAGTATGGTTCCAATTATCCGTTGCGAGTTCTGGGATCCATAATTTCTCTAAGTCCATCCCCTAAAAGGCTGAACACGAGCACTGTAAACGTTATAGCGGCGCCGGGGAATATGGTGTACCACCAGGAGTTAAGAAAATAAAGGCGGCTCGTGCTTATGGTCAGGCCCCATTCGGGCGTAGGCGCCTGCGCACCCAGTCCGAGAAAACTCAGTGAGGAAATAGTAAGTATTACTGAGCCGAGGTCCATGGAGGCTTGCACGATCACCGGCGCTATGCAGTTTGGTATGATGTGCCGGAATATCGTTTTGTAAGACGGCGTGCCTATGGCCTGCGCCGCCTTGACAAACGGCCGTTCGCGCAGGGAGCTGGTTTGCCCGCAGACGATGCGCGTATACCACGGCCACCATGCCAGCGCAATCGCAATGGTTGCATTCTCCAGACTTGGCCCGAGGAACGCGGAAATACACATTGCCAAAAGCAGTGGCGGAAAGCCAAGAAACACATCTGTGATGCGCATTATCAATTCGTTTACAGCGCCGCCGAAAAATCCGGCTATCGCACCCAGCGGCACGCCTATGAGCATGGCCAGAATAACCGCTATCAGCCCCGTGCTGATAGACACGCGAGTACCCAGCAGCACGCGCACAAGCAGATCGCGCCCCATCTCATCCGTGCCGAACGGGTGCTGCCACGATGGCGGCAGCAGCTTGTCCACCGGATTAGTTGGCGGATTTGCAATTATCATGGGAGCGAATATCGCTATCAGTATAAGCAGGATCACCGAAATAAACGTAAATCTGGTAACGGGATTTCGGTTTAGCAGATACACGGATTCGCGGAACTGCTGCAGCTTGGGTTTTAACGCACGAATAAAGTTGCTGTTTTTCATAAATACACCGCCTTACTGCAAGCTTACACGCGGATCTATGGCTATGAGCAGATCTGCGATAAGGTTAAGTATTACATAAGCGCACGCTGCAAACAGCGTTACTCCGATTATCGCGGGATAGTCCAGCGTTGTAACGGCCGCGGAAAGGTATGAGCCTATGCCCGGCCAGCTGAATATTGACTCGACAAGAAATGTATTGGTAAGCGCATAACCTAACGACAGCGCCATTACGTTCATTGTAGTGCCCAGCGAATTCTTCAACGAGTATTTCCACAGCACAACCCGCTCCGCCAAACCGTACGAGCGGACTGCCTTGATATAATCCTCGCCCATTATCTCCACCAGCGCAGATCTGGTCATTCTTGCCACCAGGCCTATCGGGTACAGCGAAATCGTGAACGCGGGAAGCGCGATGTGCTTTACCGCCGCAACAAACATGGGGAAGTTACCGGCGATAAGGCAATCCAGCAGCAGCAGCCCGGTATAGTTGGGCATAGGCGTCAGCATGGTCATACGGATATCTATCCGCTCTCCAAGCGGCAGCCAGCCCAGCCACCGATAGAATACCAGCTGCAGCACCAGCGCCACGCAGAACGTCGGCAGAGACACGCAGCCCACCGAAAGTATACGGCAGAAGTGATCCAGCCCCTTCCCCTTTTTGGCCGCCGCATACATCCCCAGCGGTATGCCTATCAAAAACGCAAATACGTTTGCTACAATAACCAGCTCGAGCGTAGCGGGTATCTTTGCTGCCAGCTCCGCGCTTACCTCCTGCTTGCTCTGTATGGACTTGCCAAAATCGCCCTTCAGCAGATCGCTTAGATATATTTGGAACTGCTTGAACAGGGGCTCGTTAAGATGCAGTGCATCACGCGCCTGCGCTATCTGCTCCTCGCTGGCCTTCAGGCCGGCCCATTGCCTTGCCGGATCAGAAGGAAGTATTCGGGTAACGAAAAAGGTGATCACCAAAACGCCGAACAGTACCAATACGCCCAGCAGTACACGACGTATGAAAAATCGTTTCACAGTATTTCCCCCCAGTTTTGGGATTTGAGCTCCTCAGATCTGTGTTTTTCTGAGGAAAATGCTTTAACGGTCTTTTATTTCCGCAGGAACGAACGTATTACCGTTCGTTCCTGCGTGCAGCTTTGTTAAGTTAAGTGGCGTTACTCGCCGCGATAGCAATCATAGAAGAAGATGCAGTTGGTATATGCGGGGTCGTATTGGAGGCCGGACAGGGTGTTGCTGGTAGCAAACACCGTGCTCTTGTCAAACACGAAGATGCCCGGGCAATCCTCAACAAATTTTTCCTGCGCCTTGTCCCAGCTCAGCTTGCCCTGGGCACGGTCCATGATGCTGTCATATTTAGCCTGATCTATCAGCGCATCCATCTCCGGATTGTTGTAGTACGAGAAACCGAGCACAACGGGATCCTGCGAATAGAATACCGGCTCGTACCAGCAGCTGGGGTTGATATAGTCCGGATACCAGTACATCATGAAGATGTCCTGACGCTCCTCGGTGTTATCGGAGGCGCCAAGCTCCATCTGGCCCGTTACAAAAGGCAGCGCGCGTATCTCCATCGTGATACCCAGCTTCATAAGCTCGTTTTGGAAAAGCTCGGCGGACTTGCGCTCCTCGTCTATGCCGGAGGTATATGTAAGCAGCAGATTGAGGCTGGCGGGGTCAACGCCCGCTTGCGCAAACAGTTCCTTTGCAAGCTCGAGATCATGGCTGTACTGCGGAAGCTCGCCGTTATATGCCCATACGCCTTCGGGGATGCAGCCATGGGTCTGCACGCCGTATCCTCCGGCCGCATACTCGATTATATCCTCGTAGGGTATGCAGCAGGAAAGGGCTTTGCGCACCAGCGGATTGCTCAGGATCTCGTCCTCGCAGTCAAACAGCATTATGAGGCTTTCATAGGATGTGTACGCGCTGATATTTACGTTGGGATTCTGCTTCAGCGCTTCGATATCCTCGGGGGACAGGAAGCCCGTCACATCGGTTTCGCCGGTTTCCACCAGCTGGCGGCGCGTCGTAGCCTCGCCGTAATGCTTAAGTATGATCTTGTCAAAATGCTCGCCTTCCCAGCCGCCCCAGTAATCCTCATAGCGGGTAAGTATGACGTCGTCGTTAAGGTTGCTGCTCTCCAGCATATAAGGGCCGGTGCCGCAAGCGTTGCAGTCGTTGAAATAGTCGCCGTCATAGTCCTGTATGCTGGGGCTCACGATGAAGGCGGCGAACTGAGCCGCGGAGACCATGTCCAAATCGCTTGGGAAGCTGCACTTAAACTCTACCGTGTAGTCGTCGATCACATTGACCTGTTCCACGGCCGCCCAGATGTAGCTTGCGCCCTGCGCCATCTCAAGGCACCTTTCAACGGAGAATTTCACCGCGTCGGCATTGAACGGCGTGCCGTCGTGAAACGTTACGCCCTCGCGCAGATGGAACGTCCATGTCAAACCGTCCTCGCTGACCTCGGCGCCAGTCGCCAGCACCGGCTCCAGCTCGCCCGTAGCGCTGTCGTAATGGAACAGCGTTTCGTAGATATTGCACATGGTAGTAATGCCGGTCGATATTTCTATGGCCGGGTCCCAGTTGGTTATAGGCGGTTCAAAAACAGCGTAGTGAGCGATGCTCAGGTCTTCCGCGCCGGCAGAATTCTGGGCTACGCCTGAATTGCCGCAGGCCGCGCAACACAGCACCACCGCAATACAAAGCAACATCGATAAAGCTTTCTTCATATTACCCTCCTGATTTTTAATTACATATTTTTAAATGCCAAGCATATCAAACGCGGCTGTCGTCCTTCAGCCTGTCCAAGGCATAGCGGTATACCGGATCGCGGCTGAAATATTCGCTTCCGGATATAAACCCTTCTCGCAGCAGATACGCCGTCTGGAAAGCGCGGACGCCAAGCGTTTTAACGGCTTCAAGCAGCGACAGCGTGGAAAAATCGCCCTCCCGCTCCAGCTCGGCGAGCGGGTTCCGGCTTTCCCTGTTTTGCGTCCAGCCGGCGGCGCCTGTGTAGCATTGCCATGAGTCTCCGGTAACGGGTATGCAGTGCATGATAAGCGCGTGATCCACCAGCTGCGCAAGCACCTTTTCCTGCCCCGACGCCTGATGCATTCCCACGGCGATAGGCGCGATTATCTTCATGTAGCGGACGCTCTGCTCATCGCCGGAGCTGGACGTGGATTCCAAATAGCTCGACTGGCCCAGCCGGTCAATGAAGCACTTTAGCTGTCCCGGCAGGCCAAGGTGGTATACCGGCACGGAGTATACGATAATATCCGCATCGAACCACAGGTCATGCAGCGCCTGAAAATCATCCTTTATCGCGCAGCCCGGCTTGCGTAAGCAATAGCCGCAGTCCAGACACGGGCCGATCTTTTTTGCGTGGAAGGACCATGCTTTAACGCTTACATCCCCGCCGCCCTTTTCCCTTACGGCGTCCAGGCAGCGCTCCATAAGATATTCGCTTGCACCGCCCGAACGGGGGCTTGCGCTTATGCCGAGTACGTTTAACGGCTTCACTTGACGTCCCCCCGTCTGATAGCAGGCTTATAGTCCAGATCGAATCCGAAGTTGTGCGGGCCGAACAGCTCAAGGCCGCGCTCGCTCTCCCATATAGGCTGCGCGGGCAAGCCCACCACGGTAAGCTCCATTCCCTTTTCGTAGTTCGGATTGACCACCGGGCGCTGCTGCTTATCGTCGAATACGCAGATCAGCTCAGGCACGGTGATATATGGCTCGTCGTCCACGAACGCCATGATGTTTTCGTTTTGTATCCAAAGATGCAGTGTTTTGCCCAAATATGCACCGCTTCCGCCGATATACACATTGCCGTAGGTAAAACCATCCTTTTCCTCCCAGCTGTAGCTGCTTACCGTACCGCGGAACACCACACGGCCCTCTCCCGCGTCAGCCACCGCATTCGCTGCATCCTGCTTTGTTTCCCAGGCCTTTTTCAGTACGTGCCCTATTTTCCACGCATAGCTCAGCGTGCCGAGTATCAAGCCCTGTCTCGCCTGCTCAACCGTAACAAAGTGATCCGCGACGCCGGCGGTATTACCGCTTACCACAGCGAAGCTGCGTATAAGCGCCTCGGCATGATATTCGTCCTTCACCCGGGTAAAGATAGCGGTATCGCCATCCCTGTTGGCAACGGCAGCGGGGATCATGGGAATATTGTTAATATAAAACGTGCTGTGCTGCAGCTTGGGAACCGCGCGGCCGGCGGGGTCGCCGTCGATAACGGGCTTATCCATAAGCGCGGCGACGTAAAACGCCGATGCGGTATTGGCTCCGCCCAGCTCTGTTGCTATCATTGCGCAAAAATCAGTATTGAAGTAGCTTTCCGCCGCCTGAACGGCATACAGCGGCGCCAGTCCGTCGTTCATCTTGGAGCCGTCTTCGCTTTGCGACACCGAGCCGCAGTAGTACGGCGAAATGAGTTTGGCGCCGTCGGGAAACTCGTCAATATTTGCCAGCCGGATCGCCTTCCCGTCATTATATACCCGTTCAACCATTGCAATACCGTCGTCCAGCGGTCCGCCGCCGCCGGTGCCGAGCACGGTGCAGCCCAGCAAAATCTCAACGGTTTCATCCAGAGTCAATACTCGCATGGTAATCCTCCTATGCTGTTCGATCAAGTTTTTGATATACGTCCTGCTGCAGCGCATGAAGAAACTTACGCCAGTAAGATATGACAAGTATATATTATTTTTAGGTATTCTTCAGTTGTTATGATTCAAAAAATCAACGACCGCATTTGTGCTTTTTACAAAATTCGGGTCTCCTGCCGCTGCGGCAAGCTTATAGGTGCTGGTACATTCCAAGCAGCTCCGCTGCTTTGGTAGCAACGGATATCGCTTCTAAAAATTCAAAGTTGCTGTCCATAAACCCCAAAAGCTCGCGTGCTTTGGATATGCGAAAGCGTATCGTGTTCTCGTGCTGATGCATCTCGCTTGCCACAATCTTATAGTTGCCGTTGCAGCGCATGTAGGCTTTCACGGTGTCCACAAGCCGGAGATCCGATCTTTTGTCGTTCTCCGCGAGCCTGCCGAGTATGCTGGTGCAGTATTCCCTTAGCCGGTCGTCATCCTCGCAATTGCACAGCAGCGCGTAAATTCCAAGATTGCTTTGCCTGCCGACCGGGATATCCAGCTGAGCGGCAACGTTTTTATAATCGATGCAGCAGCGCAGCTGGCGCAGGAACCGGCTTTGATCGGTTACTATATTGCCTACGCCTATATGTGCATCGCCGCCAAACTCCTGCATCATCAGGATCAGCTTTTCGCTCTCGGAGTCATCCATCTCGCTGGGGCCGGATATAATCAGTATGCAGCCGTCCTTATACGGAACCCCTGTCACCTGCGGCTTGCAGTCGTTGCAAAGGCGGCTTATCTGCATGGAGGACGCATCGGGCAGCGCGGCGCAGATCACCTGATACTTATCCCCGGCCGTTGGAGCGATGCTGCTCCAGACCGCTTCAGCGTCCCCTTGCGTGGCCGTGGGCAGCAGCAGCCGGTCTATCTTCTTGGAAAGCTCCAGCCGCAGGCTGTCCTCGAACAGCAATTGGCTCACCTCGTTGATAATATCTGCATAGAGTATGTACGGGTCTATGAATATAATCGGAAAATTGGCTTTGTCGGCAAGCTCCCGAATGTTTTGCGGAAGCTCCTTGATATACTCAGTTATTATGATGCAGCCGGCGCTGTTGTAATTGATGTATATTTTGAACATCTGCTCGATCGCTTCGGCATCATCAAAAAACAGATACAGGCTGTTGATATAAAGATCTCCGGGTCTGCCGATGGAGCCCCTCTCGGGCGCCAGCGACGAGAGCGGACAGTCGATGAAGCTTATACGCTTGACTTCCCTGCGAAGCCCGGTGTTGCCGGCCGCGATCCTTGCGTTGCGCATCGTGTTGAGCATAAGCACGTCGCTCATTCTTACAGCCATGTAAACATCTCCCTCTGTCCGGGTCATGTGCGGCCGCGCCGCCGGAAAACTTTAATAAGCTGAATTATACCACAATGTCATGCAAAACCGTACCCTCATTTTATAGGCGGCGCTTTACCCCCCCGCTCCCGTATGCGCCTATTGTGATTATTTCAATGCTGTACGGCTTCTTTTTCAAAAATTACAGTCACATTCTACTGCCATATACGTTACAATACTACTATCATTTCAGGAGGATATAAGCATGCATAATTGGACTGAAACCTGGGCGTTCCTGTTCCTTGACAAAAATGTGGACCTGGATACCGACCATACCAGCATGATCTATTCCGACGGCGTGCGCATGTTAATCTACGGAGCAAATACGGTAGACGAAGCCGTCGAAATAGCCAAACGCCTCGTAACCGATGAAAACTGCACATTGATAGAGCTGTGCGGCGGATTTCGGCGGGAGGGCGCAAAACGTATACGTGAAGCAACAAACGGTAAAGCGGCGATCGGTTACGCGATCCCGATGGATGAATAAACGCAACATGCAGATATGACGCGGCAGCATTACGGGCGGTGCTTTTGCCGGCGCCGTATTTGTATTACTCCGTATGCCGCTTTTGAGGAATGAAATGCGCGCTTTTTTTGATTACTATAAGCCACGGAATATTGCAGACGCCCTAACGCGGTTAGGTCCGGAAAGCAAGCCGTATCAGGGAGGAACGGATCTGCTGGTGCAGCTCCGCGCACAAAAGCTCTCCCCCCGCTTGCTCGTTGACGTAAAAGGGCTTGCCGAGCTTGAAGGCATAAAGCTTGGCGGCGACCGTATTTCCATAGGAGCCGCCACAACGGCTGCAGAGCTTGCGCAAAACGCCGCGGTGCTGAAGTGGGCGCCGGGTCTTGCAGCCGGCGCGAATATGCTTGGCAGCCCGTCCATCAGGAATAAGGCTACTATCGCCGGCAACATCGCCACCGCCTCGCCGGCCGGCGATATGCTCAACGCTTGCTGGGGGCTTGACGCCAAATTGCTGATACTCTCCGCCCGCGGAGAGCGCGAGCAGCCGCTGTGCACATTTGTCAGCGGCCCCGGGAAAACCGGACTCGCGGCTGATGAGCTGATCGCACGCGTAGAGCTGCCGATGCGCCGCTGGTCTTTCGAGCGTTTTTTCAAGACTGGAAGGCGCAACGCTATGGCGATATCGGTAGTAAACGGCATTTGCGCGCTGGAGCTTGACCGCGGCGGTGTAATAACCGACGTCAGAATAAGCTTGGGCGCAGTCGGTGCAACGCCGCTGCGCAGCCCGGAGGCCGAAGCGCTGCTTTTTGGGCACACCCTTGACGCGGAGCTTGCAGAACAGGCCGCTGACGCGGTGCGCCGGACTGTAGCGCCCATTTCGGATGTGCGCGCCGGCGCAGATTACAGGCGCCACATGGCGGCGCTGAACGTTTACAGGGCATTAATCGCCTGTTTGGAGGAATGTTATGGAAACAAGGTTCATTCTTAACGGCAGGCAAACGGTTTCCTGCTCGCCTGCCAACACTACGCTGCTTGAGGTCTTGCGTTGTGAAATGCATCTTACGGGCGTGAAAAACGGCTGCGAGACCGGCGAATGCGGAGCGTGTACCGTGTTGCTGGACGGACTCAACGTAAATTCCTGTATGCTGCTTATAGGCGAAGTCGCCGGAAGAGAGGTTACTACGATCGAAGGACTGTCCGGCAGCGACGGTACTCTGCATCCCATACAGCGGGCCTTTGCCGAAAAGGCTGCGGTACAGTGCGGCTTTTGCACTCCGGGCATGATACTTGCCGTTAAGGGACTGATTAACAGCACCCCGCACCCCACCCGCGAGCAGATACAGGAGGGCTTAAGCGGCAACCTCTGCCGCTGCACGGGATATGAGCAGATATTCGAAGCCGTGGAGTATGCCGTTGAGCTGATGGAAAAAGAAACGGAGCTGCACGATGAATAATTCCATCCCTTTTAGAAGAGACGCCATAAGCAAGGTAGCCGGCACCGCCAAATACAGCGCGGACTTCCAATACCTCGATATGCTTTATGCGCGCCCGCTGTGGACGCCCGCCGTCGGCGTGCGCATCACAAAAATAGACACCTCTTTAGCGCAGGATGCAGAGGGAGTGGTGCGGATATTTACTAAGGCCGATATACCCGGTAATAACGAAGCGCCCGGCGCGGACGGGCTGCTAGAATTCCTTGTTATGGTCGGCGAAGGCGACCCTGCCCTATTCTGCGGTGACGTACTGGCGCTGGTAGTCGCCAACTCCAAGGATCAGGCGGACCGTGCTTCTGCGCTTATCACGGTGGAGCATGAGCCGCTCGATCTGCCCGAAACCTATGTAAGCGCCAAGCAACGAGGCCAATCCTGCGACATGTACCGCGAAATCAAAAAGGGCGACGTTAAGTCCGGATTTGAAGCCGCCTCGGTAATAATCGAAAGACCTTTCCATATACCGGCCAATGAGCATGCCTACATAGAACCCGAGGCCGCGGTAGGTTATATTGATGACCATGACAACATCGTTATAAACGTGGGCTCTCAGGACGCATACAATTTCCAAAGCCGCGTGGCGCGGGCGCTGAACGTTCCCGCAAGCCGCATACGCATCCATGTGCCCTATACCGGCGGCGCTTTTGGCGGCAAGCACCTTCCTTCTGTGCATATATTGACGGCGCTTGCCGTATTCCATCTGCACAGGCCGGTGAACCTGACCTGGACAAGAGAAGAGTCCATAATGGCGTCCTGCAAAAAGCAGGGCAGCGACGGGTGGATAAAGCTGGGTGTAAGCAAGGACGGCCGCATTACTGCGCTGAGCGCGAGGCTGGATATGGAGACCTCCGCCCGCGCCGGCTATATAGGAGACAATCTTTTCGGCGTGCTGGACGGCATAGTAGGCCCGTACCGCATACCCAATATAGATCTTGAAGGGCGGGCGTGGGTAACGCTCAACGGACCGTTTCACGGCGCGTTTCGCGGCGTTGCGCGGCCTGACGGCTCCTTCGTGTTCGAACCGCTGCTTACTGCCGCCGGGCGGCGGCTGGGTCTGGATGAGCTTGAGATCCGCCGGCGCAACTGGATACGCAGCAACCCCGAATTCCTCGAGCTGTATCCCGGCTGCTTCGCGTGCAACCTGTCGCCAAGCTGGGACATCGAACGGGTCGCGAAGCTGGCGCTGGAAAGCGCAGGACCGGTACCGGCAGCCGGCGCCGGTAAGATTGCCGGCCGTGGATTCGTCGCCTGTAAGGCAGGCTATGCCTACGGTAATCTCCCGTATACCTGTCCCAATGGCGTCCGAATGGAGATGTTTTATGACGGCTCCGTAATGGTACACTGCGGACTTCCGGAGATAGGCGAGGGAATCACCGGCATAATGGACGCTTTTATATCCGAACATCTCGGCATCCCCGAGGACAGGATAAATATAAGCCTTGGGGATACGCACAGCGACATCAAGGCGGGAAATCTGTCCTCCTCGCAGGCTACCGTAACGGTGGGCAACTCAATACTTGACGCATGCGAAAAGCTGCTATCACGGCTTAACGGGCTTGCCCGGGCGTGCCTTGGCTCCGACGATCCGTCCATACATTATGAGAAGGGCGCGTTCTTCAACGGGAGCTCTGAATGCGTCTTAGACTGGGCTGCTTTTAGCGATTACGCCTTCTGTGAGGTGGATACGTTAACCGTGGAGGGCCGGGTAAGCTTCAACGCCGACGACGATTTGCCCATGGGACTTACACCGGTAGCGTGCGTATGCGATATTGAGTTTGATCCTCAAAGCGGAGAGTATCGCATACTCAGCGTCGTACAGGCACACGACTCCGGCAAGGTCATCCACTATGACAGCGCCCGCGGACAAATGCTTGGCGGAGCGCTTATGGCCGCAGGCGGAGCTATGATGGAGGAATACACCGTTACCGGCGGTATGCCGGTCACCAGATCCCTTGCAGAATACCTGATACCTACAAGCATGGATGTGCCGCTGCGAAGTGAAGCTGTGTTTTATGAGAAAAACCCGGCGTCCAAAAGCCCCGACGGGGCAAAGGGCATGGGAGAACACGGGCTTACCGCTATGTCCGCTGCACTTTCCGCCGCGCTTTACGATGCTTGCGGCGAACTGCTGCTTGAGCAGCCGCTTACGCCGGAACGCATACTTCGGGCGACGGGCAAGCTCGATAAATAACGCACCGCAAGGACTCGATGGGCTTGGGGGCGCGCGCGGCGCGTGAAACGCGCCTTGCGGCGGGCTGCGCCCGCCGGAAAAACCGCGAGGCTCGCAGGACAGATGCATCTGTCCTGCGAGCCTCACGGTTTGCGCGCGCCCCCATGGGGCGTGTAATCATTCCACAGTAACGGATTTAGCGAGATTCCTCGGCTTATCTATATCGCAGCCCTTGAGCAGCGCCACATAGTAGGCGAAAAGCTGCAGCGGTATTATGCTTAGATTTGGCAGCGTCAGCATGCCCGCGCAGGGTATGCTTATAACATGGTCGGCCACGCCGGCAAGACCGTTTGCGCCCTCGCAGGCTATGGCTATCACCCGCGCGCCGCGCGCCTTGACCTCGCGTATGTTGGATATCATCTTTTCCAGCAGCGGCGCGTAGGTGCACAGCGCCACCACCAGCGTACCTTCCTCTATAAGCGATATAGTGCCGTGCTTCAGCTCGCCCGCCGCGTATGCCTCGGAGTGGATGTAGCTTATCTCCTTCAGCTTTAGGGAGCCCTCAAGCGCCAGCGCATAATCCAGATGCCGTCCTATAAAGAACACATCCTTGCAGCTGAAATATCTTGACGCAAGATACTGGGTTTCCTCCCGACGCTCCAGCAGGGACTGCATCAGCGCCGGAAGTCCGTTCAGCTCAGCCACGGCGGAGTCGATCTCCGCGCCCGCAAGTCTGCCCTTCACCTGCCCCAGCTTCAGCGCGATAAGGTACATCACGGCAAGCTGCGCGCTGTACGCCTTGGTGGTGGCCACGGCTATCTCCGGCCCGGCATGGGTGTACAGCACGTCGTCGCTCTCCACGGTTATGGAGGAGCCCACCACGTTTACCACGGATATAAGCCTGCTTCCGCGCGCCTTGGCCTCGCGCTGGGCAAACAGCGTATCCAGCGTTTCGCCGGACTGGCTTATCACTATTGTAAGCGTGTTTTCTGTAACTATGGGATCCGTGTAACGAAACTCGCTTGCCAGCACACAGGTGACCGGTATGCGGGCGAATTTTTCTATATATATGCCGCCCACCACGCCGACGTGATACGCCGAGCCGCAGGCGATTATGTATATTTTGTCCACCGCCGCAAGCTCCGCGTCGGTCAGGTGCGCAAGCTCCAGCTCTATTTTGCCCGTGTGTATGCGTGGGCTGAGCGTGTTTTTAATCACCTCGGGCTGCTCGAGTATCTCCTTTATCATAAAGTGAGGATGTCCGCCCTTTTCCGCAGCGGCCGCATCCCAGTCTATATGCTCCGGGGTCTTCTCCTCCCGCTCGCCAAAACGGTCGAATACCGTTACGCCGCCCGAGTCCAGCACGGCGAGCTCGTTCTCGCCAAGGCGTATCACCTCGCGGGTATACTCGAGTATGGCGGGCACGTCGCTTGCAAGGAAGTTTTCCCCGCTGCCCACGCCCACTATCAGCGGGCTGTCCTTGCGTACGCCTATAAGCGTGCGGGGATAATCCTTGAACACTATGGCCAGCGCATAGGAGCCGCTTATCATATCCACGGTGTCCCGCACCGCCGCCACGGGGTCGCCGTGGTAGTTGAAGTCTATAAGCTGCACCACTATCTCGGTATCCGTTTCGGATATGAAATCGTAGCCGTGCTCTATAAGGAATTCCTTCAGCTCCAGATAATTTTCGATTATGCCGTTGTGAACCAGCGCGACCCGCCCGCTTCGGGACAGATGCGGGTGACTGTTTACGTCGTTGGGCTCGCCGTGCGTTGCCCAGCGGGTATGCCCTATGCCGGTGGTTTGCGGCAGGCCGATGCCTCCAGCTATCGCTTCGCTGAGGGCGGTCAGCCGTCCGCGGGCCTTCTTAACATAAAGCCCGTTTGAGTCCGCCAGCGCTATACCGGAGGAATCATAGCCCCGGTATTCCAGCTTGGACAGCGCTGAAAGTATTAGCGGCGCGGCCTGCCTCGGCCCGACATAGCCTACTATTCCACACATTTGGGAAATACCTCCAAAATACTAATTCCTTACTATGATGCTGCCCGGCGCGCTGGGCACCATGAATTGCCGCACCACGGTGGAGAATTTATCGCTGCCGGTGGGCACGTTTTTAAGCGCGGGTGACAGCTTGCGGAAAAATGCCGCCTTGGAGAGTCCCACCAGCTCCAGCAGCATCTCCGTGCTTGCCTCCAGCGTCGGGTATTCGTAAAACGCAACGCTTATGCGCTCGTTCTTTATCTCTATATCCAGCACACGGGTATCCGGCGCCTCCAAAAAGCAGATAAACACAGCAAGGCGCATACCCGCAGCGGTAAGCCGCCAGGCGCCGCGTACGGCGACAAGCTGGCGTTCTCCGCGTATACCTATACGGCAGTCGGTATAGCTGCCATCCTCCGCTATGTGCAGGGTGTTGCAGTCGGTCCCCTCGTATACGGTAATATCAAGACCCGTCTTGGCCCTTCCAAAGCGCAGCAGGTCAGCGCCCGGTGTGAAGTTGCCGTGCACGCCCTGTATACAGAACGGGAACAGCCCTCCGGTATGGTTTTGCAGCCGGTATTCCCGGCCTGAGAGCATATCCGCCATGTGCTGCATCTCGGCGTCGTCTACGCCTAAAGCGCTTTCGTCAAAGCCGCAGCTGAAGCGCAGCGATTCCAGCTTGTTTTCCAGCGAGGCGTGCGCCGCGCGGTTTTCGGGGAGGGCGTCGCCCGCACCGAACAGGCAGGCGCGTATAAGGCGGTTGAGCTCACCCTCTGCAAACAGCTTTGCGCTGCCTGAAAACAGCGCTACCACCGCATCCAGCTTGGGAAGCATTACGACATACTGGCCGAAAGCGCCGTTGAACTGGTATGCATCGTCGCCGTTCATCCATATCTGGTAGCCGTAGCCGTCCTTGCATTCGCCATTGGGCGTATCTATCTGCTTATGCGTGGCGGCGTACACCCATTCGCTGCTAAGAAGGCGTTTGCCCTCCCATACGCCGTCGTTGAGGTATAGCTGGCCTATCTTTGCACAGTCCTCTATCAGCATGGAAAGGCCCCAGCCGCCTTTTTCTATCCCTTTGGGGCAGGTTTCCCAGGTGTATTCCTCTATATGCAGCGGGTCGAACAGACGCGGCTTCAAAAACGCGCACACGCTTTTGCCGGTTTTTCTGACCAGCGCCGCAGCCAGCATATAGCTGTTCATGGAATTGTATTCGAATGCGGTGCCCGGTTCGAATTTTGGCAGCGTCTCCATAAACATGCGCGCCCAATCCGCGTCCAGCGCAGAGCCCACCTCGTTGAAGCGGCTGCCCGAGCTCATCGTGAGCAGGTGCCGCAGTGTGAGCGACTTAAGCGTGACGGAATTGACTATGCCCGCATATTCGGAAAAGATGTCCACCAGCTTGTCGTCCAGATGCAGTATGCCCTCGTCCATCGCCATGCCTATGGCGGTGGCGGTGACGCTTTTGGACATGGAGTATATCATATGCGGCACATCCGCACGGTATGGAGCAAAGCCGGCCTTTGCGATGACCTTGCCGTGGCGCAGCATTATCATGCTGTGTGCAGCAAGCGAGGAGTTGGCCTCCACCTCGGAGAAGAACCTTTCCACCGCGGCGGAGCTCACGCCCTCCGCCTCCGGCGTACTGCGCGGCAGAGGCAGCGGGCATTTGGCGTGCGGCGTGGGCTGCTTTTGCAGCGTATACCCATAAAGCGGCACATCGTCAACATCATGCCGTACGAGCTTAACCATCAGATCGGCACTTCGCATTTGAATGGACAGATCCATAAACAAGCACCTCCGAAATAATATATTCTCTTTATACTAAAGATTATATCTGTTGCGGCCCGCATTGCGGCGCGGGGTTGAGCGGCACGCCCTGACCGGTGCGGTCGAGGTAGAACGCCGTGCGCGCACAATACATATACGGATTGAGCCACAACGAGCCTATGCCCAGCGTAAGCAGGTTCAGCAGCGCCCAGCCGATAAACGACAGGTTTAGGCAGAACAGCCTGCCCTTGTGCCCGCACATAAGCTGCTTGCTGCGATCCACCGCCTCGCGCACGCCCATCTCGGGATACTGCGCCAGCAGATACGGCGCAAGCGCATAGCGATAGCTTGCGATTATGCCCGGCACGATCAACAGCAGGCTCCACAGGAATATAAACAGTCCCATGAAGTAACGCAGTCCCACGGCCTTCCAGAATATCTTGAAGCGGGAGAACAGAACGTCGAAGCGCGGGTTTCTGTTGTTGCACTGCTGGATATAGAAATCGTTATGCCCAAGCAGCGTTGCCGCGCCCACGAAGGACATCCCTATGGCGATGATAAAGCTAAGTGAAAACGCGCCCACGAGAATAGAGGAAATGAGCGGGTTGCCGAACAGCTCCTCCACCAAGCCCGAGGTGCTCCAAGCACTGGGATCCAGCAGATTGGACAGGGAGCCTGAATTCCAGTCGTTCAGATTAAACCTAAGTGTTAAGCTGGGTGTGCTGCCGCCAAACGCACCCAACAGCCCCGCCACCAGCGTAAGCCCCAGCGATATGGCCCAGCGGCCGCGCAGCTTATCCAGCGCCATGCGCCGGTAATCCCGCGCACGGAATTGCGAATAGTTTTCCATTGTGTTTCCAACCACCTTTTTATATGTTGCAGTACCATAAAAAAGGGCATACTACGCCCTTTTTATGGTTTTAGTACGGTATTGTCGTCCTTGCAGCGGAAGCAGCAGGCTGCTCAGTCGTTATGCTCGTGGCAGCCACAGCCGCAGCCGCAGTCGTGCTCATGCTCCTCGCAGTCGCAGTCGTCGTCGCATTCGTCGCATTCGCACTCGCTCAGGCGCGATTCGACTATGGCGGCCAGCACATCCATCATGTCGTCGTCGGCGGGCAGGAACTCCTCCTCGTCGCCGTTGACGACCAGCTTCATGATGTACACGTCCTGCTCGGTCTCCTCGTCCCCGTCCTCCGGCTCCCCGGCCAGCGCGGTTAGATCCATCAGTACCGCGTAGTCCTGATCCTCATGGGTGAAATAGTCTATAACGTCCAGCTCGAACTCGTTTCCGTCGTCGTCGGTGAATACTACAAAATCCCGTTCTTCTTCCATGGTTTACCGCCTTTCACAGCTATAATGTGCATTGGTTTCTTTTGACATTTTACAGCAATGCGCACACCTAAGCAAGTGCCGTAATAGTCTGTTTACATTATTCTCAAACTGCGGTATTATATGCTCATGTTTAAGGCGCTTTGGTCATTTGGATTGACGGATTCCGAAAACGCCCGCGCGGTGCGCGAGGCGGTATTTGTACGTGAGCGCGGCATTCCGGCGGAGCTTGAGTTTGACTGGTTTGACGGCGTGGCGGCGCACCTTTTCGTCTCTGACGAAGCGGATACGCCCATCGCGGCGGGCAGACTTTACCCGGACGGCCTGCCGGTGCGCATGGATCGCATAGCCGTTATGCCGGAGTTTCGCAGTATGCCCTACTACGACCTTGTGCTGCGCGCGATGCTGTACAAGGCGCAGGATATCGCGCAGGCTGAGATAATCGCCCTTGTGCCCGAAAACGAGGCGGCGCTGTATGCTCCGTTTGGCTTCACCTTGAACGGTAAGCGCAAAAACATGGGCAAATGCGACTATGTGGAGCTTGCCGTACGCCCGGAAAATATCATTTGGGACAGCCCCTGCAAGCACGCCGATAAAAGCAACGCGCAATAAGTACAAAAAAGCCTTGCATTTATGCGCCGTATTGACTATAATATTCATCGGCTCTGAAACAGCGCTGGTGTAGCTCAGTAGGTAGAGCACGTCATTGGGGCAAAGCCGAGCGCCGCCTGTGGCGGATGCAGCGAGGCGAAAGCCCAGTGAGCGGAGGAGTTGAAGGAGTGCGCACCTGCGCCGACGCCCAACGACTACCGCGAACTGCGAAAATGGCGGGGTAAAATAACAGAATATGCTGGTGTAGCTCAGTAGGTAGAGCACGTCATTGGTAATGACGAGGTAGTCAGTTCGAATCTGATCACCAGCTCCAAACAAAAACAGACCCTTTGGGGCACCCTCCGTAAGGAAGGTGCCCCAAGGGAGCTTTGTATCTTAAAGT
>CAZXRQ010000039.1:0-19264 GCA_964642795.1 uncultured Oscillospiraceae bacterium | reverse complement strand
GTTAAATCCGGTCTGGCGACCCGCGCGTCAGACCGGAAGGAAAATCACAGATTTTACCTATTCTTCTCAGGCTTTGCCGCCCGGGAGCCAACAGGCGTAGCCTGTAGGCGAGAGGCAAAGCCTGCAAGCTCGAAAAAGTCAAAATTGACTTTTTCGACAGCCCGCAGGGCGCCCGCTTCTATCGGACGCCCTTTTTGCATACTCATTAGCATGAGGGCGTGGACAAACACACGCAATATCGCAGAGCGGAGGCGGCATATGGAATACAGAAACAGGCGGCGGCGCAGGCGCGGAGGCGTGGGACGTGCTGCGGTCGCGGTGATAATGATAGGCGCGATCGTATACCTGATATCGGCGTCGGCGGCGGGTACATGGGTAGCCAAAAATGTGATGGCGCCGGTGTTCTCCGCAGTGGACGGATGGTTGGACGGCGGCGGGGAGCTGCTTAGTGCGCAGACGCAGGAGCAGAGCGCCGATTCCGGCACAAACGAAGCGATAACAGTAAGCCTTTCGACCGGCGGTAGCGCAGAAAGCATCGATGTAACGCTTCCGGCAATAAGCTGTTACGCGTTGCAAATGGGAGCTTTTTCCGTACAGGACAACGCACTGGCGCAGGCGGAAACGCTTAAGGCGCTGGGTGCGGCCGGCTATGTTTTGCAGGATGGCGACCGATATCGCGTGCTCGCGTCGGGTTATTCGGACAGCGCCAGCGCGCAAAGCGTAAGGGAGCGGCTGACCAGCGAGGGGACGGATTGCACGGTATACGAGCTTATCACGCCAAGCGCGGCGTTTCGCGTAACGGCCGAGGATAATCAGCTTACCTCCGTCAGCGCGGGCTTTGGCGCGTTGGCCGCGGCGTATGAGTCGGTCACGGCAGAGGCGGTCTCATTTGACGGAACGGATGCAGGTGTTGCATCGGCTCAGGAGCGGCTGTACGTCATACGGACTACGCTGACTGCGGATGCGGGCGCGCTGATGGGTTATTCCGGGGACAGTCCGGTGGTTGCGCGTATGCTCGCCTGCTATGACGCGTTCTGCGGCGAGCTGGATTCGCTAATTGAGGATTCATCGCAAAGTGGTATAGCTTTTTCCTCAAAGTTGAAGTATACTCAACTATATATTACCGATGAATACGCGCAGCTCATGGAGGCATTGACATAATGCCCTCGCCGGCGTATTGCAACGAAAGGAAAAATGGCTTATGAAAGCATCCGAGGTGGCCGCCATACTCGGCGCAAAGGTTTTTTGCGGCAAGGAGTATCTCGACACGATAGAAATAGACTGGGCGTTCGGAGCGGACATGATGAGCGACGTGCTTGCATTCGTGTGCGAAAACACCCTCATACTTACCGGTATGCTGAACGCACATGCTATACGCACAGCCGAAATGGTGGACGTGCGCTGCATCGTGTTTGTGCGCGGCAAGGTGATTACCGATGAGATCATGGAGATGGCACGCGAGCGGGATATGGCGATAATGGGCACCGACAAGACCCTGTTTACATCCTGCGGCCTGCTGTATGAGGCGGGACTTCGCGGCTGCCCGAAGAAGTAGCCATGGTTGATAAGGACGTACTCTTTAAGGAGGAATTTCCGGTGGCGCGCGGCAGCTTTGATACCGCCGGCGATGCATCGGGCAGCATAAAGCGGATCCTCAAAAAGATGGGAGTGGACGCTGCGATAGTACGCGAGGTGGCGATATCCAGCTATGAGCTGGAGCTAAACCTGGTGATACATTCGCTTGGCGGTACGCTTTCTTTGCTGTTTACGCCGCATAAGCTGTATCTTATCAGCTCGGACGTTGGCCCGGGCATACCCGATATTGATCTTGCGCTCAAGGAAGGCTATTCTACAGCTCCCGCCAATGTGCGGGATATGGGCTTTGGCGCGGGCATGGGCCTGCCAAATGTCAAACGGCATTGCCACGAATTCTACATAGATTCAGAGGTGGGCCGCGGCACCACCATAAAGGCATTATACAACCTGTAAAGCACTGTAAAAATTAATATAAATGGAGGATGGGATATTGTACAAGCACTCTGTCCGCATTGACAAACGAAGATGCGTGGGCTGCACAAGCTGCATCAAAACATGTCCTACCGAAGCCATTAGGGTACAGAACGGAAAGGCGCGCATACTGGACGATCGCTGTATAGACTGTGGCCGCTGTATGGTGTACTGCCATCATCATGCCATGGTGTCGGTCACTACGCCAATGAGTGCGCTGAGCGAGTACAAGTACAAGCTGGTTGTGCCGTCTACCGCGTTGTATATGCAGTTTCCCCAGCTCAATTCGCTCAACGAGATATATGCGGCGCTGCGTGCGATAGGCTTTGACGGGGTATATGAGGAGGCCAAGGCGGAGGAGATTCTTGCAGAGGCTTTGCGCAGATATATTCGCACCTCAGATGCGGTGCATCCAGTCATATCCACAAACTGCCCCGTGATACCCAGACTGGTGACGGCGCTGTTTCCCAACCTTATAGATAATCTCTCGCCGTTTTTGCCCACCACGGAGATAGCTGCCCGCATAGCGCGCGCGGAGTTTTCCGAGCGTACAGGCGCTGCGCCGGAGGAGATAGGCGTATACTACATATCCCCCTGCTCGTCGCAAATGACGCAGCTGCGCACTCCGCTGGGCATAGAAGGCCCCAGCGCGATGAACGGCGTGTTCGGCGTAAGGGATATGTATGCGCAGCTTGTTGAGCACATAGGCAAGACTGGCGGCATATGCGATACTGTGGATTTTCCGGCAGGCGCGTTTGGGCTGGGTACTGCGGTGATAGGCGGACTTTCCACTGCGGTAGGCACAGAGCATTATCTGGCGGTGGACGGAGTACATGCTGTAAGCGAGTGCCTTGACGCGATAGAGAACGAGCATATACTCGGCCTGCATTTGCTGGAAGCTACCGCCTGCAACGGCGGCTGCGTGGGCGGCCCGCTGAATTTCGAAAACCAGTTCGTAGCCAAAAACCGTACCCGCAGAATAGCTAACTCCCAGCCGAGGCTGGAGCTTGAAAGGGACGAGCACATATTAAAATACATTGATTCTCCGCTTATACGCTACGAGCAGGAGCTTGAGCCGCACAGCATAATGAAGCTGAGTGACGATGTAGTGGAGGCCATGCGCATGATGGATAAGCTGGAGGAAATAAACAAGATCTTGCCCGGGCTGGATTGCGGCAGCTGCGGCTCGCCTACATGCCGGACGCTTGCGGAGGATATTGTGATGGGCAGCGCGGTGGAGATGGACTGCATTTTCAAGCTGCGCGACAAGGTACGCCTTATGGCGCAGGAGATGGTAGATCTTGCCAACGCGCAAAAGCGCGGCTGAAAAATATTGATTAGCTAATTCGGAGGTGCTTCCAATGACTGTAAACGAACTGCTCCCGCTTATATCGGGTACGCTTGTTACTGCCGGCGGCGGCGACAACGCCGTGCAGCACGGCTGCTGCTGCGATCTTCTCAGCTGGGTGATGGCCAAGGGCTCGGAAGGCTGCGCGTGGGTAACGGTGCAGACGCACCTTAACGTCATAGCTGTGGCCAGCCTGCACGACATGGCCTGTGTCATATGCCCTGAGGACGTGGAACCCGAGGCGGCTTCCGTAGCCAAGGCGGAGGAGGAGGGCATAGCCGTAGTAAAAAGCCCGCTTTCCGCCTATCGCGTGTGCGGCATAATGTACGCTAACGGCATAACGGAATGACGGCACAGAAATGAAGCTGGCGGCGGATCTGCACATACACTCCTGCCTTTCTCCCTGCGGGGATATGGATATGACGCCCAACAACATCGTGGGGATGGCATATCTCAAGGGGCTGGACGTAATAGCCGTAAGCGACCATAACAGCGCGCTCAACCTGCCCGCGATCTCGGCCGTGTGCGCACAGAGCGGAGTGCTGCTTTTGCCTGCGCTTGAGGTGGAAACACGCGAGGAGGTGCATATGCTGTGCTATCTGCCGGACGTGGATTCCGCGCTGCGCTTTGGAATAGAGGTGTTTGACCATCTGCCGGATACGCCTAATATGCCGGATTTTTTCGGCATCCAGGCCATAATGGATTGCGACGATAAAAAGACCGGTACGCTGGACAGGCTGCTTGTGCAATCCACCACGCTTTCGCTTGAGGAAGCCGCCGCTCTCTGCCTTAAATACGGCGGCGCACCGGTGCCGGCGCACATAAACCGCACATCCAATTCGCTTATTGCCAACCTTGGCTTCATACCCGAAACGCCCGCGTTTACCAGCGTTGAGGTGTATAACAAGCTGCCGCCCCCTGCACAGGACATTAGCATGTATCATGTGCTTTATTCATCGGATGCGCATTACCTCGAAAACATACTTGAGCGCGAAAGCTTCATAGACGTGCCGGAGCGCAGCGCGCAGGCGATAATTAACTACCTTAATACCAGGAAAGAAGTGTAATACATGGAAAGATCTGTAATAGCGCCGATATCCGGCATGAGCGAAAAAGTTGCATTCATATATAAACGTCTTGACGGGACGGACGTGCTTGTGCTTAATCCCGATATGCCGCTGCTTGCTGCCAGCGTGATAAAGCTGCCGATAATGGCGCACGCTTTTTTGATGAAGGAGCAGGGCGCGGTGAGCTTTGACGAACGGTTCGTTTTACAGGAGACCGACAAGCTGCCCTCCTGCGGCGCGCTGAACATGCTGCACGCGGGGATAGAGCTTACGCTTGGAGACCTTGTGCGGCTTATGATAACGCTGAGCGACAACACCGCCACCAACATGCTGATCAAGCGTTTTGGCATGGCTGAGATAAATGCCACAATTGACGGTTTTGGCTTAAAGGCAACACGGCTAAACCGGCTGCTGTTTGACTCCGAGGCGGGCGCTCGCGGGCTGGAAAACTACATAAGCGCGGGGGATATGGCCAGTCTGCTGGAGCGCATGTATAGCGGCGAGCTGGTGTCCGAAAGCGCGTCGGCCGCTATGCTGGATATACTTAAAAATCAAAAGCTAAAGGGCAAGCTTCCGTTGGCGCTGCCAAGAGGCACAGCAATAGCCCATAAGACCGGTGAGGACAGCGGCGTTACCCACGACGTAGGCATAGTATACGCAGCGCACCCCTATATAATATGCTTCTGTTCAAACGAGGTGGACGCGCCGGCATTCGAAATGGCGCTGCACAACGTGGCGAGGGATATATATCAGCGCAATATGTAAGCACGGATTTACCGGTATATAAAACGGACAAAAACCATCTTGCAAAATGCAGATGTATGTTGTACAATCTTACTTGCACGCGCGGGGATGTAGCCCAGCAGGTTAGAGCGCTTCGCTCACATCGAAGAGGTCGGGGGTTCGAGCCCCTCCATCCCCACCATAGCAGTTAAGGCAATTGATACAATGATGTCAGTTGCCTTAACGTTTTTTTATACCCTGAAAAGCTCGATAATAAGGCATTATTCGTATCACAGATGCACCCATACCCGTCGGCAGACCACAATATGACGTGTTTTTTTCGCTCGTTACTCCTCTTGTGCTACCAGAAATGCGGTTCAATTCGTTTTTTGACTTGATTATCGTTTTTTGATTAGTTATCTTGTCATAGAGGACTTAGTCCCCCAGTTGGGGGAGTGGCAGTAAGATGAAAGCCCTTGATTGAAACGAAGGCATATAGACAAAAAGAAGCTCATCTAAAGGAGAGTTCGCACAAAGAGATTGAGAAGGAACCTACCGCTGCTGTTAGCAATTTTGATGATGTCACCCTGCGCGTTGTGGAGTAATCGTCAAACGGCCGTATTACCCGCTTGAAACTTCACTGGCAGTAACTGATCCGCAAAGTTTGGATTCTGCGAGGGGTCCATCTCCGGCGCAGCCTTAAGCACCCAAACCAGATAGTCGTAAGGATTTATCTCATTCTCCTTGGCCGTCTCAACCAGGCTGTACATGATTGCGCTGGCCTTTGCGCCACGGGCGGTGTTGGCGAAGAGAAAGTTCTTTCGTCCAATCACAAATGGCTTAATGCTCCGCTCCGCACGGTTGTTGCTGATTTCCAACCTGCCATCCAAAAGATATCGGGAAAGATGTTTCTGCTGGCCTCGAAGATCTGATCATCGATAACATGCAACTCTCCTCGCTTGATGGCGTAGAGACGCTTTCCAGCTTAAAGTACCTGAGCCTGCTGTATCTTCCAACGATCGACATGGAGCCGCTGCTTCATCTACCCTCACTGCAAACGCTGACGCTCAGCGAAGATCTGCGCGAAGCCATTCAAGCCGTTGAAACCGAAGCGGCCTTTGAAATCATCTATCAATAAGCATAGCAGCCCGGTTGTATGCTGTCTGCATACCTTCCGGGTGTTTTTTTTGCTATAATTGCGTTCAATGGGCAAACATAAGCCCGCTGCATGACGATGCAAATCGCGAATCCCTATTGAGAGCTTTCATCCGCGGGCAAACCCTATTCCCGTCTGTCGGGCATAGGCTTAGAGATGAAATAACGCGTGCAGACGAATAACAAAAGCATGTACCTGCAAGTTCTTTGCCTGCGCCGGGAGCGGCAAGCTGCTCCCGCATCTCCCCAACACCTGCTATCCAAACAGGATCTGATAGACCGACCTCTCATAATTCCAAAATAGTTGTATATGAGTGCGTGACATCCGATCTGTTATGGTTTATAATCAATGTGGTATGGACCTGCCAATCCTAATCATAGATGGTTTTCAGGAGGACGTTATGAAATGGTTCGTTTACATCGTTGCAGCAATGGCATAGGATGAAATATAGATAGGAGAATCGTTATGGCATGTTTATTTGGGCACAAATGGGAAGGGGATCGGTGCATGCGCTGCGGACAAACACGGGCCGCAATAGCCGCGCCGCCAAAGGCTGCGCCGTCAAAGGCCATGAGCCCCGAGTGCCGCCAGCGAATCGCCGAGCTGAAGGGCAGCGACTGGTCGAAGCGGCTGAGCGCCATTGAGGCGCTGGGAGAGTTGGGCGGTGCGGGCGCTGCGGAGGCGCTGGCGGAAGCCCTGTACGACAGTGAGAATATCATCATACAATACGCTGCGAAGGCGCTCGCCAAAGCAGCCGGCAGTGACGCCATCGAGCCGCTGCTGGGCGTGATGCGCCGCTACCGCAGCGGGGATTATACGGGCGTGAACGGCGCCATCGACGCGCTGGGTCTGCTGGGCGAAGCGGCGGTTCCGCGCCTGCTGGAGCTGGCGGACAGCGAAATCGGCATGCCGGTGATGCGCGCGCTTGCCAAAACCGGATCGCCGCGCGCGCTGGCGCGGCTGGCCGGGGAAGCGTCTGACGCGCGCCAGACGGCATACCATCGCTCTCTGATAGTAGATGGCATCGGTCGAATCGGCGGCGAGGCGGGGACGGAAACGCTGCTGGCACTGTTAGATACCGCGCGCGACGAAGCGGTCGTCAAGGCCGTGGTGCATAACCTTGAAAAGCTGGGTATCGGCGGCGAAGATCTGGAAAAGCGCAAAGCCGCGGCGCAGCGCGCGTCGGCGCAGAAGCTGCTAAACGGTCTGCGTGCCATACAGACCGGCATGTCCGAGGCGGCAGCGGATGCGTTAGTCGGCGGCGCAAACTTCGGCATGGGAGAAAATCAGGTGCACGAAACGCGCTTCGGATCGTTCCAGCTGATTGTGCGGGGCGGCGTCGTCTGCAGTACGCTGTACGTGCCGGGCGTCGTCGAGAAGATAGAGGCATACCTGAAGGAAGCGTAACGGCGGGAAAAACGTTGCCCGCTGCCCGTAAACCGGAACGGCATAGCCGACGGAATGACAAGCGCAATGTGTATACAATCAACGGGAGGTAACGCGATGGGCAAGACCTATGTGACATACCAATCGAGCGTTGAGCATCCGCTGAAGGTCAGGTTTACATGCCCCGTATGCGGTGCGCAGAATGTTTGCGATCATGCATTCAAAACAAAGGCTTCTGAAACCTACAGCGGCAGCCTCCATTACGACTCTCGGGAAGCGGAATATGCCAAGCTGGGAGCCGAGGCGAAGGCCATGGCGCGTGAGGAAGCGGAGTTTCTGGCGTATGAATACGCCCATGGCCGTAAAATACTGGGCGCTTCGTCGCGATCGTCGCTGTCGGAGATCGTCTGCACAAAATGCGGAACCGCGCAGGTGCCCGAATGCTGCAAGGACATCAAATCCTTTGGCTCGCGCAAGGGCTGCCTGACGGGCTTTTTGATCTGGGCGGTATTGGCCATCGGGGTTATCGTCAGCCTCGTAACCTGGGTGAACTCCGGAACCGCCGCCGCCCTGCTGTTGCTCGGACTGTGTGCCGGCAGCGCGCTGATTGTTGTACTCAACGTCCGGCGCGAGCGCAAGCGTACCCGGCAAGCCATCCGCGATCCGAAGGCGATGAAAGAATACTATGGCGCCGCGCTCAACGACAATATCGAATTTGATTTTACCGAATACGGACTCGGGGTCATCAGAGCCGGGCAGGACAAAATTGAGGGAAAGATCGTGGATTACTTCTCTGTCAGCGGCATCTATATCGACCCGGGCGCAAAACAGCGTGACAATGAAAACTGGTATATTTCCAACGAAACCCCTCAGTATCTGAATCTTGAAAGAAAGTTTTTATCGCTGCCAAAGCGGGTACTGCTGACGGAGATTGCAGCGGTGGACGCGGTCGACGTGCGGGGAGGGAAAGCCATCAACTCCATCCGTGTTACGACGAAAAGCGGGGAAACACACACCCTGTATTTCGGCAACGAGAAACAGGCGCAGCTCGCGGTATCGAAGCTGATGCCGCTCTGGCAAAGCGCTAACCACCTTGATTAAGGCTGCTCTTTTTAGATTGAGAACTGAAATACGATTGCGGAGGAAACGGCATGAAAACATCCTGTAAGCTGTTCGGCCATAAGTGGAAGGCGGGCAAGTGTCAGCGCTGCGGCGAGGTTCACAGCGAGCATCAGTGGACGCAGCCGGACGGCAAGTGTAAGATGGTCTGCACCGTGTGCGGCGCTGAGGCTTACAGCCACGACTGGGACGGCTGCTTGTGCCGCCGGTGCGGTCAGAAGCGCAACGAAGCGCACGACTGGAACGGCTGCGTGTGCCGCCGCTGCGGCAGGCAGCGCGACAGCGAGCACCAGATGGAGCGCGTGGAGGGTACCTGTAACGTGCGCTGCGCCGTGTGCGGCCAGACGCGTTTATCGCACGACTGGGACGGCTGCAGCTGCCGCGTCTGCGGGCGGCGGAGAGACAGCGGACACCGCTGGGAGCCAATCGAGGGCAAATGCATGGAGCGGTGCGCGGTATGCGGTACGGTGCATCCGAAGAAGCATACGTTTACGTCTGTGCCGGGCAAGTGCGAGGAAATATGCTCCGTGTGCGGCCTGACGTGCGAAAGCCACCGCTGGGAGGCCGGACGCTGCGCCGTGTGCGGGCTCGATGCAAACCGCTTCGCGGAGCAATGCGCGCAAAGACTGCATGATATTTATACGAGCAATCCTGACGGCCTGACCTTCGACAAACCTGAACGGATCGTCGTTGAGCTTATCGGGGAGGCGCTGGACGATGCAGGGAACATGGCGCTGATGCGCAGGGCGCACGCGCTGTTCACCTCGATGGACCGGAACGGCAACGGGCGCAACCTGGAAATGCTCTGGGACGGAATCGGCGACTGGCGCGGCTGAGGCAGTTGCCGTATGCCGGAGCACAAATATAGTTGGGCCGGACTAACCTCGTGGGCGTCTGTCCGCATCCTCAACGGATATCAGCCCGGCGGCAGGGGTGTCGCCGAAGAGGAAGGCGCGACCGCGGCGCTGGAAATGGCGCTCGTATGGATTGAGCAGACACAATGAGGGAGTGAGCACATGAGAAAGCGAATCGGCGGATGCATAACCGTTTTACTGATGCTGGCGATGGGGCTTGCCGGCTGTGCGCGCCCGCAGACTGCGCCACAGCATAACAGCGCGCCCACGCCGCATCCGACCGCTGTGTACAGCGGCACCGTCTATACGCCGGAGCCGGAACCGTTAACATCGGAGGAGCGATTCGAGAATTACCTCGCCACATACAGGGAGCAAGGCTTTTATTTTGCCATGGACGATTTGAATACTGCGGAGGCTGAATTTCGTGAGGACGATACGCTCTGCCGGCTGATGCTGGAAACCGCGCAGGGAGGCGAAAGCTTCGACGACAGGCTGGCCTGCCTGCTGTGGCTGGCATCGCGGGACTACGAGATACTCGTTGCCGAAAAGGGTACGAGCGGCTACGATTCGCAGGAGTATGCGCACGGCGCGCTCTATGGCGACATCACGGACGCCGCGAGGGCGCTTTTTGACGAGATGATTGCGCACCCCGAGACGTTTGACGCTTACCGTTACGAGGATACCGACATCAGTCACGTATCGGGTATCGGGCTGGGAGGGAAGTATGAGGTGACAGCCGTCGCGGCGATGAACGGCGACGCCGCGCGGATGGAGGAGATGCTATCGCTGCTGAGCGCCCAAGGCTGGCCGGAGGCGGACTATCAGGAGCTGCTGCAGCCTTTCACGGACTTTCTGCTGTACAATCCGCAGCACACCCGGGCGCTGATGCCCCAGCTGCTGGAAAAAGGGGCTGACGCGGGAACGGTGTTCTCGTATCTTCTCGGGAACTCTTTCGCGGACGCGGATGCCAACATTGCGCTCGCGCACGAGTTTATGACGGGATACTATGGCCAAAGCACCGGTATATGGGACGATCAGCAGTTGTACGCGCTGGAATTCCGCGTGGCGCAGGAGGACATCAGCCTTGATGCGTACGTGCCTCAGAGCGTACCAACCGGGACGAAAGGGAAGACGGTACTTGTGGTGCTGCCCGACGGCGAGTTTTACCAGGCAAAGCTCTCGTGGTTCGCGCAGTCCGAGGAGCGCAGCGCATGCATCCCGCTGGAGTACATGCCTGTTTCGTTGGAAGATTTGGAGATGGTGCTCATCATCGAGGAGAGCTTTGAGAAGACGGTGGAGTATACCGGCATGAGTGGCACCGGAGGGACAATCGCCTCTGGCTATGCCCGCATCGACGACATCTATGCGTACGAATACCCGTCCGGAGGATACATCGGCAAGGTCGGACAGGTACGCAGCGAGCCGCCCTATACAGCGACGATATCGGGTGGGACTGGCGCCGTCTACGCCGATTTCGATACGGAGGGCGTGATCGCCTGTATCGTAGCGTATCTGGGCGGTTGAACCTCTCAGCCGCGATTTTGGAAGGAGGCACATCGTGAGCAGAACGCATTGTGGCGCGATGACAACATGGCTCGTGCTGGGGCCAGAGACGGGTGGAGGGAGAACGGCATGAGAAAACTGCTGGGCATCGCTTTAGCGCTCGCGCTGCTGCTGTCCGGGTGCGTATCCTCGGAAGACCGGGCAAAGCACGCCCTGTACAATTACGAATCATATCCGAATAACGCCGCGTTTGTGGCCGCCGCGCTGGACGATTTGAACGCCACAGCGCAGGAGGGGGCGGACGCCTACGACAGCCTTCTGAAGAAATACAGCAGAAGCCGCGATATGACGGAAACGGTGCTGGGTGAGGTGGAAGATGTCTTTCTGGACGAAACAGCCGATTGCGTCCGCCGCTTAGACGCCTATAACCTGCTGAGGGCGTGCGGCCCGGACGAGGAGCAGATCACCCAATGGAGCTCCGTACTGGACGAGCCGATAGCGCTTCCGGACGATGCCGCTGCAGAGGCCGCCGACGGCGCGGAGGATGGCGAGCCGCTGCGCTGCTTCTGTGTGTTTCTGGAGCATTGGAAAGTCGGAGCCTCTGATGAGCCGCCAACGCCCTATACCACGATTTCGACGCTGCGCGGGATTCCCCGGAATCAGCTGGCGGCTTCCGCCAGTGAGGCGGACCGGGTTTTCCTCTGCGATGTGACGTATACCATGACGAAGCAGTATTCGGTTAACGGCAGGATAGGCGCCGTGCAGGGGTATACGGCGAAGGTGAGCATACAGCTTATAAACCGTCACAGCGGATCGGCGAGCGATAACGGGACGTTCAGCTTTGACCCGCCCGACTCGTTTGAGTCGCAGGGCGCGGTGGTATTTAAGCTTGGTGAAATCAGATACGACCGCATCGCCAGTTCTCTGAGGACCGATATCGAGAACATGGGCTAAAATTGGTTGACCGAAAGGGGACTAAAGCATGGAAAAGTATTGCCCATATTGCGGAAACCCAGTTGCCGAAGGGGCGGGACAATGTCCATCCTGCGGAGCGGCTTTGACGAGTGCGCCGCCGCAACCCGTACAGGCAGCCGCAGCCGCTGCACCGCGCCTATCGACGGCGGGAATCGTTTGGTGCGCCTTGTGTCTCGCGGCAAATCTGGCCTTGGCGATTATCGGAATCGTTGCTTTAAGCGAACAAGGAGGAGACAGCTTCGCCGGCGTCGCGGCCATCGTGGCGGCGTTTGTTGCAACATTCGGTTTTACGATGCTGCTCTTTACCAATCGCGAGGGCTTCTATGTGGTTTGCCTTGCCGCGGCCGTGGGAATCCTCATGAATTTTCTTTCCGGGAACATCATCAACGCCGTATTTGGCATCGTAAACCCTGTCATCACATGGCTGTTCATCAAAAGCTCGTGGGCAAAGATGGGACAGCCTTTTGAAAAACCAAGGAGCCGCAAGGCCGCGCTGGTTCTTGCCTGCATACCGTACACCGGCTGGTTTGGCTTCGACCGATTCTATTTGGGCTACGGCTGGCGGGGGTTTTTAAAAGCCATCACCTGCGGCGGGCTTCTGATATGGTATGTGATTGATATCGTCAGGCTGGCAACCAACAAAATGCAGGATGGTTTTGGGTCGCCCTTATGCTGGAGAAGCGGTTCGCCGGGCAGCGCACAGGGCGTGCGGGATAAAGCAAAGGCCCTGCGCGTATGGGGCATTGTGCTGATTGTTGCCGGGGTGATAGCGGGCATCGCCGGCTTTTCCCAAACAGCGTCCGGCAGCTCATCCGGGAGCGCGGGTTCCTTTATCATGGGCCCCGTTGTATTCATCGGTGTCGGCTTATTCCTTCTGATTAAGGGATTGAAGCGCCCGGTAAAACAATAGCTTATACCTAAAAAACAAGGCCGCTCCGGGCGGCTGGAATACGGATATCATCCGTCTGCTGAAAAGAAATGCAGCCGAAATGAATAGTGGAGGACAATGAAATGGGGCTTTTCAAACCGACATGGCAAAGCAAAAATAAAAGAAAAGCTGAAAAAGCTGTCGACAAAATCAACAATCAAAAGACACTAGAGGAGATTGCTAAAAGTAATGTTTGGGATTGTGTACGCGCGAAAGCAATTAAAAAGTTAACCGACAAAAATGTGCTTATATATGTTGCTGAATACTCCTTTGGAGTTGTTAAGAACTCTGCGAATGAAAGACTTGTCGAACTGCGTAAAGCAGAGGTTTCGGCATTAACGGATCAAACTGAGTTGGTCAGAGTTGCGAAAAACGACAAGGATTGGGTCGTTCGCAAAACAGCGATTGATAAAGTGAATGACTCAGCGATCGTCCAAGAGCTATATATCTATAATACGATACATGGAGAAACCTACTATGAGAGAAAACAAGCGATGAATAAATTGACTAGTCAGGATGCTCTTGCTCAAGTTGTAAAGAATCTTGATAACTGGGGGCTTTATGAGAAAGCATTTGAAAAGCTGAACGATCAAACTATACTTGCTGATATTGCAAACGCGAAATATGTAAAAGCAGAATATGTTCGCATAGCAGCGGCAAAAAAACTGGCAGACCAGGATCTTGCGCAAAAAGTATATGCAGATGTGGCGAAAAACGCCATTAATGCAGAGGTTCGTAAAAGAGCGGCTGAAGAGTTGAGTGACACTGCATCCAATCGGGCCCTTGTTCAAAAATGTTATACTGATGTTGTAAAAAACAGTGAAACATGGCATGATTGCCAAAGGGATTTTGAGAAATTGGCCGGACAGGCTGTATTTGCCGATATTGCGAAAAATGCCGTGAACAGCTATGTTGCCAAAATGGCGGCTGAAAAACTGACCGACCCATCATTGCTTGCTGAGGTTGTAAAAAGATCAGAACACCACGAGGCACAATATATAGCCGTTAGTAAGCTGAACGACCAAACCGTACTTGCAGATATGGTAAGCAAGGTTACGGATCCATCTATTCGAAAGGCGGCGGTGGAGAGGCTGACGGTTCAATCCGTTATTGCCGATATTGCGAGGAATGACGAGGATGACAGCGTTCGCGGGACAGCGGTTGAAAAGCTGACCGATCAGACCGCACTTGCCTTTGTTGTGAAAAATGAAGAGAGGGATGGTTACATTAGCCTTTTGGCTGCAAAGAACATGACCGATCAATCTCTTGCGCAAGAGGCTTACGCATATATCGCCAAACATGATTTCTATCCTGGAAACGTAATAAAATACGCTAATACTGCTTATGGACCGTTAATGGTAGCTGTTGGAAATTTGGCTAATCGAACTCTGCTTGCCGATGTTGCAAAAAATGCCAAGTATACGAAGATTCGTATTGAGGCAATGAAAAAGGCCGGAATTCTTTGTGATACAAACGAGCATCAGTGGGTTGAAGCGGGGCAGTGCCGCAAAAAATGCACTGTCTGCGGTGTTGGAATCTATGACCACGATTACAAGCAGACATACTATGACGGCTCCGGTGCAGAGGTCAGTGTAGAGCGCTGCAAATGTACGAAATGCGGACACGAAGGGTGGGCTTCCGGGTACAGCAGCGAGTTGCAGAAAGACTATTTCCTTGAATGACAAATTATCATCAATTTGGCTTAAAGGCAAGGCCTGCGCGGAAGCAGGAAAAGAGCGGCTCTAAGCGGCCCGCAAAGAAGTCTTAAGGTATGAATGACTGTCTTCACTATATGAGGCTTAATAACATGAAGCGAGGTTTTTTATGAAAAAGGCGCTGTTCATATTGCTGGTACTGCTGCCGGCACTTGGCCTTGCGGCCTGCGGCGTTCCCGTTTCAACGAAGACAACCTCGCAGTCGGCTCCTGCCGGGTCGTCCGGGGTCGTAACGTTTGCCGACCCGATGCTGGAATCGAAGGTGCGTTTCAGCACCTGAGGGATGTGGCAGGGCGGGCGTAAATACAAATGACTATTGGAGAACAATGAAATGGGGCTTTTCAAACCAGCATGGCAAAGCAACAATCGCAGCAAAGCTGAGAAAGCTGTCGATAAAATCGACGATCAAAAAAAATTAGAGGAGATTGCCAAAAGTGATGTTTGCGGTTACGTGCGCGCAAAAGCAATTAAAAAATTGACCGACAGGGATGTGGTTGCCTATGTTGCCAAACATCACCGATATGATAGAACTGGAATTGTGAAGAGCACGGCGAATGCAAGGCTTAGTGAACTGCGTCAGGCGGAGGTTTCGGTATTAACGGACCAAGCCGAGCTGATCAGAGTTGCGAAAAACGACGAAGATTGGGCCGTTCGCCAAACGGCGATTAAAAACCTGAAAGACCCGAAGCTTATTGAGGAGCTATACATTTATAATACGATACATGGAGGAACTTCCTACGAGAAAGAACAGGCGATGAATCATTTGACCAGTCAGGATGCCCTTGCCCAGGTTGTGAAGAGTATCGACAACGGGTTTATCAATGAGGAAGCGTTTAAAAAACTCACCGATCAAACTATACTTGCGGATATTGCTAACGCGAAAAATGCAAAAACTGAATATGTTCGCATCGCAGCGGCAAAAAAGCTGACAGACCAAAACCTCGCGCAAACTGTATATGCAGATATAGCAGAAAACGGCATGGACGCTGGGGTTCGTAAAGGAGCGGCTAAAATGCTGAGCCACAATGCATCGAATCAGGCATTAATTCAAAAAGTTTATGCCGATGCTGTGAGGAACAGCCGAACATGGGATGATTGCCGGAGTGATATATGGGTGTTGACCGGACAGGCCGCATTTGCCGATATTGCGAAAAATGCCGTGAACAGCTATGTTGCCGAAAGGGCGGTTGAAAAACTAACCGACCCATCATTGCTTGCTGATGTTGTAAAAAGCTCAAAACACCACAAGGTACAATATATAGCCGTCAGTAAGCTGAACGACCAAACCGCACTTGCAGATATTGTGAACCAAGTTTCGGAGCCATCTATCCGAAGAGAGGCGGCAAAGAGGCTGACGATTCAGTCTGTTCTTGCCGATATTGCGAAAAATCACGAGGATGACGATGTGCGCGAGACAGCGGTTAAAAAGCTGACCGATCAGACCACGCTCGCCTTTATTGTAATAAATGAAGAGAAGGACGGTTACGTTTCCCTTTCGGCTGCAAAGAACATGACCGATCAATCTCTTGCGCAAGAGGCTTACGCATTTATAGCCAAACATGATATTTATCCTGAAGAGAGAACAAACAAACCGTTATTGGAAGCGGTTGAAAATTTGACTGACCAGACTCTGCTTGCTGATGTTGCAAAAAGTGCCAAGTCTCCGGAGGTTCGTATTGAGGCAATGAAAAAGACAGGGATGCTTTGTGATATAAACGAGCATAAGTGGGTTGAAGCGGGGCAGTGCCGCAAAAGATGCACTGTCTGCGGCGTTGGGATCTATGACCACGATTACAAGCAGACATACTATGACGGCTCCGGTGCAGATGTCAGTATAGAGCGCTGCAAATGTACGAAATGCGGACACGAAGGATGGGCTTCCGGGTTCGGCAGTGAGTTGCAGAAAGGTTATTGCCTTGAATGACAAAATATCAATTCGGCTATAAATGCAAGGGTTGCACGAAAGCAGGTTCAGAGCGTGTTTCAAGCGGTCCGCAAAGAAGTCTCAAGGTATGAATGACTGGCTTCGCTATATGAGGTTTTATAACATTAAACGAGGTTTTTTTATGAAAAAGACACTGTTCATATTGCTGGCGATGATGCTGGCATTCGGCCTTGCGGCCTGTGGTTCGCCCGAAACGGCGCTGTCGCCATCTCTGGAGACGACTGCTGAAACGCCCGGTATCGTCGCGTTTGCCGACCCGGTACTGGAAGCGAGTGTGCGCTTCAGCATCCTGGGAGATGTGGCAGGGCGGGCGTAAAATACAAATGAATATTGGAGAACAATGAAATGGGGCTTTTCAAACCAGCATGGCAAAGTGAATATTACAAGAAAGCTGAAAAAGCCGTCGATAAAATAAACGATCAAAAAACACTAGAGGAGATTGCCAATAGCGATGCTCGGGGTTCTGTGCGCGCAAAAGCAATTGGAAAGTTGACCACACCATGCGCAACACCTCGGCTCTCATAGACCTTGCCGTTTCCGAGATAAATACCGTTATGCCCCTCCTTCCAGACCGCCAGTTCGGCTGTTTCAAGGATATTCCGAATGTCACCGGGCTTTACAAACTGCGCCTTATAGGTGTTGGTGCGGTGGTCAGAATAGTCGGGTTCTGTGCGCGATGACTTCCACCATAAGCCCCGAACAGCCAATCATTCTCGATGGCTTTTACTACTACTGCTTTGCATTCTTTAGGAAAAATGCCGCCGTTTTTCCTGAGTGTCTGGAGTGCAAAATTATTAGGTCAATACAACTGCCGCGCATATAAAAAACGACATATGCACTTTTTTTGACTACGCCTTTTTAGAAACAGTAATCTCTGTTCGACACCCCAAAGTAAGATAATTTTCAAAGCCGTTCTGTTATCTTCGTACCGTTTTTAAAGGTAAACACGACTCGTTCGTCAGTATAGACGGTCACATAGTCTATCATCGCATCCCAAGTGGCAGCTTTGAAAGCCATTGGCAGCTCATACAGCTCACCCAATTCGAAAAGGAAAGCGCTCAAGATATCTCCTTTGATTTCCTGCGCTTTCCGTTGTTGCCGCAAAGCATCCAACCGCTTTTTCGCGTTGTCGTAGCGGACGATGTAGGCATCATAACGGTTTCTGTATTCCGTCTGATCAATCGTCGTGGAGGCATTCTCCTCAACCAGCTTCTGCACCAGGCCGGAAAGCACCTCTATCTCGCTGTTTAGTTCTTCGCATTCTTTGTCAATACCTACGAAATCGGTGAACGCAGCACGTAACGCCCTGCCGTCCTCAATAAGCGCCTTTCGGTCAATCATCAGTTCGTTCACCGCACTCAAGAACATGAGCTTGATGTCATCTTCGTACAGATGGGGTATTTTACACTTATCCGCACCTTTGAACTTGGCGTTGCACTGCCAGATGGTACGGCGGTATTTACTGGTGGAATGCCATACCTTTGAGCCATAATACTCACCGCAGTCGCCGCAGATGATTTTTGCCGAAAAGGGGCTCAGGCTGTTGTGATGCCGCCCTGTCGCTTTTCGCCTTGTCATTTCGTCTTGAACCCTATTCCACTCATCCGGGTGAATAATCGCCGGATGGCTGTTTTCTACATAAAACTGAGGAACTTCACCTTCATTGACCTTTTGCTTCTTAGTCAGGAAATCCACCGTAAACTTTTTTTGCAATACCGCATCGCCCTTGTACTTTTCGTTTGTGAGAATGCTCTCCACCGTGGTAGCCTGCCACTTTTCTTTGCCTCCCGGCGTGCAAACACCTTGCTTTGTGAGAGTAGCCGCAATTGCGTTGGTCGTCTTGCCCTGCATGAACAAACGGTAAATCACCCTAACCGTTTCCGCTTCCTCCGGCACGATTTCCGGCAGCCCGTCAGCACCTTTACGGTAACCAAGGAACTGCCCGTAGGGCATGCTGACCTTGCCGTCGGCAAACCGCTTCCGCTGACCCCATGTGACGTTCTCTGAAATTGACCGGCTTTCCTCCTGCGCCAAAGAGGACATGATGGTTATCAGCAACTCGCCCTTGCTGTCAAGGGTATAAATCCCTTCCTTTTCAAAATACACCTCGACGCCTTTTTCTTTCAGCTTTCGTACCGTCATCAGACTGTCCACCGTGTTCCTTGCAAAACGGCTGACGGACTTTGTAACAATAAGGTCGATTTTTCCGTCAAGGGCATCCCGTACCATCTGGTTAAAGCCCTCCCTGTTCTTCGTGTTAAGCGCCGAGATACCTTCGTCGGTATAGACCCCGGCAAACTCCCATTCGGGCTTGGATCGAATGTAATTGGTATAGTAGTCTATCTGCGCTTCGTAGCTGGTCTGCTGTTCTTCGCTGTCGGTAGAAACGCGGGCATATCCCGCCACACGCTTTCGGACGGCGGCATTGCGCGAAAGCCCCGTGTGCATCATGCGCGTGGCGGGAATGACCGTTACGTTTTTTACTGCCTGCATCAATGCTCACCTCGCCTCTGTGTTTTCTTTCGTGCGGCTTCCCGC
>CAZXRQ010000038.1:0-19497 GCA_964642795.1 uncultured Oscillospiraceae bacterium | reverse complement strand
TCCAATACCGATAGAACAGAGAATCCTTGAAGGAAACTCTGTCATGCGGCATTAGCGGAAACGAAGGTCAACAAAAGCACCGGCACTTCCGCATAGGTTTGGGAGGTGAATATCAGCACCGCGATCACGATGATCGCAACAAATATCATAATAACGCTGACCTCGGAGGATAGAGACTCCGCGTCGGCGTTACCCAGATCCGTGGAAATATAGGTGTCATAAGCCGAATATGCTTGTGTGATCGCATCGAGAGAAGTAAGGCACCTCTCGTCATCCTCGTCGTAATCAAACGTTACCGCGTATAATGCGGACACATTGTTGTAGTGATCGGCGCTGTTGTCGAAATCCACGCTCTGAACGCCGTCCATGCAGGAGAGCTGCCCGTCTATCGCCTGTGCCTCGGCAAGCGTGATGTTCGCGAACATGATCTCGGCGGATCCGAATGTTGTGAACTGTTCGTCCATGACGTTGATCCCCTGGCGCGTCTCGGAATCGTCAGGCAAATAGACGTCCAGTGCGTTTTCCACTTCCACCCAGTTCCGTGAGAAGGCCGAAAAGATCAGCAGGATTGCAAAGATTAAAAATATAAGACTTTTCTTGTCAACGATAAAGCTTGCGAGTTTGATCAGGAAGCTGTCGCCGCCCTTATTGCCGGTTTGTTTACTCATGCCTGCTTTGTATCTCCCTCATCCCGGGTGAATACCGTTCCTGTTGCTGGAAAACGGCCCTTCTCTGTGTGAAACACCAACTCAGTCGACACGTTGCTGATCGTTCCCTCCGCCTGATAGGGAAGCGTATACATCAATGTTTTCATATCGCCGGTAAAATGCACCTGATTGCCGACGCACTTTCCCGCACGGATTGGCAGCGTCTGCCGAAACAAAGTGAGCGTGCCGCTGATGATTTCATCGTATATTTCCAATATAATCCGTCCATACCTTGATCCGATCGGCACCTGCATTTCGATCGCGTATTGATAAACCCCGTTTTTCATGTCGGTTGATCCACCGCCTGTCTAAATTTTATTCTATATTTTACAAAATGGCAGCGATAGCAGAGAACGGTCAAAATCACTCCTTTGGGTGAATTTGCGAAAAACCGGACATCGTATCAAAATTGGGGTACGGAATTCGAATCTGAATTTAGGACACATGGGCGGTTTTGGTCATTGCATTCTCACTTGAATCGAATACAATGAATGGGACGGAGGCGAAAGAACATGCACTATGACGCGGCAGCGGAAAAGAGAAAACGGGCGCTCGCAGAATCGCTCAAGAAGATCATGATGGAGAAACCGTTTTCTAAAATAACGGTCAACGACATCGTAAAGGATTGCGGCGTGAACCGCAAAACCTTTTACTATCATTTTGAAGATATCTATGCGCTTTTGAAGTGGATGCTGGAGCGTGAGGCTGTCGAGGTCGTAAAGGGCTTCGATCTTTTGATGAACGCAGAGGACGCGGTGACCTTTGTGATAGACTATGTGAACGCTAACCGCCATATCCTCTCCTGCGCCTATGATTCCATAGGCCGGGAGGAGATGCGCCGTTTCTTCTATTCCGATTTTATCAATGTGGTTTCAACGGTCATCGACCGCGCCGGAGCGGACGCCGGCGTTCGTGTAGATGAGGATTTCAAACGCTTCCTCGCGGACTTCTATACCGAGGCCATCGCCGGCAACCTGATCAATATGTTTAACGAAGATTTCCCGTATCCGCGGGAAACAGCGGTCCATAATCTTCTTCTGATCCTGAAAACCTCTATTCCAAATGCGCTTGCGGCAAAAGCAGGCGAATAATGGGCGTACAAAGCCGCTCTTGCAGGTGCGCAAGGGCGCCTTTTTCGTGGGCCGTGCACGCTTATGTCTACAGCATTCTGAGTACGTTATTACAACCAAATCCGGCCGTGCGGCAGCTTGGGTGGCAGACCGCCCGCTCCGCAGACAATCATTCCTTGAACCGCTTGATGAAGAATATCCATACAGCCTTACCGCGTCAAGGGCTTCACTGGCGGCTGCGCCGCCCTTGACCCCTGCAAGACTGTGCAGAAAAACGGTTAACAAGCGGTTCAAGGATTGCTGTTTTACTAACATACAGGTTGGACAGGTTTTGGGGAGCTTGACAGTTCTATAGGCCGTTCCGATTCTTGCGCTGGCTTTGACTGGCTGCGGGGCCAGTGAGCAGATTGCGATAAAGCAACCGGAGGATGGCTGGTACGGAGCTGCGGAGCATCAGTCCGTATCCTGCGAAACAATACACAGCTACACCTTTGATGAAAGGAGCTGCGCTCATCGCTGGAAGAACTGTCGCAGGCCATCAGTTAGAATGGCAACGAAGAACGGGTGCTGGAGCTGTATCGGACGATTATTATGGAAACCGACAGCTTGGGCACCGCCATGATACCGGCCGATATTGAGTATATGGACGACCGTGTTTGAAACGCTTGAACAGTGCTTCGACGCGCGCGAACACGCTTCGGACAAAATAGAAAGCGTTATAATGAAGAACGCATAAAACAAAATACATATTAGCATAGGCGGCGCGCTCCAAATCGGGCGCGCGGGGGTGGCTTTTTCGCGCGGCGTGAACGTCCGGAAGAACTGGTTCGAAATTGAAACCAATTTATAAATGAAGGTATTGACATCCGGAGAGGATGAGTTTATCATTAGGCTTAGCACAAAGAAACTATGGCAATTATCACAAACAAGCGCCGACAACTTGGTCGAACAACTTAGTGACCAAGCAACTGTTTTTAAACTGGTTCAACCAGGCAATCTTTTAAATAAACCGCAATTGTTCGGAGGAAAGCATGACGTGTACTGAAAAACTGTGTGAATGTGTAAGCAAGGACCGTATGTGGGGCACGATACAGTGGCTCACCCAAAACACCCAATACCGGCTCGCTGGGAGCGAGCAGCAGGTCAAAGCGGCCGCCTATGTGGCAGACGTTATGAAGGAGGCGGGGCTGGAGGTCGTTACGGAGCGGTTCTATGCATATAACAGCACCCCGTATTCGTCAGAGCTCACGCTGCTGGAGCCCAGACGGGAAAAGCTGGACAGCCTGCCCTGCGCGCACATCAGAGCTGCGGCGCCCGAAGGCGAGGAGCTGGAGCTGGTGTATGTGGGCGACGGTTCGACCGCTGCTTACGACGGACTGGATGTACGCGGCAAGATGGTGCTGGTGGAGGTATCCTATGCGCCGCCGGTGCCGGAAAAGGCGCGCATCGCGTGTGAAATGGGCGCGGCGGGTATGATATGCATGAACTGGGGCGAGGGTCAGGACGTGATATGCCATCGCGGCCTCAAGGGCGTGTGGGGCAATCCAACCCTGGATACTTTCGATAAGATCCCGGACATAATCGGTGTTGGCGTTACGCGAAACACCGGCCTTATGCTGAAAGAGCTGTGCCAAAAAGGGCGCGTGGTAATAAAGGTCAAGGCCAATTCGGACAGGCGCTGGAGCGAGCTGCGCCAACCCGTAGGCGTATTGCGCGGCAATGGGGAAAGCGACGAGACCCTGCTGATCTGCTCGCATCTGGATGCATGGCAGCCGGGAGTAACCTGCAACGCCACCGGAAATGCGACGCTGCTCGAGATAGCGCGCATACTCGCACAGCACAGGGAGTTGCTGAAGCGGGACATTTATTTCGTATTCTGGAACGGCCACGAGATAGCTGAGGCCGCCGGCTCCACATGGTTTGTGGATAATCATTGGGACGAGCTCAACAGGCATTGCATATGCTATATGCACATCGATTCTACCGGAGTAGGTCAAACAGAGATATTTGAAATAAAAGCTTCACAGGAGCTGTTAGGTTTTGCGGAGCGTAACTATACCGACGCTACCGGCGTTTCGGACTTGCGCAGCATGGCGCTCAAGAAGATAGGCGACCAGAGCTGCATGGGCATAGGCATACCCTCCGTTACGCAGCGCATGTCCTTCACCGATGAGGTTATAAGTAAGAACCACGGCGCGACTCTCGGCTGGTGGAATCATACCAAGGAGGACGGGCTGGACAAGTGCGATCTTGACATATTGGAACTGGATACTCGTGTAACGCTTTCCATCATATACAAGCTTGCGACTGTAAACGTTTTGCCATATGATATCGACGCGACGCTGGCGGTGTTTGAGGAACATATGCACAAGGCCGCCGCGCAGGGTGAAAAACACCTCCGGCTGGACGATGTGCTGGCGAATATCGCAGACGTGCGCGCAGGGTGCGGGGAGATAGCCTCCGTGAAGTCAGAAAGCATGAGCGCGGAGCGGGCGGATGTTTACAACCGTTATGCTATGGCGGTATGCCGCAGCTTGAGCAACGTGATGCTGACCTGCGCGGATAAGTATCAGCAGGACAGTTATGGCTACGGCAAACTGTCACGGCCGGTGCCGCTGCTTGCCGATCTGGACAAGCTTGATGCGCTGGCGCCGGACTCGCTGGAATACGGCCTTATCCATACCCAACTGATAAAGAACAAAAACCGCATCAACGACGCTCTTTATCAAATATCCGAACTAACCCGGCTGGCGAAGCTGGTTTTAGTTAAATAACAATCAGGAGGAAATACTGATGAACCGCAAGACAATCCGCAAAATCGTATGCCTGGTGGCTGCCGTCATGATGCTGCTTGGCATATTTGCAGGCTGCGCAAGCACGGAGCCTGGGACCGACGCTGAAGACGCTGCGAATGAAGCCGGAAGCACGGAGACGGCGGAAGGCGCTGAAACGTCCGAAGAAACCAGGGACACTATCGTCATAGCCATATCGGCAGAGCCCACCAGCCTGGACCCGCAGGTAGGCGAGGACACGGCCACCCAGAGAAGCGTTATGCAGATATCCGATACGCTCGTCAAGCTGGATGCCGACATGAATTATATCCCCGGCCTGGCCGAGACCTGGGACATCTCCGAGGACGGCCTCACCTATACGTTCCATCTGCGCGAGGGCGTGCTTGCTCATAACGGGGACACCCTTACCTCAGAGGACGTCGCCTATACCATGGAGCGCGGCAAGGCGTCCACGGTAGTTGCAAAGGCGTTCGCCGCCATCGACACCGTGGAGTGCGTGGACGATCTTACGGTGGTTATGCATCTTAGCTATGCATCCCCCATACAGTTCGCATATCTGTCCTCCCCCAGCACGGGCATCATAAACAAGCGTGCCTGTGAGGAAATGGGAGCCGAGGCGTTCGGCAGGGCGCCCGTTGCTTACGGCCCGTACAAGGTGGTAAGCTGGGATTCCGGCGACAAGGTGACGCTTGAGGCGTTTGAAGACTACTGGGGAGGCGCTCCCGCCATCAAGAACGTAGAGTTCAGAATCTATACGGACAGCAACACCGCGGCTATCGCGCTGCAGAGCGGCCAGGTAGACGTAGTTATGGATGCTTCCACTTCGGACGTTGCGGCGCTGGAGGCCGACCCGAACGTGACCATCTATACCGGCGATTCCCTTATCTGCTTCCATCTGCATATGAACTGCGAGCGCACTCCGTTTGACAATCTGCTCGTGCGTGAAGCGCTAAACTATGCAATAGACAAGCAGGCTATCATCGACGCTACGCTGGACGGCATCGGCGGTTCTGTGGCTGATTCCTTCATAGCCGAGATGTCCCTCAGCGAGGATCCCGGCACCACCGCGTATCCCTACGATGCAGAGCAGGCCAAGGCGCTGCTGGCAGAGGCGGGCTATGCTGACGGCTTCGAGTGCAACATACTCGTGACCAGCGGCCAGCAGGAGAAGATCGCCCAGGTTATAAAGGCTTACCTTGCGCAGGTCGGCATCACGCTGGACATTCAGGTCTACGAGTGGTCCACGCTGCTGTCCTATGCGGAAGTCGGCGATTATGATATGACCATACTCCGCATAGTTGCTATGGTTCCGGATCCGGATCTCAGCGTGTATACCCGCTTTGAATCCTCCCAGCTGTACAACTTCTCCAGGTACTATGATTCCACCCTGGACGAGATGCTTATGACTGCCCGCGTATGCCCCAACGTCGAGGAGCGCGCGCAGCTTTACCTTGACATCAACGAGTATCTTTGGGAGAATGTTCCCACGGTACCCCTGTACAATCCTGTTGTGATTAACGCCGTTAATTCCGGCATAAAGGGCTATCATACGGATCCCCGCGGATTCCTTAACGTAAACGAGCTCAGCTGGTAACAACAGCATCAGGTACCGAAGGCCATTGGCCTTCGGTACCTGAACCTAACCGGCAAATATGACCCAATGGAGGATGCAGCGTGCTAAAGTATATAGTAAAGCGCATACTATGGCTTATCCCGATAATCATAGGCGTCAGTTTCATAATATTTTCAATAATGTATTTTAAGCCCGGAGATCCCGCGCAGATAATACTCGGCTCCGAGGCCACCAAAGAGGACATCGAGGCTTTGCGCGAGGAGATGGGCCTTAACGACCCGTTCTTTGTGCAATACTTTAACTATATGAAGGGACTTGTGCAGGGCGACCTTGGCACGTCCTACCGCAACAACAACAGCGTGTCGTCGGAGATAGCATCGCGCTTCCCCGTGACGATGCAGCTTGCGTTGTATTCTATTTTGCTCGTAAGTTTGATAGGCATACCTATCGGGGTGCTGTCGGCGGTGAAGCAGTATTCGGCGATCGACACCGTAAGCGTGGTGACGGCGCTGGTGCTTGCTTCCATGCCGTCGTTCTGGATAGGTCTTATGCTGATGCTGCTTTTTGCGGTGAAACTAAAATGTCTTCCGCCGACGGGGGCAGACGCGTTCATAAATTATATACTGCCATCGATCACGCTGGCGGCGGTCAACCTTGCGGTCGTAACGAGGATGACGCGCTCCACCATGCTTGAGGTCGTACGGCAGGATTACGTCCGCACAGCGCGCGCAAAGGGCGCGGGCGAGGGGCGCGTTATAATGAAGCACTGCCTAAAAAACGGCATGATCCCCGTTTTGACGATAGTCACCATACAGTTCAGCAAGCTGATAGGCGGCGCCGTGCTTGTCGAGTCCGTGTTTGCCATGCCGGGCCTTGGCAGCCTGCTAGTTACTGCCATACGAAGCAGCGATACACCGCTGATAATGGGCTCTGTTATAGTGCTTGCAACGATATTTACGATTATCAATCTTGTACTCGATCTGATGTATGCGGCGATAGACCCGCGCATCAAGGCTCAGTTTGCGAACAGGAGCAAAGCATGATGAAGATGAATGTTAACGCAGGCGCAGCAAAAAAACGCAACAGCAAGGGCGCTGAGATATGGCGCCGTATGCGCAGAAATAAGACCGCGATGATAGGCCTTGTAATATTCTCGCTTATAGTGCTTATGGCGCTGTTTGCAAACGTTATAGGCGACTATAATACCGAGGCCATAGCGATGAATATATCCGAGCGCCTGCAGCCGCCCTCGGCGGAGCATTTGTTCGGTACCGACGCCTACGGGCGCGACGTGCTTCAGCGCATAGCGCACGGCGCTAGGGTGTCGCTGCTGATAGGCTTTGGCGCGGTGGTCATATCGCTGGTGTTCGGCGGCTTGATAGGCGCTACCACGGGCTATTTCGGCGGCGCGTACGACAACGTGATGATGCGGTTTATGGACATCATCATATCCATACCGTCCACCATACTTGCGCTGGCTGTTGTCGCGGCGCTGGGCACGGGCGTGATGAACCTTATGATAGCCATAGCTGTTGCGGATATACCCAACTATGCGAGGATAGTGCGCTCGTCCGTGCTGACCATACGCAACATGGATTATGTGGAATCCGCCTCAGCGGTGGGCGCGGGCACGCCAAGGATACTTGCCCGCCACATACTGCCCAACACCATTGGCCCCATCATAGTGCAGTGCACGCTGGGCATAGGCAGCTCCATACTTAACGCGGCGGGCCTCAGCTACATAGGCCTGGGCGTGCAGGCGCCGCGGCCTGAGTGGGGCGGAATGCTGTCCGAGGCGCGCGAGCAGATACAGGTGGCGCCGTACCTCATAATAATCCCCGGCATATTCCTTGCCATAACGGTGCTGTCGCTGAATTTGCTGGGCGACGGCCTGCGGGATGCGTTGGATCCCAGACTTAAGGACTGATAGGAGGACACCGTGGACAAACTTCTTGATATAAAGGATCTGCGCGTATCATATCTGGGCAGCAACGGCCATGTGCACGCTATAAACGGGGTGGATATATCCATGAATGAGGGCGAAAGCCTTGGCCTCGTAGGCGAGACCGGCGCGGGCAAGACCACGCTCGCCCTTTCTATACTGCAACTGCTTCCGGAGCGCACGGGCAAAATAGAGTCCGGCGATATACGGTTCAACGGCGAAAACCTGATCGGCCTGAAAAACCATGAGCTGCGCGCAATTCGCGGGGAAAAGATATCCATGATATTTCAGGATCCAATGACCAGCCTTAACCCCGTGCTGACGATCGGTGACCAGATACTAGAGGGACTGCAGCTTCACAACCATCAAAACCGTACCAATGAGGAGATGAAGGAACGCGTTTATGAGATGCTGGAGCTTGTGGGCATACCCAAGGAGAGATACGGAGAATATCCGCATCAGTTTTCCGGCGGTATGCGTCAGCGCGTCGTAATAGCGATGGCGCTTGCCTGCAACCCGGAGCTGCTCATCGCCGATGAACCTACCACAGCGCTGGATGTTACGATACAGGCGCAGGTGCTCGAGATGATAAGCGAGCTGAAGCAAAAGCTGAACATGGGTATGATACTCATTACGCACGATCTGGGCATAGTGGCCGAAAACTGCGATACCGTCGCCACCATGTATGCCGGCGAGATAATCGAATATGGCAGCGCAGCGGACGTTTTTGACGCGAGCCGCAGTCATCATCCGTATACGGTGGGATTGTTTGATTCCATACCGAACCTCAAGACCACCGCCAAGCGGCTTAAACCTATAACGGGGCTTATGCCGGATCCTACCGATCTGCCATCAGGATGCAGCTTCCATCCGCGTTGCGCGCACTGCATGGACATATGCAAAAAAGAAGCCCCCGAAGCGGTGTGGCTCAGCGATACACACATGGTAAAGTGCCATCTTAACCGTAACAATTAAGGAAGGTACGGCAAATGAAAGAGATATTGCTCGAAACGAGACACCTTAAAAAGTATTTCAGCACGCCGCGGGGCCAGCTGCATGCCGTGGATGACGTAAATCTTACGGTCTGTAAGGGCGAAACGCGGGGCGTGGTTGGGGAATCCGGCTGCGGCAAGAGCACGCTGGGCAGGACCATACTCAAGCTGATAGAGCCCACCTCGGGGCAGATAATATACCGCGGCAAGGATATAGCGGGATACAGCAAAAAGCAGATAAAGCCGATGCGTCAGAATATGCAGATCATATTCCAGGATCCTTATTCGTCGCTGGACCCGCGCATGACCGTAAGCGAGATAATAGCGGAGCCCATACATATAAACCGTACCATTACCGACAGCGTGGCTATAAACAAGCGCGTGCAGGAGCTGATGGACATAGTGGGCCTTGCCGCGCGGCTTTCGGATTCCTATCCGCACGAGCTGGACGGCGGGCGGCGGCAGCGTATAGGCATAGCCAAGGCGCTTTCGCTCAACCCCGACTTCATAGTGTGCGACGAGCCTGTAAGCGCGCTGGATGTGTCCATACAGGCGCAGATACTCAACCTTATGATGGATCTGCAAGACGAGATGAAGCTGACGTACATGTTCGTTACGCACGACTTGTCCGTTGTGAAGCTGATAAGCAGCACCATCGCCGTGATGTATCTGGGACAATGCGTGGAGCTTGCCACAAGCGACGAGCTGTTTGATAACCCCTTGCATCCGTATACACGGGCGCTGATCTCCGCGATCCCCATACCCGATGTGAGCATGCGCGCTAAAAAGCGCGAGCTTATAACCGGCGAGGTGGTAAGCCCTATCAATCCCGCGCCGGGATGCAGATTTGCACAGCGCTGCAAATTCAAGACCGATGTGTGCGTAAAGGAAAACCAGCAACTTAACGAAGTTAAACCGGGACATTTTCTGGCATGCGCCCGTTACGGCGAGGTATAATCGGAGGTATACGACTGTGAAGCAAAGCATCATACTGTGCGGAAAGCTGTTTGACGGACTGCATGACGAGCTTATGGAAAACATGCTGATACTCGTGCAGGACGGAATCATCGCAGAGGTGAGCCGCGGCGCGCAGCGCCCGTCCGGTACGGATACCGAGGTGATAGATCTTGGTTCCGCCACGGTGACGCCGGGCATGATAGACGCGCATATTCACCTCAACGTGTTCGACTGGAAACAGCGCGCATTTGAGCAGATCTACCGTTCTCCCGCATGGAAGGGGATGGCGGCGCTGTACAACGCGGAGCGTGCGCTGCGGCGCGGCTTCACGACGCTGCGCTATGTGGGCTGCAACTGTGACGACGGCTATGCTTCGCTGGACGCGAAGCGCCTGATAAACGACGGCCGTTTTACCGGCTCAGAGCTTGTGGTAGCGCCGTACTATACCGGCGCCACGGGCAGCATGGCGGATTCATCGCGCGCATACTCGGGCAATCCTGCGCTTGCGAACCGGCTGGCAAAGGAATACCCCGCGGTGGGCAGCGGGCGCGAGTTCTTCATAGAGTCCGTGCGGGAACAGGCGAAGATGGGCGCGGATTTCATAAAAATAATGGCTAACGGCGGTTTTATGAGCGTCACGGGCGGTCCCGGGGATGTGCAGCTGTTTGATGATGAATATCAGGCCGTGATAGCGACGGCGCACATGATGCACATACCTGCCACTGCACACACATATACGCCGGAGATGATGCAGAAGCTTACGGGAATGGGCATCGACGGCATAGAGCACGGCTCGCTTATGGATGACGAGACAGCCGCGCTGATGCAGCAAAAGGGGGTATATCTCGTGCCGACCATGTGCCAGTACGACGATATAATAGCCATGGACGAAGCGCAGCTGTCAAAGCGCGAGCCCAAGGAATTCCGCGACAAGCTGCGCGCATACGGGCCGCAGCTCAAGGCGGGACGCGAGGCGATAAAGCGCAGCGGACTTACGTTGGGATACGGCACCGATATGATGGATATGCATCCCTGCTACGAGTGCGGGCGCGAGTACGCCTCCTGGCTGAACAGCGGTTTTGAGCCGTTTCGGGCGCTCAGGGCCGCAACGTCGGTCAACGCCGGTATACTCGGCAAGCGCGACCGCGGCGTGATAGCGCCGGGTATGCGTGCGGATATAGCCGCGTGGACACGGGATTTGCTGAATGACCCGACGGCGTTGATGGACTGCTGCTTCGTGATGAAAAACGGCGTGATATACGATACTGAAAAGTACGAATAAGCGATATTCAGGGAGGAACCAAATGACCCCGGAGCTTTTGCGTGAATACGAAACAAGGATGGCCAACGCGCGTACGGAAGCCGCGCTGCGCGGGCTGTCCTGCCTGCTGGTGTTCGGCCTTGCGCCACGGCGTATAGGCGATCTTATGTATCTTACGGGGCACCAGCCCCTTATGCCCGGCCATCCGCGCAGATTTGGGTTTCGCGGGCGAGGCTATTCGGTGATCGTGCTGCCTGTAAAGCAGGACGCGAGCCTTATAACCAGCACCCCGTTTTATGAAAAGGATCTGTACATAAAGGACGTGACCTATCAGGACGACATACCCGCGCAGATTGGGCGCGACCTGGCCGCGCGCGGGCTTGACCGTGCGGATATAGGCATAGTGGGCATGGACGTGCTGGCGGTGGGACTGTATGAGGATCTGCGCGCGGAGCTTCCGCATTGCCGGTTCTATCCTGTGGACGACGTGATAATGCGACTGCGCGCCGCGAAAAGCCCGTATGAGATAGAGCTGCTGAGGCAGGGCGCGCATATAGGCGACACGGTGTCGGACAAGCTGCGCAGCTATCTGCGCGCGGGGCTGAGCGAGAAGCAGGTGTACGGCTTTATCACGTCGGAGCTTGCGGCGTTGGGAGTTACGGGCACATTCGCCACCTGCCAGTCCGGCTGCCGCTCCGAGACCGCATACGATCTCGTCCCCGCGTCGGAAAAGATAATCGAAGCGGGCGACATGGTGCACATGGAGATAAACGGTAAGTACAAGGGCTACATGATAGACGTATGCCGCTCCGCGGTGATAGGCAAAGCCACGCCGGAGCAGAAGCACATACTTAATACGGCGCTCAGGATGTTTGACGAATCCGTAGCCGCCATGAAACCCGGCGTGCCGTCGGAGGCACTTGAGCAGATCTCCGGCAACATAGCGCTTGCGGAGGGATTTACAAAAAACCACACGCGCACCTTCGGAGGCCCCGCGACTTATCTGGGCCATGCCATAGGGCTGGGTACGGACGAGCCGCCGGTGCTCGCCGCCGGGGACATGACGCCGCTGATAAGCGGCATGGTTATAACCGTGGAGCCGGGCCTGTATATGACCGGGCACGGCGGCTGCCGCATAGAGGATGAAATACTCGTTACGCCGGACGGTCACGAAAACCTGAACCGCTCCGAGCGCAACTGGTGGGATTAAAGGAGGCTTTGATATGGCTGAGGTAAAAACGGTAGGCGAGGCCGTAAGGCTGATGTCCATTCACATGGCGAACATGTACTACTACATGACAAAGGCTATGGTGGAGGATTTCGGCGAGGCGGCGGAAAAGACCATAGAGCGGTCGATAATAGAGTTTGGCCATGCGCGCGGCAGGAAGATAGCCGAGCAGGTAAAGGCCGCGGGTCTGCCGCTTACAATAGAGAATCTGGACAGGTTCTACGATATACCCATCGCGGAGGGCTGGGATCTGCACAGGACGTACGAGGGCGATCGCAAGTATAACGTTACGGACAGCTGCACGTTTGCGGACGTGTGGATAGAGAAGGACTGGCGGCGGATAGGTCATTACTACTGCCTGGTGGATACGGCGCTCAGGGAGGGGTACAGCGAAAATGTGGTGTTCCATCCCGTCAAAAACATACTCAAGGGGGACGAGCATTGCGAATCCTTGACCGTGTATAAGGATCCGGTTAAAATATAAAAAAGGGCGTGATTTTGGAGCGGGGGATGTAATCTATGCCGAATACGAAGATAAAAAGGACATTGTTGTACGAGGAGGTCGTCGACGAGCTGTACAAGCTTATCAACAGCGAGGAGGTATCGCTTGGCGACCAGTTCCCGTCCGAGCGCGAACTGGTGGACAGATGGCATATCAGCCGCAACGTGCTCAGAGAGGCGTTTCATGTGCTGGAGGACAGGGGCCTCGTGACCTCGCGGCAGGGCAAGGGACGCTTTTTGCGCGCGATACCCGTAAGCACCTCCGCCGCCAAAAACGAGAGCAAGTCCCGCAATCTCGAACGGTATACCCTGCAGGAGATATATCAGGCCCGCCAATGCCTGGAGTGCAAGGCGGTTGAGCTTATCGCCTCGGACGCTTCGGACGCGGACATAGCGGATATAGAGGCCAAGTACGCAGAGCTTTGCCGCATGTTCAGGGAGAACAACAATACCAGCGGCGAGTTCGAGATGCATCGCATATACGTCGAAAAATCCAAAAACGCGTTTTTGACACAGCTTGCCGAGATAGCGTTCAAGACGACGTTCGAGATGATGAACACCACGTTTTTCGACGTGCTCACAAACCACACCATTGAAGACAGCATACTGGATCACGGCGAGATAGTCCGCGCGCTCAAGGCGCGCGACGGCGAGAAGGCAAAGGCGATAATGTCGGCGCACATACAGCATACCATAGATATGCTGCACGTTGGAGATCAGTAAGAGGATAATAAGGCAATATCACATGAATAACGAATACAGGCAATACTATATGGATACGCTGAGCGATCTGGTAGGCATATCCAGCGTTTCCATGCATGAACTGGCGGCGGCGGAATACATTCGCAGCCGGCTTGAGGCTATAGGCTGCCATGCGGAGCTTGACAGACTGGACGAGCATAGCGCGAACGTGACCGCGCGTATGCGCGGCAGGGGCGGCGCGCCGATACTCGTGGGCGGGCACATAGATACCGTGGGCGTAGCCGACGGATGGACGCGCGAGCCGCTGAAGCTCACCTGCGAAGGAGACCTTGCTTACGGGCTGGGCGCGGGCGATATGAAGGGCGGCATAGCGGCGCTGCTTACGGTGCTGAAGCTGTTCAGCGATACAGGAGAGGCCCCGGCCGGGGACGTCATATTCATGGGCGTGGCGGACGAGGAACGCTTTTCGCTGGGCGCGGAGGCATTTGCCGCAAAGGGTACGGATGCGGAGTATTGCGTGCTGGCGGAGCCGCATTACGACGAGTTTGTGATAGGAGCTACCGGCAAGACGCTGCTAGGCCTTACGGTCCGCGGCGAGTGCGGTCATGCTGCAAAACCCGAGACAGGCGTGAACGCCATAGAGAACATGACCGCGTTTTTGTTTGCGCTTGACAAGAAATACCGCGCGCTGTACGACGGGGGCGGCTGCGGCAGCCATTGTGTGCTGCACATATGGAACGAGTATCCCGAATACTCGCTCAACATACCGGATGTGTGCCGTGCGTTGCTGAACAAGCAGCTTTTGCCGGATGAGAGCGAGGACGCTTTCATCGCGGATGTGCGCGGGCTGTTTGCCGAAGCGTGTCCGAAATGCACGCTGGATATGGAGCTGAGGCCGCCGCACTATCCGTCCTATGTGACGGATGTGAACAATGCGCATTTTAAACGGCTTGAGAGACTTGCCGCCGCGACGCAGGGAAGGCCAGTGCGCCGCCGCGTAAACAGCGCCGTGAGCGATGCCAACATAATCGAAAGCAGGCTGGGCATCCCCGCCGTGCTGTTTGGGCCGCAGGGCGTGAATATACACAAAGCGAACGAGCACCTTGTGCTGAGTACAGCATGGGGATATATGGATACCATGTATGCGTTTTTGTCCGGCAGCGACGCCGGGGATACGATATAGACCGGTTACGGGCGTGCAGCGCACAAGCCCGAAATTTATTTTGCAGACCCCTTGTGTGATAATACCGCTGAGGCCGCCCGTTTTTTGGGCGGCCTCGGCGGCTGTTTGCTTATATCTGTCGTGGACGTGAAAGCATCATTAAGGCAAGCTCGGCGAGCGTGCCGCGCCATACCCTCGCGGGCTTTCCGCCGTAATATGTGGCGTGAGGTCTGAAGGATACGATGCTTGCGGGCGGAAGCGCAAATAGCTCCGTATCGGCGGTGAAGAAGTCCGCTACTTTACCGGGTTCCAGCGTACCGCGCTCCTCCGCTTCCAGCAGCGCGGCGGCGGGATGCACGGTGTAGCAGCGAAAGGCCTCATAAGGGGTAAGGGATTCCTCATCGTTATAAAACTGCACCATGCCCAGCATTTGCAGCCAAGGATCCAGCTCCTGCACGGGGGAGTCGGAGGAGCCGCACACGCATATGCCCTTGTCGTAAAGCGTTTTAAGCTTAAGCGCAGACGTTATCTCATCCGGCAGGAATTGCGAGTAGGTGTGCAGAAAGCGCTTATCTATCCAGCTGTAGCCCGGCTGCATCATAACGGCGTAGCCGCGGGAGGCTATCTCCTCTATCTCGGCGTCATCGGCGAATTCGCAGTGTTCTATGCGGTGCTTTATACCGCTGGTTGTGTGGCGCAGCGCCTCCAGTATCCGGCCTATTGCCATATCGCCTATGGCGTGCGAGGCTATCTGCAGCCCGCGCGCGTCGGCCTTTTCCACCTGCGTGTTTATATAGTCCTGCGCGTAATAAAGCGGCGCGTTCGACCCGGTGTCCCGATAGGGAAGTGAAAACGCAGCCGAATGTGCGCCTACAGCGCCGTCCATCTCCCAGTCGCCACAGCCGCCGATACGCGGATGAGCTTGGTATTTGTGGTAAGGCAGCGCCCGGTCTATATCCATATACTGAAAATACATCCTGACGTCCACTGCGAAACGCCTGGCCAGCTGCAGTATCAGCTTTGCGGTGGGGTCGCGCTTTGAGTCGCCGAAGCCCTCCAGTGCGCCGACGCAGCTTATACCGTAGCGCGCGCAGGCGTTGTGGAAGTTGGCAACACCTTTTGCGATCAGACCCGGCGTTACGGAATTGCCTATAATGTCCATCATGCGCCCCTGTATGCGCTCGTGCGCCTCTCCCGCAAACACGCCGTCGCTGTCGGCGGGGTCGAGACCAAGCTTTATGAGCATAGCGGTGGAGAGCGCGCTTGCATGGCCGTCTATGGTGTATATGGCCATTGCGCGGCCACCGCCCCAGTCATCAAGTTCAAGCTTGGATGGCAGCCGGCGCTCCTTCACGGCGGAGGGTATGTAGCTGTTGCCTACAAGCACGGCGGATCGCGGCTTGCCGGCTGCAAAATCCCTTAGCCTGCGCTCCACGCCCGCAATATCGTGCGGCTCTACGCCGGTTTGGGTTATGTCGCACACGTCGAAGCCCGCTGCTGCCAGCACCACGGTTTGAAGCAGATGGGTATGGCCGTCTATAAGGCAGGGGTAGACGTGTCTTCCCTCAAGAGATATGCGCTTAAAGCGGCCGACGGGCTCGGAGTCAAGTGCGATTATTCGTCCGTCTTTTACCAGCATGGAGCTTGCGGCGTCCGTCTCGGATACTCCGGTGTGTATCACCGCATCGGTAAACAGTATCGGAATTGGCATATCAAACCACGCTCCCAACTGCCATAAGTATGTAGGCGATGATGACGAGTATTTGCCAGAAGGTGCCGCCGAGGCGGCCTATAAGGGTACCCGGGATCTCCTTGCGGGCGTTGCGATAGGCGGGTACTACCATAACCGCCACGATTATGGCTATTGCGCCACCCGCAAGCTCCAGAAAATCTATAAAGCCGCCAAGGTTAAGCACTGCGAGTATAAGCGAAGGCAGCGTGGCGGCTATCCAGCATATGCGGCGGTCCAGCTTGAGCTGCTCCTCCACTATGCCTGAAAGCGCCAGCGATATAGACCAGTAGGTCGTAAGCATGGCCAGCACGGTGAACACGCCGCCGACTATCTGCGCCCATGCGCCTATGCCAGCGCTCCAGCCGGTCATGGCGACCTCGGTTACCTCAGCGGATGCAATAAGCGCGCATAACGTGATCACCACTATAAGTACAAAATTATTGAACAGACCGAAGAACACGGCTTTTTTGATCTTTACAGTATCGCCGCCCAGCCCTTCCACGGCCTGCGGTATGGAGAAGAATGCGGAAAACGAAAACATCGCCATCCCGTAATACGCAAGCGCATCCTTTGCGCCGCCGGGTGTTGTGGGCAGCGGGCTCTGCGGCACAAGCAGCGAGAAAAAAGCAAGCACCGCTATCAGTGCGAATATGATCGCTACGGCGATCTTTTCAGAAACGCCCACCGCCTTAAGGCCAAACAGTACCACAGACGCTGCAAGCGCATAGAACACAAGCTTTGCGACAATCTCTGAGATAGGTACAAAGCCGCATATCACCTCCGATGCGCCTGCGATGTATGCTGCAAGGTTGGTTACGAGCACTATCGCCATAAGCACGAAAAACGCCGCCGTAAGTACCGCCTTTGCCTTGCCGCGGAACAGAAAACGGGAAAACACGGACACTATCTGCGCGCCGGAGCCGCATTTGCAGGCTACGTCGGCTATCATCATATGAAGCAGCCAGCTTGCGGCGAATGCGACGATGAGTATCAGCGCCGCGCCGAGTATGCCGTTGGCGGCGGCAAGATAGGGCATCGCCAGTACGCCGCCGCCTATGCCGTAGCCTGTGATGATGCAGGCGGCCTCCCATACGGTGAGTTGTTTTTTATTATCCATACAGCTCCTCTTTCATGCTTGCAGCGCGTCAAAAGACAACGTGCGACTGCGGGCGTGTTGCGGTGCAGGCTTCGCTGCAACCGTATATCCAGTGTACCGCATATTAGCCGCTTTTTCAATTCCCCGGCACAGGCGCAAGGCGTGCGCGCGTAGGGCTAGAGGACCATTGTTCCTATTGAAATCAGCAAATAAGCGAGCATCTGCTCATGCGGATGCTCGTTTTGCATAGATGTATAATTATGCGGATGATCCTACAATAGGATTGTCGATATAATGAAATGTCACTTCTTTATTTAATTGTAGTCCTACACAGCCGCTGCATTCATTATGAAAAGCCGCCTTGTTTACACAAGCAATAGTGGAATTATTAAAAATGGCAGACAAAATCTGGCAAGCTGCAGGCAAGAAATGGTGCATAGAGACGGCATACCGGCAGAGGGGAGACCAGGTAATCTTTATATTCACAACATCGGAGCAATAAGAAATCGGCGATGCGATTTTGGAAGCAAACGCTTGAATCTGCAAATGTTATTTGAAATCCGTTGACAGTGGGTTGATTCAATGCTATAATCTGTAGCGTGCTACAGTAAAGGAGATGAAATCATGGATTCGCATATCGGATATCTCATAAAGTCGATCAATGACCGTATCAAGGTCAAAGCGGACAACGATCTGAAAAGCCATAATCTGACCCTTGCCCAAAGCCGCGTGCTGATTTTTCTGAAATACCACGATGGACAGGCGTCACAGAAGGAAATAGAGGATTATCTTGAAGTCTCACATCCCACAGTCGTCGGAATCGTCTCGCGTATGGAAAAAAACGGCTTTTTGACCTGTCATTTTGACCCGACCGACCGGCGAAACAAGATCGTCATGCTGACCGAATACGCCATGCAGACCGGCGAAAACATGGATACCGTGATTGGCGAGATGGAAGCGAAGATGCTCCGTCCACTGACGAAAGAACAGATAAAACAGCTCACCGAAATGCTTGAGCTTATAAATAAAAATCTGGACTGAAAAGAAATATCGGCATGACCGATTTTCTTTTACCCCAATGTGTAGCGTGCTACAAATCAGAAAAGGAGTTTATTCTATGATCAGAACCCTTGTAAAGAGCCTGCGGGAACACAAAAAAGGCTCGTGGCTGACGGTATGCCTGTCGGTGCTCGAAGTCGTATTTGAGATCATCATACCGCTTTGTATGTCAGACCTCATTGATTTCGGTATTGACCTAGGAGACATGGCGCAGGTTTTGAAATACGGCATTGCGCTTTTGTGCTTTGCGCTGCTGGAGCTGCTGACCGGCGTATTGTCGGCACACGTTGCGGCAAAGGCCTCGGCGGGCTTTGCCGCGAATCTGCGGCAGGATATGTACGACAACGTGCAGACCTTTGCCTTTTCCAACATCGATAAGTTTTCCACCTCGTCCATCGTCACCAGACTGACCACCGATGTAACCAATATCCAGAATGCTTATCAGATGTTGATCCGCATGGCGATACGCGGTCCTGTCATGATGGTGTTTTCCATCATCGTTTCCTTCAATATCAATAAGGAAATATCCCTCGTATTCCTCGCGGCGATACCGGTGCTTGCCGTGCTGCTGTATTTCATCATCCGCGGCGTAAATTCCATTTTCAAGCGCGTATTCAAAACCTATGACGAGTTGAACAATGTGGTTCAGGAAAACGTGCGCGGCGCGAGAGTCGTCAAGTCCTTCAATCAGGAGGACGGCGAAATTAAGAAATTTAACGGCGT
>CAZXRQ010000037.1:0-19725 GCA_964642795.1 uncultured Oscillospiraceae bacterium | reverse complement strand
AGAGCGCCCGTATAGTCGGCGACGTACTGGGCAAATACCATCCGCACGGCGATTCCTCCGTGTACGACGCTATGGTACGCCTTGCGCAGGACTTTAACACCCGCTATCCGCTGGTGGAGGGGCAGGGCAACTTTGGCAGCGTGGACGGAGACTCCGCCGCCGCCATGCGATACACCGAGGCACGGCTTTCTAAGCTGGCCGCCGAGATGACCAACGGCATAGACAAAAATACCGTTGATTTCATGCCCAACTTTGACGAAACGCTGATGCAGCCCACCGTGCTGCCCGCAAGGTACCCAAACCTTCTGGTAAACGGCTCCGGCGGCATAGCGGTAGGCATGGCCACCAACATCCCCCCGCACAATTTAGGCGAGGTCATAGACGCCTATGTCGCCATGATAGACAATCAGGATATCTCCGTAGAGGAGCTGATGGCGTACATACCCGGCCCGGACTTCCCTACCGGCGGGCTTATTATGGGTACGGCGGGCATACGTCAGGCATACCGCACCGGCCGCGGCAAGGTAGTGGTGCGCGCGCGGGCGGAGATCGAGGAGCTGGGCGCAAAAAACCGTATAATAGTCACCGAGCTGCCGTATCAGGTGAACAAGGCGCGCCTGGTGGAGAAGATAGCCGAGCTGGTGCATGAAAAGCGCATAGAGGGCATTTCCGAGCTGCGCGACGAGACCGACCGCAAGGGTATGCGCATAGTCATAGAGCTGAAGCGCGACGTAAACGCAAACGTCATACTCAACCAGCTGTACAAGCATACCCAGATGCAGGATACCTTCGGCGCCATCATGATAGCGCTGGTGGACGGCGAGCCCAAGGTGCTCAACCTGCGCGAGATGCTATGGCATTATTTGAAATTCCAGGAGGAGGTCGTAACGCGGCGCACGCAGTACGATCTGGATAAGGCGCTGGAGCGGCTGCACATATTGCAGGGTCTGCTGATAGCCCTGGACAATATCGACGAGATAGTCGACCTTATCAAGAAATCCCCCAACCCCGCGGAGGCCAAGCGCAGGCTGTGCGAGCGCTTCTCGCTGTCCGAGCGTCAGGCGCAGGCCATACTGGATATGCGCTTGCAGCGCCTTACCGGCCTTGAGCGCGAAAAGCTTGAGGCGGAGGCGGCCGAGCTGGAAAAGACCGTTGCCTACTATCAGAGCATACTGGCGGACGAGGGCAAGCTCCTGGGCGTAATAAAGGACGAGATAATCGAGATACGCCGAAAGTACGCCGACCCCCGCCGCACCGAGATAACCGTGGCGGACGACGACATAGACCTTGACGATATAATCCAGCGCGAGGATATGATAGTCACAGCTACGCACCTTGGCTACGTAAAGCGCGTGGCGGCGGATACCTACCGCGCGCAGAACCGCGGCGGGCGGGGCGTTATGGCGCAGGGCACCCGCGAGGAGGATTTTGCGGCCAACATATTCGCAGCAAACACGCACGACCAGATAATGTTCTTCACCAACCGGGGTAGGGCGTTCAGACTGAAGTGCTACAACATCCCGGAGGCCGGGCGCGCCGCGCGCGGCACCGCGATAGTAAACCTGCTGCAGCTGCAGGGCGACGAAAAGGTTACCGCGGCGTTCCCCGTGCCGGAAAACGAGGAGGGCGAATACCTGCTTATCGCCACACGGCAGGGCGTGATAAAGAAAACGCCCATGAGCGACTTTGACAACATCCGAAAGACCGGAATAATCGCGCAGAACCTGCGCGAGGGCGACGAGCTGCTAAGCGTTATGCTGACCGACGGAACCGACGAGATACTCGTGGGCACCCGCATGGGCAAGTGCGTGCGCTTCAGCGAGCAGGACGTCAGGCCCATGGGCCGCACAGCCACCGGCGTAAAGAGCATAGAGCTGTCCGACGGCGACTGCGTGGTGAGCGCAACCAAGCTTACACAGGGCAGCACCGTGCTTACCATAAGCGAAAACGGCATGGGCAAGCGCACCCCGGAGACAGACTATCCGTTGCAGCACCGCGGCGGCAAGGGCGTGCTCGCGCTGAACATGACGGAAAAGACGGGCGAGCTTATGTGCCTTACCGCCTGCGCGGGCGACGAGGACGTGATGATGATACGCGACGACGGTACGGTCATCCGTACGCCGGTAGAGCAGATAAGCATAATTGCGCGCAATACGCAGGGCGTAAAGCTGATGCGCGTGGACGAGGGCACCCGTGTGGTAGCCGTAGAGCTGGTACCGCACGAGGCGGACGACGAGCAGACGGAGGAATGACCCTCTTATGACGGCGCAGATGCAGAGCAGTATATCCATCCCGGCGGGACTGACGCAGCTTGCTGCGGCGTTTGCATCGGAGGGCGCGCGGCTGTATGCCGTAGGCGGGCTGGTGCGCAATTCGCTGCTGGGACTGCCTGTGTCCGACATAGACGTATGCTCTTTGCTGCGCCCGGACGCTGTGCTTGCGCTGGCGAAAGCGCACGGCTGGCGCTGCATAGTAAAAAATGCCGCGTTCGGTACGGTGGAGCTGCACGCCTGCGGACTCAGCGCAGAGCATACCACCTTCCGCAGCGACAGCTACGGAGCAGGCGGCGCGCACCGGCCTGAGGAGGTCGCCTTTTCCGATACGCCTGAGGAGGATGCGGCGCGGCGGGATTTCACCGTAAACGCAATGTATCTCGATATACTGTCAGGCGACCTATTGGATCCCACAGACGGGAGGGCCGATTTGGCCGCGCGGCTGATACGCGCCACCTCCACAGACCCTTCGCTTATAATGAACGACGACGCCGTGCGCATACTGCGCATGGCGCGTTTTGCAGCTGAGCTGGGGTTTGCCGTGGAGCCGGCTACGTTCGCCGCTGCAAGGGCGGCCGCGGAAGGGCTTTATGACATATCCGCCGAGCGTGTGCGCGCGGAGCTGGATAAGCTGCTGCTTGCGGACGTGCACTACGGCGTGGGCAGCGTATATGCAGGGCTTTGTATGCTGGACGAAACGGGCGCCTTGGATGTTTTGCTGCCCGAGCTTGCGCGGGGGCGCGGCATAGAGCAAAAGCCGCAGCATCACGCATATGATGTACTGTCCCACTCGCTGCACACGGCGGCGGCCGCACAGCCCACGATAGCAGCGCGGCTTGCCGCGCTTTTGCACGACGTCGGCAAGCCCAGGATGTGCCTTACCACCGGCAGGATGCGCGGTCATGACAGGGAGGGCGCTTTAATTGCCCGGGCAATAATGTGCAGGCTGCATTACGATAACGACCTTATAAACGCCGTATGCCTGCTTGTGCGGGAGCATATGTATGACCTGAACGGCTACGCCAAGGACAGCACGCTGCGCGAAAAGTTTGCAACGCTGGGGCTTGATGCTTCGCTTTCATTGTGCGATATACGCGAGGCCGACGTACACGGCAGCGGTATCATCACCGGCAAGGTGGCCACCGCAGAGCGCTGGCGCGAGGTGATCGCCAGGATGCGGTGCGAGGGCGCCCCGTTTGGTGAAGCCGAGCTGGCCTGCGACGGCGCGGACATAATGCGCTGGCTGGACATATCACCATCCCCACGGGTGGGAGATATAAAGCGCGCGCTGCTGATGCACTGTGCGCGCTGGCCAGGCGACAACCGGCCGGATAAGCTGGAAATGCTTGTAAAAAGGATGTGATATATATGCTGCGACCGCTTATCGGTATAACCCCGTCGCTCAACTACAAAATGACCGCCTACCGCCTTTGCTGCGCCTATTCGGAGCTGGTATTTCAGGCGGGGGGCGAGCCGCTTATACTGAGCTATGATTTTTCCTCACCGCATATGCTGGGCGGCGTGCTGTTTACCGGAGGCGGTGACTTTGCCCCGGAAAATACGGAATACGACCGGCCGGAGCTCGCCAGGGACATCCTCCCCCGGCGCGATGCGCTGGAGTTTTCGCTGTTTGCCGCCGCGCGTGCGCTGGATCTGCCCGTGCTGGGCATCTGCCGGGGACATCAGCTTATCAGCACCGCAACCGGCGGCTCGCTTATTGCAGATATTCCCGCCGCGGGCTTTTTAGAGGAGCATAACCTGGGAGAAGGCAAGGACTATCATCCCGTTATATGCGTCCCCGGCAGCGCCGCTGCAGCCTTCTTCGGCGAAAAAGGCGAGATTTGGAGCACTCACCATCAGGCGGTAGACAGGCCGGGACGTGGTTTTACCGTTACGGCGCGCTCCCCCGAGGGGGTCGTAGAGGCCATAGAACACGAGGATGGCCGTATGCTCGGCCTGCAGACCCATCCGGAGCAAATGGGGCTTTTAGCGCCGTTTGAATGGCTGGTTAGGCATGTTACGGTGTAAACAATTTGTGTCAAATGCAAATCTCGGCGTTTTTTTGTCTAAATTGGCGGGTATTTAGCACCCGCACGGGTTGCAATGGACACAAAATGATTGTAAAATGTATAGAACGCGCCATAGGCGCTTTGGTTATGTAAATGGAAAGGAAAACGGCTTAACTGTGGGCTTATCGCTACAGGTCAAGAAGTTCATAAACTCGGAGCACACCGGCCGGTATGTGGATATTACACTGCCATACGAGCTCTCTATTGCGGCGCGCGGAAAAAACGAGCCGCAGAGCGCCGCGCCAAGCTACGAGACCACCCGCATCCACTTTGTGGAGGAGGGTGCGGGCGAGCCGCTCATACTTGTGCATACGGTGGGGCAGTCGCTGTACACCTGGCGGGAGGTACTCCCCCGCCTGAGCGCGCACTATCGCGTTATTGCGATAGATCTGCCCGGGCACGGCTATTCGGACAGACCCATCAGCTTTGCCTACACCATCGAAGAATACGCGGACGTACTGCGCCTTTTTATGGATGCGCTGGATATCCAGAGCGCGCACTTTATGGCTTTTTCCATGGGCTGTGCATATGTGGCGCAGCTTGCAATAGACCATCCGGAGCGTATAGGACGGCTTATGCTCATAGCGCCGGGCGGCGTATCTCCCGAAATGCCCATGATTATAAAGCTGATAGACAGCACGCTCTTTGGCGGCGTGGCCTGTATGCTCTATACACGCAGCAGCGTACAGAAGCTGCTGGAGGATTGCTTCTTCGACCTTACGCTGGTAAAAGAGGACACCGTGCAGGAGTATTATAAGCCCGCTTCAGACCCTGACGGACGCAGAGCGATACGTGCGTCATTCCACTATTTCGACGAGGAGCCGCTGCTGGGTCGGCTGCGTGAGCTGGACAAGCCCGTGCTGATGCTGCGCGGCAGCGAGGATGGCTGGCGCAGCGAGGAGCAGATGGAAATGCTGCATACCATTCTTCCGGACGCAGGCTTTACCGTGATACGAAACGCCGGCCATGTCGTGCAGGAGGAAAAGCCGGATCGGCTGGTCTCCGCGACGCTCGAGTTCATTCCGGTTGTTATGCCGGGCGCGGACGACGAGCAGCTTTGACGGCAAGAATGTAGTAATTAAGTAAAAACAGCGAGGATGCGATCAAGCTATCCCCGCTGCTTTTTTGTAAACCGCCGGCTCGAAAGCAAGCGCGAACATAACGGGTGGGGCGCGCGCGGCGCGTGAAACGCGCCTAGCGGCGGGCTGCGCCCGCCGCAAAAACCGTGAGGCTCGCCGGACAGATGTATCTGTCCGGCGAGCCTCACGGTTTGCGCGCGCCCCCGCCCGTTATGTCCGCGCTTGGAAGCGGCACCGGCACTTGGTGCAGGTCACCATTATTTTGCCCTTATGCCGCGGTACACGCAGCCGCTGGCAGCATTGCGGGCAGGTCAGGTGCTTGTAGTTTTTGCGCTCGTTAATGTCTATCACGCTGCGGCTCTTGCCCTTTACGCGGGTAAACCAGCCCTTTATGCGGTTTTCAAAGCGCATGTAGGCGGCGTTCTCCGCCTGCCGGCGCGGAAAGTTGCGGCTCATTGCCCGTATAAGCGCATACAGCAGTAAGACAAACCCCACGCCCTGTACTATGCGCACCACATTATACAAGCTCGTGCCAAATAACAGATTGAGCGCGATAGCAGCCAGGTTCAGTATCACGCTTCCCCAAAACAGCGTCCGGTTCAGCTTATCCAGGCCGTAGCGCCCGCCGAAAAGTCCACCCATAAAATCCTTCACTCTCCAATCAACAGTACGCCGCCCAGCGGGGGCAGCACCAGCCTAAGCGTATCGCCGCAGGCATACTTACCTCCGTTCACGGCATCGCGGTATACGCCGCTCAGCACAGCGCCACAGAAGGCATCGGCAGCAAGCTCCGCCGCCTGAGCGGTCTCCGCGCGGTTGACGAGCGCCAGCGCACTTGCTCCCTCATAGCTTCTAAGCACAGCGAACACATCCTCGTTCACGGCGGCAAACGCACACTCTCCGCGCATAAGCGCATCGCTTCCGGTGCGCGCGCCGGTTATCGCACGGTATGCGCTGAGCAGCTCTTTATCCTCCCGGCCCCACGGATAGGTTCCCCGGCAGAACGGGTCCGCCATGCCGGTAAGCCCCGCTTCATCGCCATAGTATATGCAGGGCACGCCGGGGCAGGCAAATTGCAGCATAGCCGCAAGCAGCAGCCGCTTTCTTCCCCGCGCCGCCTGCGCCTCGTCCGGACGGTATACAGCCTGCTCCACACGCGAGATGGCGTCACGGTCCGGCGCGCCGGAGAGCACCGTCTGCGCGCGTACGGTATCGTGGCTGCCCAGCAGATTGAGCTGCGCCATATAGAAGGGCTTGGGATAGTTCTCCTTTATCGCCATCAGCGCAGCATACAGTCCGTATGCGTCCGACCTGCAAAGCAAAAAGTCCATCACGGCGCTCCTGAAAGGGTACGCCATGGCGCTGTCCAGCTCATGTCCCAGCGCATAGCTTCGCGCACGGCCGCAGCAGCATTTGTTGGAGGCGTCGTCCCACACCTCGCCCAGCAGTACGGAGCTTGGATCCAGCAACTTGAGCTGCTCGCGCAGAAATACTATAAACTCATCCGGCAGCTCGTCAGCTACGTCCAGCCGCCAGCTGGTTATGCCCAGCTCGGCGTATTGCCTGAACACCTTGGCTACGAACTCCATATAGCTTGGCGTAAGCTCGTTTACCTCGGGCAGCGTCGGAAAGCCCCACCAGCAGCGGTAGACCGCAGGATAGGAGTAGAACTCGTACCATTCGTAATACTTGGAGCTTTTGCTCATGTATGCGCCGCCGCCGTATACGCCGCGCTTGTCGAAATACACGCTGTCCGCCCCTGTATGGGAGAACACGCCGTCCAGCATTATGCGCATACCCTGCGCATTACATGCCGCGGCCAGCGCGCGCAGCGCGTCCGTTCCGCCCAGCACCGGGTCCACGGTGAGATAGTCCGCCGTATCGTAGCGGTGGTTGGAGGGGGATTCGAATATGGGGTTTAGATATATGCAGGTGACGCCAAGCGACTGGAGGTAGTCCAGCTTGCTGGCTATTCCGTTTAGATCGCCGCCGTAAAAATCGCAGGGCTGGTATACGCTTTGCCCCGGCGCGGGGGTGTACATTACAGGCTCCCGCCAGTCCTCATGCGTAACGGTGCGTCTGCCCATTTCCTCGTGATATTGCAGGCGGGGCAGGCCTCCGCGTCCCTCGCGATAAAACCGGTCTGGGAATATTTGATACGCGATGCCGGTATTAAACCATGCGGGAGTAGCGTAGTCGTCGTACACGGTAAGCTGGTATGCGGGCGGCTCATGGTCGAACAGACCGCCCCGGCCGTGTGCGCCGCCGTAGTAGAGCCGGCCCTCGGGCGTATCTATTATGAAATAATACCATATAAGCCCGCTGCGCTCCGGCGTAAAGCAAAACTCCACCATGTCGCCTGCGCGCGCGCCGTCTATTATGCGCTCGCCGTCCCGCCATAGCCTAAGGCGCGCACTCGCCTCCTGAGCGGGCAGCTCTATTGCAAGACGCACGGGCGTACCGGCAGCCACCGCGCCAAACGGAGCCCTGTATGTTAGATCGAATGAATCATGCTTTGCTTGTATCCTCATGCTGTACATTTTAGCATAAATAAAGCCCCGCAACACAGCGTTGCAGTATTTTCACATTTTGAAGCAGAAAAAGCCGGTTTTGCGTAAAAAAGAGGACGGTACCGTGACCGTCCTCCCCGTGCGTTTTCGCATTATGAGTTGTTCTTCCAGAGTATAAGCAGTATCAACACTGCGGCGATAATTATGAACACGGCGCTGTCTATTCGCCTTATGCGTTTCAGGCGCGCTTCATCCATGCGCGGCGCAGGCTTCAGCGCGCCGTGGCAGAAGGGACATTCCGTCATGTGATCCAGCACGTCCTTGCCGCAGTGCGGACAGGGAACAAGATGCTCCTTATAGTCCCAGCCGCTCATGACCACAGCCTTGTAAGCAGAAACACGACAAGTATCATGGAGCCGCTTACCACAGCCCAGAACACCAGCAGCCACTTCAGCACCGCGCCCATCACCATGCGGGATTCGCTGCGGTCAAGCTGGCCGTGGTGCTTTGCGCGCTCATTCTTATCGACATAGCCCGGCATACCGGGTACGTTCATGTCGACTATCGTACGGCCGTCGTCGTCATCGTATACGCGCTTCATTTGTCAAAAAGGTGGCACACTACATAGTGCCCGTCCCCCGCGTCGTAACGGCCCGGTTCCTCAGTCTTGCATATATCCATGCATTCGCGGCAGCGGGTGTGGAACTTGCAGCCCGAAGGCGGGTTCGCGGGCGAGGGTATGCTGCCTTCGAGTATTATGCGGTTCATCTTTACCGTGGGATCCGGCATGGGTATTGCGGAAAACAGGGCCTTGGTATACGGATGCAGAGGGTTGCTGAATATATCGCGCTTGGGCCCGAACTCCACCATGCTGCCCAGGTACATAACGCCAACGGTATCGCTCATGTGCTCAACGACCGACAGGTCGTGGGATATAAACAGATAGCTTAGGCCGAACTTGTGCTGCAGCTCCTCCAGCAGGTTGATTATCTGAGCCTGTATGGACACATCCAGGGCGCTTACCGGCTCGTCGCAGACTATAAAGTCCGGATTCAGCGCAAGCGCGCGGGCTATACATATCCGCTGCCGCTGCCCGCCGGAAAACTCGTGCGGGTACCTGTCGCGGTGATAGGCCTCCAGTCCGCAGGCGTTCATAATGCGGATGAGGTAATCCTCGTATTCGCTATCCGGCACTATGTGATGCTCGCGCACGGCCTCGCCAATTATTTCGCCCACCGGTAAACGGGGAGAAAGGCTGCTGTACGGGTCCTGGAATATCATTTGTATCTTGGGCCGTGCTTTGCGCAGCCCGTGCTTATCCAGCGCGAATATGTCCTGGCCGTTTATAAGCACCTCTCCGTCGGTTTTGTCGTTAAGGCGCAGCACGGTCTTGCCCACGGTGGTCTTGCCGCAGCCGGATTCGCCCACGAGCCCCATAGTTGTGCCGCGCTGTATGTTGAAGGTTATGCCGTCCACCGCTTTGACGTTGCCCACCACGCGGTTAAACATGCCCGCCTTCATGGGGAAGTATTTCTTTAGATCCTTTACCTCAAGCACATTGTCGTTCACCGCGTTTCACCTCCCTTGTCCTCTTCGTAGAGATAGCATGAAGCTATGTGCGTATCCGACAGATGCCGCTCGCAGGGGTAGTCGCCGTCGCAGCAGGGCATACGCTTTTCGCACCTGTCGCGAAAATAGCAGTAGTTTGGCATGTTTATGGGATTTGGCACGCTGCCGGGTATGCTGTACAGCTTTTCCACATCCTTGCCCACTACGGGCTTGCTGGCCATAAGGCCCACGGTGTACGGGTGCGCCGGGTGCAAAAACACCTCCTCGGCGGTGCCCTTTTCCACTATGCGCCCTGCGTACATTACCACCACAAAATCCGCCATCTCCGCCACCACGCCCAAGTCGTGCGTGATGAGCATTATGCTGGAATTGATCTGATCCTTGAGGTTTCGCAAAAGGTCGAGTATCTGCGCCTGTATGGTAACGTCCAGCGCGGTGGTAGGTTCGTCCGCGATTATAAGCTTGGGGTTGCACGCAAGCGCCATTGCTATCATCGCGCGCTGGCGCATACCGCCGGACAGCTCGTGCGGGTACATGGCGTACACGCCTTCGCGGTTTGCGATGTTGACCAGCTCCAGCATGTGCAGTGAGCGCGCCTTCACATCCTCCTCCGACATATCCGGATTGTGCAGCTTGATAACCTCGTCTATCTGGTAGCCCACGCGGAAAACCGGGTTAAGGCTGGTCATAGGCTCCTGGAATATCATGGATACGTCGTTGCCGCGTATATGCTGCATAGCCGACACCGGCGTTTTTGCGATATCGTATACGCCGTCTGACGAGTTGAAGCGGACGGTGCCCTTGATTATCTGGCCCTGCGGGCGCTGCACCAGCTGCATAAGCGAAAGGCTGGTTACGGACTTGCCGCAGCCGGATTCCCCCACCACGCCCACGGTCTTGCCCTGCGGGACGTCGAAGCTGACGCCGTCCACCGCCTTTACGGTGCCTATATCCGTAAAGAAGTAGGTGTGCAGATCGTCAAACTCGGCGACGTTGTTTTCGTCGCGCATGGTGGTGATGTACTCCTCGCGCGGCACATGCTTACGCTTGCGCTGTGCCTCGATCTTGTCCGTTATGCGGCGGTTCTCGCGGGATATCCTGCGGGATTCCCTCGCGGAAATATAATTGAGATTCTTTTCTTTGCTTTTTGCCATAGCGCTACCCTACCTTTTCATCTTGGGGTCGAACGCGTCGCGCAGACCGTCGCCCACGAAGTTGAAGCCCAGCACCGTCAAGAATATCAGCACGCCCGCGGGTATCCATACGAACCAGAAGTTGGTCATAACGTAGATGTTGGTGGCCGCGTTGATTATGCTGCCCCAGCTTGCAAGCGGGAACTTGACGCCCAGGCCCAAAAAGCTCAGCGTGGCCTCGGTTATGATTATGCTGCCCAGCGACATAGTCGCCTGCACTATAAGCAGCGGCATGACGTTTGGCACCAGATGCTTGAATATTCTGCGGCTTACGGATATGCCGGTGGCCTCCGCGGCCAGCATGAAGTCCTGCTCACGCAGTGACAGTATCTGCCCGCGCACCACGCGCGCAATTCCAGTCCAGCCCATCACGCCCAGCAGTATCATCAAAAGCCATATCCGGTACCGCGACTCGACCTTGAACGCATCCATAAGCGAGCCGATTATTATCATCATGGGCCAGTACGGTATGCAGTTGAACAGATCCACAAAGCGCATCAGGCAGGTATCCACTATGCCGCCAAAGTAGCCCGAGAAGCCGCCTATAAGCACGCCAAGGAATATCTCGATAAATACCACCACAAAGCCGATCATTAGCGATACGCGCCCGCCGTACATGAGCCGGGTGAGTATATCCATGCCGTTTGCGTCGGTGCCCATCAAATGCTTGCGGCTGGGGGAGGCATAGTCGTCTATAAGCTCCTTTTCCGCTTCGCCCTTGATCTTGAACGTGGCGTTGGTGCGGTATATCTCATAATCCAGCGTCTCGCCGGATTCGCCCGTAATGGAGAACTTGGTACGGCCGTCCGCTATTGCGTCGCGTATGGCCGTTTTAAGCTCCACGGATACGAACACATCCTGCATTATGGTGTCTATGAGGATGCTGCTGGTAGCGGCGTACGGCTCGCCGTTCTTATAGATTACCGTGCCGTCGTCATAGGCTACGGTGTAGTCCGTACCATCGGAGGTAAACCCGGCGTCTCCGGCCTGTATTGCAAGCTCGGAGTCATAGCGGAACTGCGCGCTGTTGATAACGGCAAGCTCGGTCTCCTCATAGGCGTCGTAGGCGAGCTTGCTCGCCACAGCCACGGTGTGCGGTATGCATATGGAGTAGCTGCGCGTGCCGGTCTTGACAATGGCATAGGTCTCGCCGGCGTACTCAAAGGCGGTCTCGTTTGCTTTCAGCGCGGCATTAAACGCCGCTTCCAGCTCCGGAGTCAGCTTTAAGCCGCCCTCTATCTCACTAAAGGCGTTCAGCGCCTTCAGCGATTCCACATTCATCACCGGTTCGCCTTCAAACACGCTGTAGAAATCCTCGCCGGCCTGCAGTATCTGGTACAGCGTGCCGCCGGCGGTGAAGCTGCTTTCGCCGCGGCTTATGGCCAGCGCCATGGCGGAGCGTGCGACGTTATTGAATTCGGCGCCCTCGCTTACGGTGTAGCGCAGCTCCGTGTTGTAGGTGGCGGAGGCGAATTCGCCCATGATTATATCGTACTTTTTGAACATCTGCGATTGCGAATAAGGCGAGAACAGCGCCCCAACGAACGCAAACAGGAACATCGCAGCCAGTATAATTAGGCCGGTCACCGCAAGCTTGTTGCGGATGAAACGCTTTGCCACCAGCATTCCGGGTGAGAGCACCTTTACGCGGCGCGCGTCGTCCAGCTTGTACTGCTCGCCGTCGGGCCGGGCGGAATTATCAGGATTGGCGTTTTTGATATCTTCCATCGCGATAATCCTCCTTTGCTCAGTTTGCTCTGACGCGCGGATCCACAACGGCGTACATTATGTCCGCCAGTATCAGGCTCAACTGCGTCAGTATCATTATGAACGCCACATAGAACATGGTGAAGGGTATATCGCCCATCGTCATGGCCTGGTAGCTTATCCAGCCTATGCCCGGGATCTGGAACAGCGTTTCGGTAATCATTGCGCCGCCGAACATGCTGGGGATGAGGTAGCTCATGTAGGATACCAGGGGGATCAGCGTGTTGCGGAAGGCGTGGCGGTTGATTACCACCTTTTCCGGCAGGCCCTTCGCGCGCGCCGTGCGGATATAGTCGGCGTTGAGCACCTCAAGCATATTGGTGCGGGTATAACGCATCAGTCCGCCGATACTGAGCATTGTAAGCGTGATCACCGGCAGTATCAGATGCGCCGCTACGTCAAGAAACTGCCCCGTGGGGGTAAGCAGCGCGTGGTAGCGGCCCACTACGCCGTAGAGATCCACCCACTGCAGTTTGATTGCGAATATGAATTTTAAGCAGGTCGCAAGAAAGAACGTGGGCAGCGACATGCCCATAAGTGCGAATACGGTCACCGCGTAATCCGTTCTTGAGTATTGCTTGCGCGCGGCGAGTATGCCGAGCGGTATGGATATGAAAAGCTCGACAAACAGCGTTACTACGTTCATCGCGACGGAATACCATATTACGTCGTTGAACTTTTCAGTAACCGGGACGGTGAACAGCCAGCTGTCTCCGAAGTTGCCCTTGAGCGCGTTGCCGAGCCATGTGAGATACCCGCGTACTATGCCGGTATCCATGCCGTACAGCGCGTTGAGCTGCTCCAGTATTTCCTTGTAGCTTTTGGCGCCGGGAAGATTTGAACGCTGCCTTGCGATGTTTTCAACATAACTGGATGGCAGGCAGCGCACCACAGCATATGTTATAAGCAGGCCGAAAAATACTATGAACACGCCAAGTATCAATCGCCGCACGAGGAATTTACTCATTTTTCCCCTCCTCCAAAGTCAAAAAGGGGTTTTGGGCCCGCACTAAGCGCGAGCCCAAAACCTTGATTTGTGACGTTATTTCATCAAGCGGCGGGGCCTGCCACGACCATGCCGTTCTCCACAGTGAAGCCGGCGGCCTCAAAGAAGCCAAGCGAGGCCTGCAGCGCGGCGGCATAGCGCTCTTCCTGCGTCATTTCCGCAGTATAGATGGGATTGCCCTCAACATCCACGGAGAACGCGATCTGATAGTCGCTGTCCGTCGGCTGGGGAGCCGCCCAGGAGGTGTTGGAGATGGGGTAGTTGATCACGGATGCGGCATCGCCGTAGTAGCTGTCGATAGCTACATCGCGGTAAACCGCAAACACGGTCATCAGAGCCTTGCGCAGATACTTGGAGGCGTCGCTGCTGGGTTCGCCCGCAACATTAATCGTATCAGCGTTGGCGCCGAGGTAGCCGTAGCCCAGGTTGTCTACGCGGTTGGTGGTAACGACGCTGCCGGAGAGCTCGCCGTTATCGTTGTAGCTGCGGACCTGCTCGAAGTAGGCCTTGGAGCCGGTCATTTCGCCCGCATCAACGGTGCCCGCGGCAACACCCGCGGCAACCTCGGAGGAAGCGGTCTCCATGAACTGGATGTACTGGGTCTTGGGAGCGCCCTTGTAGTAGCTCTCGTTCGCCTCAAAGTATATGACCTTGTTGCTGTACTCGACGAACTTGTAAGCGCCTGCGCCCATGGGCTTGGTGGTAACGGACTTCACTACGGAGATGTCGCCGTAGGGATGGCCGAACTGGTTGTTTTCGTAGTCGTACTGGTCGGGATCGCCGTAGTAGTGCATAGGAGCGATCTCAAAGCCCATCAGGCTGTAGATGGCGGGAGCCTCATAGCCGTTGGTAACGACCTGCACGGTGTAATCGTCTACCTTGGTTATGCCGGAGATGTTGGCTACCGCGCTCTCGGTAAGCTCTGTATCGGAAGCGGCAAGCGCCTGTACGAACGCGGCCTTAACAGCGTCCACAACACCGGTGCCGTCGGCGGGCTCAACGTCGGAATAGGCCTGGGCGTCTCCGCCGTAAGCGGCATAGGCCTCTGCATAGTAATCGTCAACGGTCGGGAAGCTGTCTACCAGGTTCCAGGTAGCGCCGGAGGGAGCGGTCAAGGAGCCGTCCTCGCCGATCTCGCCAAAGCCCCACATGGCCATGCCGAATGCAGTCTGAAGTCCTTCGCTGGCGTTGATCTCCTCGATGGTCTTGCCCAGCACGGCTTCGCCGTAGCCGATGAGGTAGTTGGTGAAGCAGTAGTCTACTATGGCCTGCACGTCGGCCTTCCACTCGGTGGCGAGATCCGCCCACGCCTGGTCGTACTGCTCCTGCGTGAAGGGATCCGCATCGGTGGCGGTGTAGCCTTCGCCGGCAGTGTAGATGGCGTCGAATATGGTCTCGTACTTGCTGTATACATCCAAAGCCTGCTGCTTGTACTCGTTCAGACCTACGATATCATAGGAGCCGAGCGTGGAGGAGCCGACGTAGGAGGGATCGAGATATACATAATAGTTGAATATCATATCGTCCGCGGTAAGGGGCTCGCCGTCGGAGAATACGATATCGTCGCGCAGCTTGCAGGTGTAGGTGGTGGTATCGGTGGCTTCGTCATAAGCAACGCTGATATCGGCGGGGCCGGTATAGAGGTAATCGGTGCCGTTGTAGGAAACGGTCTCGCCCTCTATGGCGTTGTAGATGATGCCGCCCACGCGGTCGGTGGTCAGCGGGACCAGCTGGGTCATGTCTGTGGCGTCGCGGTCATAGCCGGTGTCACAGAAGAACGGGCTGAACTTCTGGCTGAACGGGCTGTACGCAACAACCATCGGGTCGTCCGCGTTCATCATTTCGATGTTCTGGATATCCTGCATCCAGCTCCAGAAGGTGGTGATGTCGGGGGTGATGGTTTCTACCTTGACGCGCTCGGTGCTGAAGATCGTGCAGTTCTGGCGCTGATAGGTGGGCAGCTCTACGGCCCAGTCCACGATTTCATCCAAGGCCTGCTTATATATGCTCTTGCGGTAGGCCTGATCGTCGCTCTGACGCGCCTCAACAACGAGCTGGTCAAGCAGATCGCTTGCGATGTGGTAGTGGTTGGAATCGCTTCCGCCCGCGCCGACTATTCCGCTGCTGTGATATACCTGATACATATCAGGGTCTATCGTGGACTGCCACGCAGCCGTCCAGAAATCCTGGGTGCCTGCGTCCAGCGCATCCCACAGGACGTTGGAATCAGCGGGGTCGTTGATGTTGAGCGTGATGCCAATGCTGGCAAACGCTTCCTGCGCGCCGGTCAGTACGGCATACGCCGGGTGATCGCCGACGCCGTCGCCGGCCACGATCACCTCGTATTCGAGGTAACTCTTGCCGTCTGCGCGGGTGCCGGGCTCGACGGCGGTACCTTCGCCGCCCTCTTCGGTAGCAGCGCCGCCTTCTTCGGTGGCGGGTGTCTGGCCGCAGCCTGCCACAACGGCAAGGCACATAGCCAGCGCCAGCATCAATGCGATGATGGACTTGAGTTTACGGTTCATTTTTTTTCCTCCTCTTTTTTCGGTATTAGCATGTTTGTTGTAAATGCAATGATATACAGCTTGAAGCTATGCTTAATTATATGTTAACGCAATATGAAAGTCAATGCGGTGCATAATATACAACGAGCAAAACTAATTACATTGTATGAGAAAATTTCCATCCCCGGCCACGCCGTGTGTTACAATGCAACCGCATCGCGCCGTTCTCCCGCCATGTCTGAAAAGCTGCATTAATGCCATCAAAAGCCGACATTTATGTGTATTTTACATCCCTGTCGCCGCAAAAATGGCGATGCTATTCTCTGATTGGGAGGTACAACAGCATTCCCGAACATACTACATCATATTTTGAACAGGAGGAACACAAATGGCGAAACACCGTATTCTCTTGGCGGATGGCAACCCACGTTACATCGACGGGGTGCGCGATTTCTTCACGGCGCAGGATATGATAGCGCAGGCGGACGCCGTTTACGACGGCCAAGCCGCGCTGGATGCACTGCGCAGCGGCCATTACGACGCGCTGATATGCGACCTTGTGATGGCCCGGATGGACGGCTTTGAGCTGATGGAGCGCATACACAGCGGCTTTGTCGAGACCCCTCCCGTAGTGATCGTGGTATCCGCGCTGCGGCAGGAGGACATGATAAGACAGGCCTCCGCCCTGGGCGCAAAGTATTATATGCTCAAGCCCGTGGACCCGGATACGCTGTATAAGCGCACGCTGGATATGCTGGATACCACCATGGAGCTGAGATCCCCCTTCTGCGCGCTTTCCCAGCAGCCTAAGACGCTGGATGAAAAAATCACGTCCTTTTTTCTTATAATCGGCATTCCGGCGCACATAAAGGGCTACCATTATCTGCGCGAGGCCGTTCGTATGGTTTACTACGAGCCGGAGCTGATAAACCGCATCACCAAGGAGCTGTACCCGGGCATAGCCAAGCGGTTCTCGACCTCCGCCAGCAAGGTGGAGCGCGCCATTCGCCACGCCATCGAGGTGGCCTGGACACGGGGCAAAATAGAAAACGTTAATCAGATATTCGGCTATAATATATACGGCAAAAATGATAAGCCCACCAACGGCGAATTCATAGCGCTGGTAGCGGATAAGCTGATCATGGAAAGTGCGCGCGAGGCGCAAAACGACATTCTCTCCGCCATGTAATGCGACACGCTTCGACGCGCGAACGCTGAATATAGCACAATTTGTAAATTATAGAAACCGTCCTGGAAAATTATACATTCATTAATACAAAGCATACGTGCGTTTTGCACCTGCTCCGCCCGTAATCCACATCCGGCACCTCCAATAAAAGCCCAAACTGTGGATAACCATGTGGGCAATGTGGATAACCCTGCACGATTCAAGCCCGTATCACACCTGTATACTGCATAAAAGCGCCGCCAAAAATCGCGTAAATATTATTCAAAGTGCTATAAATTCCTTGCCTGTGTATGCACATAAAACCGCTGCCAGTGCAATATCCATAGTATGTGCAGATATGTACAGCCTGATATTGAGGAGGTCTGTAATGGAATATGTGTTTGAGGATATTCGCCTGCCGCGCGCGGCGGGCATGGTGAGCTCACAGGCGCTGGCGGAGGGCGATATACCCTTCCCGGAGGGGAGCGCCGGGCGGCTGATGTGCGCCCAGGGCGAGGTCGAGCTGGGCTCGGCGCTTGCAGGCGACGGCAGCGTTACAGTGGAGGGGCGGGTGCGCGCGCATATCATGTGCAGCGGTGAGGATGCGCCGTTCTGCTTCGTATCCAGCGCGGCGTTCCGCCACGAGATACCCTGCGCGGAAGCGCTGCCCGGGCTGGAATGTATATGCTCGGCACAGCTGTCCTCGTTTTCGGTAAAGCAGAACGCGTCGCTTGCGCTGTCGCTGTACGCTGTGGCGGATATAACCTGCCGGCTGGTGGATCGGACCGTGCTGCCTGCGTTCCGTGAAACGGGCTGCGAGGTAAAAACCGCCGAGGTAACGCTTTGCACAGGCAGTGGGCAGACGCGTACACTGGAGCTGCGCGAGGAATTCCCCGCCGGCGAGGCCGCCGCGGTGCTGTGTGCGCAGGGCTGTTTGGAGGCGGACGCCGCAGCCGGGCGCGGCGTGCTGGCCGTGGATGCGCTTTGCCGCGGGCTGGACGGCCGGCTGCTGCAGCGGAGGCTGGAAGCGCCGTTTGAATATGCTTCGGCGGGAGCGGCCTGCGCGACGGTGTCCGCGCTGAACGTGCGCTGCGTATCGGAGTTCGACATAATCGTGGTGGAGGCGCAGCTCCTGCTGTGGAGCGAGGACGCCACGGAGCAGCGGGCGCTGCTGCCGCTTGCGGCATACAGGCCGGGCGGCCCATACTTCAGCTGCGTTACCACCCAGACCTGCTTCATAGGCAGCGCGGGCACGCTGTGCAGGCGGCATACGCTGACCGAAACGCTAAGCCTGCCCGACGGAACGTCCCCGGTTTGCAGACCTTTGGGCGCATTCTGCCGCGCGGCGGTAACTGCAAAAAGCATAACCGACGGGCGGCTGTTCGTAGAGGGCTTGCTGTTTACGCACATACTCTACGAGGATGAATCCGGCACGCCGGTATGCTTCTATGAGGATGTGCCGTTCTGTGCGGATTTCGCCTGCGCGGGCGACGCCGCGGATGTTTCCGTGTGCGCGCTCGCTTCGCTCAGGGGCGGCGGGCTGCGTCCCATGGTGGACTATACGCTGTTTTTCAACGCAAGGCTGTTTACGCTGCGCACGCTGGATATACTCACGGCTGCCGAGCCCGCCTGCGCTCCATTGCACAAGCCCGGCATAACGGCATACTACGCCGCCGCCGGAGAGACGCTGTTTGATGCGGCGATGCGCTTTGACGTTACTGTATCCGAGCTGCGTGAGCTGAATCCGGCCGCGGGCGACGCGCTGGCAGAGGGCGAGCGGCTTGTCGTGATAACGCGATAGACGCGCAAAATACAACTCAGCAGGGGCTGCGGCAATACAAGCCTGCCGCAGCCCCTGCTTACATATATACCAACGGATCGTATCGGCTGAATAAGGGCTTTTATCCGGCTCTGTGCGTGCGCGGTTATAAGGCCATTCGCCGTTTAACACATCAATTTGGCACATTCCTGCCGGTACAATACGGTTTTATCGACAATTATCGTCCAAAAAAGTAGACATTATTTTACAATTATTGTATAATACATATTACATAGTATTTTGTGTTAGACAAAGGTATTATCAATATTTTTTTCCAGACCTTTGCAGGATTTAGCTGCCGCGGGCCGGTAAATTCAGCCGGATTCCGCTTGGCAAATAATGTCTACGTTATTTGTCTAATAATGTCTACTATATAAGTCATCAACGGAGGCAACACATGGTAATCGATCAGGGTCGTACGGATATTTTGGAGCACATCAGAGCACAGGCCGGCTTGAGCTACCTTTCCGATCTCCACGGGGGGCAAAACAACCCAAGCATAGTCCAGGCGATAGCCCAAATACCCGACTGCTCTTTTACCTCCGAGGAATGGCAGCTTGCGGCATCATACATACTAAGAAAGAAGGTGCCACTTGCGGCGCCGTCCGCTACAAAGGCGCTTGTCATTGAGCGGCTGAGCGACAGCGGTAAAAAAAGATGCTGACACTATAAAATAAACCGGCCGTCCCGCGATATGCGGGGCGGCCCGGTTTTCGAAAAAGTCAATTTTGACTTTTTCGAGCTTGCAGTCTTTGCCTCTCGCCAAAA
>CAZXRQ010000036.1:9591-19742 GCA_964642795.1 uncultured Oscillospiraceae bacterium | reverse complement strand
GCCGTTAAGCTATTGCCGGTGCGCTGGCTTTTTTTCGCAGGGGGACTAAGGGGCGCATGAGCAAAGCCCGAACAAGACAATTTTGGCTTTTTATGTAAACAAGCGCCCTCCCGTTTCCGGGAAGGCGCTTCGTTGGTTAAGGTGTATCCGCCGTTTATTTGGCGGCTTCCGTAATGGTGTTTTTCACGCGGAGCCTATCCACCAGCCAGCCGATAAACATGACAATGGCGAAGAATATCAGGTAGCCGAGGATCTGCTGATAGCCCTTGCAGACTACGCAGCAGTATACCATGAATACGCAGCACGCCACGCCCAGCGCGGGCAGCACGAAGCGCTTGAAGAACGGCAGCTCCTTGTTCTTTACCATCAGCGCGATAAACATCGGTATGTACATCGCGTACAGGTTGACTATGGAGATCTCGTCGGGCTCCCAGCCAAGCCAAAGGCTGCTGTGTACGCCGCCGAAAAAGTCCGGCCCCTTCATCCACATGATGACGGTCCAGGCATACCATGCGCCGGCGATCGCCAGTCCCACAAGGCTGGATTTGAGCACGAAGTTGTTTTGATCGTCAACGTTGCCGTAGAAATCAGGCCGGGGACCCATCTCTCGGGCGGCGACGGAGTACATGCCGCGGCAGCTGCCCATTACGAGGCCGTTCATAGTGCCAAGGCAGGAGATAGCAAGGAATACATACACGATCGTGCCCGCAAAGTTGCCGAATATGTTGGCAAACGCGATGCTGGGCAGGGATTCGCCCAGAGGCCAGGTGCCTATTATGGTGTCTACGCTGCCCACAGAGCTCATGGAGAATATGTACAGGCAGTAGATGACCGTGCAGAACAGCGCGCCGATGATGAGCGCGAGAGGCAGGTTTTTCTTGGCGTCCTTAAGCTCGGAGTTTATGGACGTGGCGATTATCCAGCCCTCATAGGCGAAGGCAAACGCCACTACGCCGCCAAACAGTCCGCTTGCGCCGGTATCTGCCGCGGTACGGGCTGCGCCCTCCGCGAGCACCGTTGCGGTGGAGCCGTTGGTAAGGCCGACTATCGTGCCTACAACACCCATCAGCACCAGCGGGATAAGCTTTATCACGGTGGTGGTGACCTGCAGCTTACCGGCTAGCTTGGGGCTGAGGGCGTTTATGCCGTAGCCCAGCATGAGATAGCCAGCGCCAAGGCCCACGGCCTCCACGGCTATCGTGCCGGTGGAAAAGTCCAGCGCCTGTACGCCGAACAGCGGGCAGGTAAATACAGCAGCGAAAAAGGAAAGTATCACTGCAAGAGAAGGGTAATAGATGGTGGTCATAAACCAGCCAACATAGTACGCGTATTTCTTGCCAAGTGCTACTTCTGCATAGTCCACAACGCCGTTTACCTTCTCGTATTTTGCTCCGAGCTCAGCAAAGACCAGCGAGCAGATTATACAGATCACGCCGACAATGCCGACGACCAGAACCGCGTTCCACATATTGCCGCCAGCCAGACTCATGATCTTGCCGCCTTTTATAAAGACGCCAGAGCCGATGACGATGCCAACAACCATTGCTATGGCGGTAGGCAGCCCAAACCGTTTTTCCATCTTGTTGTTGATAAAGCAACCCTCCTTTATTATCGCATTGCCCCCGGCAAAGCATAACAGACACTGGTTAATAATATATTAGGAAATTTACTTTGTCAACACTTGCCGGTTACAATTTGGAAATAATTCGCAAAGATAATATTGAAGAGAAGCAGGGAAAAAAAGGAGAAAAATAAACGGGCGGCAATGCCGCCCGAAAACGCCGGAAACAGGGTTATTTTTTACGGCTGGAAATGAGCGAGGCAAACCGCATCAGCGAGACGAAGGTAGCAAGCGCAGCCACAACATAGGTCATGGCGGCGGCTTTGAGCACCTTGCGCGAGGCGTTTTCCTCCTCCTGGCTGCGTATAAAGCCGCCAGCAAGGAGCATCTCCACGCCGCGGCGGGATGCGTCAAACTCGACGGGCAGCGTTGCCACCTGGAACAGCAGCACCGCCGCATACAGCACGAGGCCCACCTCGGCAAGCCCCACCGCACCCATCAGTATGCCGATGATTATCACATACGGCGCCAACGTGGAGCCTATCTTCGCCACGGGCAGTATAAAGTTGCGGATCTTGATAGGGCCATAGCCGTCCTGATACTGCTGAACATGGCCTATTTCGTGAGCGGCCACGGCCAGCGCCGCCACAGAGGTATGATCGTATACGGTCTCGGAAAGTCCGACCACGCCGGTCTGGGGATTGTAATGGTCGGTAAGGCTGCCGCCGGTGCGGGTGAGGGAAACGCTGCTGCCAAAGGAGTTTAGCAGGTTTTGAGCAACGTCCGCGGCGCGGAGCCCGCTGCTTGAGGCGAGCTGGGAATAGCGGTTGAACGTGCGCTGCACGCTGGACTGCGCAATAAGGCTCACCACGAACATGACGAGCACCATGAACAGCCAAAAATCGCTGGAATATAATATGTTGGAAAGCTCCATACGCAACCTCCGATACGGGAATGTTGGAAATACCGTGTTATTGATTATAGCATAGTTTGCCGGCGGCGGGGAAATTTTATAAAAAAGCCTCGATCATTCCGCCGGATATTTACAATTCAAGAGGAAGGATTGCGTTTGCCGCACGGGTCTGATATTATCAGCGGTATGGAGAAAGCGAATAAAAGCCTGTTTAAGGGCATGATAGAAGATCGCGCCTTCATGCGCCGCATGTGGGCCATCAGTCTTCCCATAATGCTGCAGCAGCTGCTGGGTACCGCCATGTATATGGTGGATACGATGATGATAGGCGCGCTGGGCGACGTGCCGCTTGCAGGCGTAGGCGCGGCCACGCAGCTGGCCTTTTTGCTGGATTTGGTGTTGTTTGGCGTGATGAGCGGCGGCAGCATATATATGAGCCAGTATTTCGGTAAGCAGGACAGGGCGGGTTTTAGAAGCACGCTGGGCTTTACGCTGATGCTGTGCATAGGCTTTGCCGCGCTGTTTACCGTGATCGGCAGGCTGTTCGGAGGCTTTGTTGTAGGAATATACAGCGAGAACGAAACGGTCATCGCCGCGGGCGTCGAATACCTTGACACGGCCTGTCTTGCATATGTGGCGATAGGGGTTTCGTATGCATACGGCATAGCGCATAAGTCCGCGCGGCGGCCGCTGCTGCCGCTGATAAGCGGCGCCGTGGCGCTGGTGATAAACATATTCTTCAACTGGGTGCTGATATACGGCAACCTCGGTTTCCCGAGGCTGGGCCTTACGGGCGCGGCGATAGGTACGCTCATAGGCGCGTGCGCCAACATGCTTACGCTTATAACCGCAAGCTACATAAAGCCGGGCTACGCTTCGGCGCGCCTTGATGAGCTGCTTGCCCAGACGGCTGCGGGAGTAAAGCAATTTGTGCAGGTGAGCCTGCCCGCGTTTTTAAACGACATGCTGTGGGCGGTGTGCGCGCTGATAATAAACTGGGTATACGGCCGTATGGGTACGGATACGTTTGCAGCCATTATGATATACAACGCCGTGGACAAGCTGACGATGGTAGCATATATGGGCATGGGCACGGCGTCCGCCGTAGTGCTGGGCAATACACTTGGCGAGGGGGATTCAGAACGCGCACTGCTGTACGGCAAGCGGTACACCCTGCTTGCGCTGCTGATGGGCCTGCTTTCCGGCGTGCTATGCTGCACGGTGCTGCCGTACGCGGTAAATTTATACACCGAGACCAGCGAGACCGTGAAGCATTTGGCATTTTGGAGCATAATTGTGCTGGGCATATATCAGCCGCTGTACGCCCTGAACTATACTTTGATATGCGGCGTACTGAGAAGCGGCGGAGATACCCGCGCCGCCGCCGTGATAGACCTTATTCCACAATGGCTGCTGGCGCTGCCCATTACGGCGATAGCGGGGCTGGCGCTGGATATGCCATTGTATATCGTACTGCTGTGCGTAATTCCTTCCTGTGTGCTCCGCTCCGTGCTGGCGCTCCGCCGCATGAAGAGCGGCATCTGGGCGAGAACGCTGGTATAAAGGAATATACGCCGCCTTTGCCGGGGGCGCGCGCAAACCGTGAGACCCGCGCGACACATGAATGTGTCGCGCGGGTCTCACGGTTTTTTGGCGGGCGAAGCCCGCCGCAGGCGCGTTTCACGCGCCGCGCGCGCCCCGGCTTGGCGGCGAATTGCGCGCTCTCGTTCATTCTTTATTCAAAGAAACGTTATCCTTTTGTAACGCCTGCATATCGGGCATATGCTACGATAAGCACTGATGATACGGAGGAATGCTTTCTATGGAACAAAACCAGCCCATGCAGAACGAACACAACATATACACGCCCGATACCGTGCTTCCCAGACGGACGTACACCCCGGCCATGCGCAGGCTGCTTATCGCGGCGGCGGCGATAGGGCTTGTCATGGCGGTATGGGCATGGCCCGCGCTCACACGCGCATACGACGCTACCGGCGCACTGCCGGCATACGCGGCGCTCTGGGGGGCGTACTTTATCGGCTTCTGTGCGCTGAACTGGCAAAACGTAAAGCATAACCGCACGGGCTGGTGTATACTCGCCGCGGTCGCCGTGCTGTTTTTACGCGCTGTCGTATATAAAAACGATATCGGCTTTTATAACTACCTCGTGATTCCCGCGCTGCTTATGCTGCATATGCTTATCTGCACCGTGGGTGAGCGCATCCCCGAGGGTACGCGGTGGCAGTATGTCGGGCTGTATATACTGGGTTGGTTCAACTATCCGTTCAAGTGTATACCCAACGCTTTCGGAGCGCTTTCCAGTCTGTCCGGGTCGGATAAGAGTGCGCGGCGCGGCGTGCTCATAGGCATACTCTGCGCCGTACCGCTGCTAATAGCGGTGGCGGCGCTGCTGATCAGCGCGGATTCCGTGATGGGCTACTACGCCGGGCAGCTGGTTGCGGACGCATCGCTCGGCAAGGTGTTATTCCGGATATGTCTGGGGCTGTTTACGGCGCTGCTGTTCTATTCGTTTATGTATTCCGCACTGTTTAAGCCCGCGGATGTGCGCACAGCACCATACACGCGCTTTTTGCCGGCGCTGAGCGCGCAGATGATAGTCTCTCTGCTGCTGGTAATCTACGCGGTGTTTGCATATTTTCAGTTTGCATACCTTACCGGCATAAAAGGGCTGCCGGCGGAGCTGACCTATTCCGAATACGCGGTAAGCGGCTTTACGCAGCTGTGCGTGGTGGCGGGGATAAACCTTGCAGTGTTTTTCGCGGTGCTGGGTCTGTCGGAGGAAGCCAAAGCTGCTAAGCCGCTGCTTGCCGCGCTGATGGCCGCCACCTGCGTGGTGCTGTATTCCGGCATAGCGCGGCTATCGATGTATATTGACGCATACGGCCTTACGGTAAACCGCGTGCTGCCGATGTGGTTTATGATATTCCTGTGCTTCTGTGTGCTGGCGTGCTTTATAAAGCTGCTTTTGCCGCGGCTGAATATGCTTAGGCTGTGCGCGACGGCGCTGATAGTGTGGTATCTTGCGCTTAACCTCGTGAACGTGGACGCTATGGTGGCAGGCAGCATAATAGGGCGCGCAGAGACGGGCGGCGAGCTTTCCGTTGACGATGCGCGCTATATGGCGGACGCGCTGAGCTCGGACGCGGACGGCGTGATAGAGGGCAGCGTGTATGAGGAAATGGTGTGGGATTTAAGGAACGGCAGCTTTGATTGACCGCCCATGCCGGGGCGCGCGCGGCGCGTGAAACGCGCTGCTGGCGGGCTGCGCCCGCCAATAAACCGCGACGGCCCGCCGGACTATTGTCCGGCGGGCCGTCAGCGGTTTGCGCGCGCCCCGGCAGGGCGGATGCGCTCAGCCTAAAACTAAAATCTTGAATTCGCCAGCTCCTCAAACCCGTCGAAAAACGCGGCGATGTGCCTGCCGTCCGCCAGCGCGTGATGGACAAGTATGCTAAGCGGCATAAGCTGCCGCTCGGCGTCGGGATATAGCTTGCCCCAGTTAAGGCGGACATGGCTGTCCGCGGGGCGGGTGGTGGGCTGGATAAGCGAGCTGTACGCTATCCACGGCACGCAGGACGTATAAATGAGGTCGCCATCGTCCGCACAATCCTTGAGCGAATTCTTTTCCAGTGCGTCCGCCACCTCCGCCTGCGCATATGGGATAAACTCGTCAAATGGCCTCCGCGCGTCCAGCGAACAGTAGCAGAATACGCCGTTGGACCGCATGGCGGTATGGGAGCTGCGGCACCAGTCGTACTGGATGATGCCGTTATCCAGTATGCGCTGTCTCAGCTCCGGCACGGCGTTGGCCGCCTGTGAAAGCAGATACAGCATGGTAAGAAACATCGGGTAGCCCTGTGCGCGTATGCGCTGTACGCATTTGGTAACATCCGCCTGTACAGTGATTCCGGCGTAAGGGTAGTCCATCTCGGAAAAATACTCAAAATGAGCGCGGCGGGGATAGTTTTCCATGTTCAGTACTGTGTAGTCCATATCAACGCACCTGCCCGTTTCCGTACAGCATGTATTTCACGCCGGTAAGCTCGTTAAGGCCCAGTGGCCCCCGCGCATGCAGCTTCTGGGTGGATATGCCTATCTCCGCGCCCAGGCCGAACTCGCCGCCGTCGGTAAAGCGGGTGGAGGCGTTGTGGTAGACCGCCGCCGCATCGACGCGTGCCATATAGGAAGCGGCGGCAGCATCGTCGTCGGTAATTATACATTCGCTGTGGCCGGTGCCGTATTGTGTAACGTGGGCGATCGCTTCGTCCATATCCTTCACCACGCGGCAGGCGAGGTTCAGGTCTCCGTACTCATGCCCCCAGTCGTCCTGCGTTGCGGGTATTGCATCGGGTATGCGCGCACGCGTCGCCTCATCGCCGTGCAGGGTGATGCCGGCGCTTATAAGCGCCGGGGCGAGCGCGGGCAGGAAAGTGTCCCTCATGGATTCATCCACCAGTACACACTCCAGCGCGTTGCAGACCGACGGGCGGCTGGCCTTTGCGTTTATTACGATAGATACGGCCATGCCTATATCGGCGGGGCAATGTATGTAGGCATGGCATACGCCTGCGCCTGTCTCGATCACGGGTACGGTGGCGTTTTTGACCACGGCCTGTATAAGCCCGCGTCCGCCGCGGGGTATCAGTACGTCGATGTAGCCGTTAAGCGTCATCATGGCGCTGGCGCTTTCACGCGAGGTGTCCTGCACAAGCTGCACGCAATTTTCGTCCATCCCGACGCCGGGCGCGGATATGGCGCGGCGTATGACGTTTGCTATGGCGGTGTTAGAGCGTATGGCTTCACGGCCGCCGCGCAGCACGCAGGCGTTGCCGCTCATAAGGCACAGCACGGCGGAATCAGCCGTGACGTTGGGACGGGCCTCGAATATCACTCCGATAACGCCCAGCGGTACGCTCACCTTTACTATGTGCAGGCTGTTGGGGCGCGTAATGTCCGAAAGCACGCGGTTAAGCGGATCGGGAAGGGAAGCTGCTTCGCGCGCGCCCTGCGCCATGCCCAATATGCGCGCATGGGTCAGCGTAAGCCTGTCCAGCAGGGATTCGCTCATGCCGGAGTCCCGCGCCGCGGAAACATCGGCGGCGTTTTCGCTTATGAGCAGGGCCTCGTTTTCCGTGAGCGCCTCCGCTATGGCGATAAGCGCCGCACGGCGCGTCTCCGTGCCGGTAAGCGCAAGCGAGCGCGAGGCCGCCTTTGCGTATTTGCCCAGCGTCGTGATATCCATACTTACTTAACCTCCTGCGGTTTAAAAAGAGTGCCCACTGGTTTTCCGCTAAGCAGTTCATATATGCTTGCGGATTTTGCGCCGTTCATTATTACGGCGGGTATCCCCGCTTGTGTTGCAAGCTGTGCCGCGTGCAGCTTGGTAGCCATGCCGCCCGTACCGCGCGAGGAGCCCGCGCCGCCTGCGAGGGCTTCTATTTCCGGGGTAATATGCTCCACCACGGATATCAGTCTGGCGGAAGCATCCTTTGCCGGGTCGCCGGAAAACAGGCCGTCGGTATCGGTCAGCATGATGAGCATATCCGCAGAGATCAGCCGCGCAACTATCGCGGAAAGGCTGTCGTTATCGCCGTAGACTATCTCCTCCACGGCGACGGCGTCGTTTTCGTTTATAATGGGTATCGCCTTATAGTCAAACAGCTTATCAAATGCGTTTATCAGATTTTCACGGCGGTGAGGGTGATCCACATCCTCGCGTGTGATGAGCATCTGTCCTACGGTATGTCCGTATTCGCTGAACAGCTTGTCGTACATGAACATCAGCTCGCATTGGCCCACCGTGGCGGCGGCCTGCCTGCCGGGGGTGTCAGAGGGGCGCGCAGCAAGCCCCAGCTTACCCACGCCCACGCCGATAGCGCCGCTGGTGACAAGCGCCACCTGGCAGCCGGAGTTTACAAGATCCGCTATTACGGTGACCAGCTCCCCCATGCGCTTGAGATTGGTGCGCCCGGTGTCGTGCGTGAGGGTGGAGGTTCCCACTTTTATTACGATGCGATCATATTTCGCCATTATCAAGATAACCTCAAAAAACAATTTAGGTTATGATACCACTTTAGCCGCCCGCACACAAGAAAAACGGGGCGGGGCTGTAAAAATAGGCGTAGGTGGTGTAAAATCAGTAATATGATAAAGGATACGGTATTCGCATTGGCCACCCCCGCAGGCGGGGCGCTGGCCGTAATAAGGATTTCCGGGCCGGACGCCAAGACCGCGCTTGAGGGACTGTTCTCGGGCAGGCTGTCGGATCACCGCGCGGTGTTCGGCCGCGTGACCGACGGCGAGCAGCTCGTGGACGAGGCGGTAGCCGTATACTATGCCGCCCCGCGCAGCTATACCGGCGAGGATATGGCGGAGCTTTCCGTGCACGGCGGCGCGGCGGTGGTGCGGCGGGTGCTCGCGCTGCTTAATAAAAGCCTGCGTCCTGCTGAGCCGGGCGAGTTTACGCGCCGCGCCTTCATAAACGGCAAGCTGGATCTTTCCCGCGCGGAGGCCGTGATGGACATTATAACCGCAGGCTCCGAGCGCGCGGCGGCCGCTGCCGCGGAGCAGCTTGAGGGCGGTGTTGAAAGAGAAGTAACCGAGCTTGAAGGCCTGCTTACAGGCGCGCTTTCGGGACTGGACGCCGCGATAGACTACCCGGAGGAGCTGGAGGAGGACGTAACGGGCGCGCTGCCGGATACGCTGCAGTCGGCGCAGGCGCGCCTGGATGCGCTTGCGTCCGGCGGTATGCGCGCGCGAGTGCTGCGCGAGGGCGCTAAGGTGGTGCTGTGCGGCAGGCCCAACGCGGGAAAATCCAGCCTGTACAACGCGCTGCTGGGCAGGGATCGCGCCATAGTCACAAATGAACCGGGTACCACCCGGGATATACTGGAGGAGCAGACCGCGATAGCAGGCATACCCGTGCGGCTTATTGACGCTGCCGGACTTAGGGATACCGCGGGCGAGGCGGAGAGCGTGGGCGTGCAGCTTGCAAAGGAGGCCGCGTCCGGCGCGGCGCTGGTGCTGCTGGCGTTCGACGCGTCCGCGCCGCTTAACGATGAGGACTGCGAGGCGGAGAGGCTCACGCGAACGCTTCCCCGCATAGGCGTGCTGTGCAAGGGCGATTTGCCCGCGCAGGTCAGTCCCGAGGATATAGCCGCGCATTTCAGCATAACTCCGCTGACCGTAAGCGCGGCGACGGGCGCGGGTCTGGCCGGATTGAAAGCCGAGATAGCAAAGCGTATAGATCCCGGCGAAAGCGTGCTTATAACCAACGCCCGGCATATCGCGGCGCTGCAAAGCGCTGCGTCGTACATATCGAGCGCACAGCGCGCCCCGGATATGGAATGTACCGCGACGGATATACGCGGGGCGCTTTCCGCGCTTGCGGCCATCACAGGCAGCGCCGTGGACGAGCGTGTAATAGATGAAATATTCGCCCGCTTCTGCGTGGGCAAGTGAGGAGAAAATGAAAAAAACCGCATTCATTCTTATAGTGCTGGCGCTTTTGCTTACAGCAGCCTGCGCGCCTTCTCCGGAGCAGGAGGTTGTTGAGCTTACTCCCGCGCAGGATGATCCGCAGCTTACACAGACGCTTGCGCCTGCATTAGCGCCAACGCCCACGGCAGCGCCCACGGCAGCGCCCGCGCCCAC